>WHSV01000032.1 GCA_009379915.1 Actinomycetota bacterium | reverse complement strand
CACCTTATTTTTGGCCTCAGTCTCGCCTGGCGGTTGTCACGCCAAAAACCTGTCCGAACCTCCCCTCGCACAGCCCCCAAACCCACGTGAGTGGCCCCGAGAACCCGAAACCCCACACAATTTCCCCCTCGATGCCCGGTTTTCAACCCGGTTCCAACCCGAGCGGCCCCCAAAACGGGCTCATGTACCCTTCGGGGCCCCCCGGCCCGAGGAAAGCGCACGAGATGGCACGATGCTGCCCATGGCGATCCTGCTCGGGCTCGGTGCGGCCCTGACCTACGGCGCAGCCGACTTCTTTGGAGGCCTCTCGACCAAGCGGACGAACGAGTTCTCCGTCGTCGTGTGCTCGCAGGTCATCGGCTCGGCGGTGCTGCTCACCGCGCTCCCCTTCTTCCTGGACGCCCCCTTCACGATCGAGGCGTTCGGCTGGGGCATGGGCTCCGGGCTGGGGGGCGGGCTGGGAGTTCTGCTGCTCTACCGGGGACTGGCCCTCGGCCGGATGAGCGTCGTGGCCCCGACGACTGGCGTCATCGCAGCGGGTGTTCCCGTCCTGGCCGGGCTCCTTCTCGGTGAGCGACCCGGAGCTCTGTCCCTGATCGGAGTCGTCGTCGCGCTGATCGCGGTAGGACTCGTCTCGGCGTCGCCCGACCACGCCGGACAAACAGGCGGTTACTCGGGGATCAGGGAGGCCGTGGGAGCGGGCCTGGCCTTCGGAGTCTTTTTCATCCTGCTGAGCCGCGCGGGTGGCGACTCCGGACTGTGGCCGCTGATCGGAGCGCGCACGGCGTCCCTCGGAGTCGTGGCGCTCATTGCGGTTGTCGGGCGGCGTGACCTTCGGCCACTCCCCGGATCGCTGCGACTCATTGCGAGCGCCGGGATCCTGGACGTGACGGCCAACCTGCTCTTCCTCGCGGCGAGCCGGGTCGGCCTTCTATCGCTGGTCGCGGTGCTGACTTCGATGTACCCGGGAGCCACCGTCGTCCTCGCCCGGTTCGTCCTCCACGAACGGCTGCACCGACTGCAACTGGTCGGACTCGCCTGCTCGGCCCTGGGAGTAGCGCTGATAGCGGGCGGCTGACGATCCCACCCGCCGATCCAGTAAAGCCGTCCTCTACTAGAGGTCTCCAACAAATCGTTCAGAGCTTGAGGAAGACCTCGCGGCGGTAAAGCAGATGGGCGAAAAGCCATGCGAGAGCGACCCACGCAAGTGCGTACGTCATGGAACCGGCGAGTTCGCTCCCGAACGGCGCCAACTGGGGCGCGACGTCCTGGTATCCGGAGACGAATGCTCTCACGGTGATGAACCCCACGTAGACCGCGATCGGGTTCGCCCCGAGTTCGTGCAGGGGAGTGACCCACCACCGATGGCGACGGATGTCTATAACCCAGATAAGTAGCGCGAACCAAGCGCAAGACGTTCCGAGCGTCAGCAGAGTGAAGGAGGGGGTCCACAAGCGCTTGTTGATCGGAACCTCGATGGATATGAGCAGGGCAACCGCGATCAGCCACGCCGCATGAAATACGAGCCGTCGCGCGAGGAGAGGGGGATTGCGTTGATCCTTCACCATCCGCCCGACGAACGCACCGCCCAACACGGTGACGGAACTCGCAATGGTTTGTACGAATCCCTCGGTCGAGAACCCGCCGAAGAACCACTCGTTGACGCTATGCGCCAAGGAATCCTCCATGCTCCAAGGTTCCTGACCTGCCCCCGCCCAAAGCAGGAAACCAGCCCACACCCCCACCAGGATCCCCGCGGTGAGCACGGGTTGCAGCTTCCTGGGGGATCGGAGCACCAGCCAGGCCAGCAGATAGGAACCGGCGATGTGCTGGAGCACTCCGGGAATGGCGAGTCGTTGGTGCTTGAGTGACGTCAAGGCCACGCCGAGAAAAGCCAGGAGGACCACCCGTTTCAGTACCAGCCGTGGTTGTCCGGTCCGGCGTGACAACGTCATTGCGATGCCCACCACGAACAGGAACAGGGGAAAGAAGAGGTCCGCGAATCTGAGTCCGTGCCACTGTGGGTGTTTCAGCTGAATGGGAAGGTCCTCACGCATGAATGGGCTCCCGGCCAGCAACATGACGACTATGGCCAGGCCGCGTAGTGCGTCGAGCGAGCGCAGCCTCCCGGCGCGAGTTGCAGCGCGCTCCTCGGAGAGAGTCCGTCCACCCCGCTCGCCGGCGAGCACCTCCGCACGATGCTGGCCGTCTGATTCCGCGTCGCGGTTACCCGGCGAGGGACCAGCACGCCTACTCGGGCGAGTGGTCATCTTGTGCTGGGGCCCTGCCATGCGGCCATGAGGTCGGAGACCGACTTGAGCCGAAGTCCCCTCGCCTTCGCGCCCTCCAGAATCCGCGGAAGAGCCGACAACTCATCCTCTCGGCGCCTCCGGATCCGCCGGGCGGACTCGCTGCGGGGATTGAAGGTCGCCCGCCCGATCCCATCGTGAAGATCGACGATGTCCCCCGGACCGAGAGCGCTCAGGACATGGGACGAGATCTGCTCGGGCTCCCGCCAGGACAGCATCCCGCGAGTCACCGACCACACGACGAGGTCCCGCCGCGATCGGGCCAGCAGCCTCACGGTATCCTCATCGAAGCGTCCGTACGGAGGCCGGAAGACCCGGATCGGAACCCCGGTCCGCTCCTCGATAATCCGGTTGCCGTGCTCGATCTCTTCTCTGGTCTCTTCGGGACTGATCTCGGCCAGGTTCAGGTGCTTCCAGCCATGCCCGCCGATTTCATGTCCCGCTTCCGCGATATCCCGCAGCAGATCGGGGTGTTGGACGGCGTTGTAGCCCATGACCATGAACGTAGCGGTTACTCCGAAACGATCGAGTAGGTCGAGGATGCGCGGTGTAAACGCGGGATCGGGGCCGTCATCGAAGGTCACGGCGGCGACGGGCTCCTCGGTGTCAACCGACCAGATGATGCGCTGCATCCCTGTCGAAGTAGGGGTCGTGACCTCACCGATCGAGGCCTCTCGGGCCTGGCGGGGTCGGGGAACGTCGTTCGGTCGCCGCGAATGAGCGAGCGCGCCCCCGGCGAGGCTCCCCGCCGCTCCAATCCCAAAATATGCAAGGAATCGTCTTCGGTTCATGCTGATACTTGCCCTTACCCACGGTTGTCGGGGTTCTCCAGCGACGGATCGGCTCTGCTCGGGCCAGATAACCTCCGAACGTCAGTCCAGTTTGTACCATTTCTCAATATCTGGGCCGCCTCCCAGGCACGGCGAGACTTTGGCAACTGGCGTGCTCCGCCCTCGGAGTGGGTCTAATGGCGGGTTGTCAGCGAAAGGTGAGGATTCGGCGAGTGATTCCCCGGGATCAACTGGGACGACCTTGATCTCGACGAGCCGTCTGCGGCTGCGCGCGTATCTGCCGGCCGACGTCGACGAGCGCGCCGCGATGTTTGCCGACAGGCAGACGATGCGCTACTACCCCCGGACCAAGTCCAGGGACGAGACGGTCGCCTGGATCGACCGGAACCTTCTCTCCTATGAGCGGAACGGGTTCGGTCTCTGGGTCGTCGAGCTCAAGAGCACCGGGGAGTTCCTCGGCGAGTGCGGCCTGGTCGTTCAGAAGGTGGACGGAGCCCGTGAGATCGAGCTCGGGTACAGCATCAAGCGGGCTCGCTGGGGACAGGGTTTCGCACCCGAGGCGGCGATCGCCTGCCGCGACCACGCCTTCGAGGTTTTGGGGCTCCGCCGGCTCATCTCGATCATTCATCCCGACAACGTGCCCTCTCAAGCCGTCGCGCGAAAGGTCGGCATGAGGCACGAGAAGGACACCCAACTTTTCGGTCTTCCCCAGCGGATCTACTCACTCGACGCTCCAGACATGCGAAGACCGTGTCGCCCCACGAGCCGATCGGCCGGTGATGCGCCGGACTCGGTCCGGGCTACTCGTCGCTCGACTTGAGCGGAAAACGGCCCGTCGTCAGGATCTCGCCCATCGTGTCCGCATCGACGGGCTTCGAGAAGTAGAAGCCCTGGCCCCTCTCGCAACGAAGCGTCTGCAGAGCGTCGAGCTGCTCCGGATCCTCGATCCCCTCGGCGACCACCTCGAGCCCGAGCGACCCGCCGAGCTTGATGATCGCGTGTGCGATTGCCGCTTCCTCGGTGCCGTCCCCGACGCCCTCGATGAAGGATTTGTCGATCTTGAGGATGTCGATCGGGAAGCGCTTTAGATAACCGAGAGACGAATACCCGGTCCCGAAGTCGTCTACGGCGATCCGGACCCCGAAGTCCTTGAGCCGGCCGAGCTTCTCGATTGCGGCCTCGGTGTCGTGTATGAGCACGCTCTCGGTGATCTCGATGGTGAGGATGCTCGGGTCGATTCCCGAGTCCCACAGCGCGTTGGCGACGTCCTCGACCAGCCCGGGATGCTGGAACTGCTTGGGCGAAACGTTGACGCTCAGGCTGATCTCGGGATCGTTGATCGGCCAGTCGCGCGCCTGACGGCAGGCCTCTCTCAGCACCCAGCGCCCGAGCGGAACGATGAGTCCACTCTCCTCCGCCAGAGGGATGAACTCGGCGGGGGGGATCAGACCCCGGCGCTCGTGCTTCCAACGGATCAGGGCCTCGATACCGAGAAGCGGACCCTCCTTGAGACCGACGATCGGCTGGTAGTGAAGGACGAACTCGTCCTTCTCTATAGCGTGCTTGAGCTCGCTCTTGACCTCGAGACGTCTTAGAGCTGCGGTGTGCATGCTGGGATCAAAAAGCTCGTAACGAGCCTTCCCTTTGCCCTTGGCGACGTACATTGCCACGTCGGCGTTGCGGAGGAGCTCGTCTGCCCTGGTCGTTGCCGCGTCGGCGAACTCGATGCCCACACTCGCGTGCACCATCACTTCCCTGGTTCCGATCGTGAATGGTTCGCCGAGGGCCTGAATGAGGCGGTAGGCGACGCTCGTCGCGCTCGACAACGAGGTGTCTTCGAGGAAGATTGCGAACTCGTCGCCCCCGAAGCGGGCGAACGTGTCTCCCGGCCTCAGGCCCTCGCTGAGACGGGTCGCCACCGACACGAGCAGCTCGTCCCCGCAGTTGTGGCCCAGGCTGTCGTTGATGGTTTTGAAGTCGTCGAGGTCGAAGAACAGAACCGCGACCCGCCTGCTCTCACGGTCCGCTCTCTCGAGCGCATGCTCCACGCGGTCGACGAACAAGGCTCGATTGGCGAGCCCCGTCAGCGGGTCGTGAAGAGCCTGGTGCTTGAGCTGGTCCTCGAGCACCTTGCGCTCGGTGATGTCGGAGAGCACACCGCTCCAATAGAGCGCCGAACCCTGCTCGTCTCGGATCACCGCGGCGTCGTCGTTCACCCAGACGATACGGCCCTCTTTCGTAACCATCCGGTACTGAACCGGATCCGAGTGAGAGGCCGTGGCGACCACCATGGCCTCTTCGTCCGCCAGCACCTGATCCCGGTCGTCGGGATGAATTCGCTGCCACCACAGCGCTGGGTCGTTCAACCACTCGTCGGGCGCGTAGCCGAGCAGCTGTTCGATCTGAGGACTGACGTACCACCAGCGGCCGAGCTGGCCCGTTTCGGCCTTGTACACGACAACCGGGACGTGGTTGACGAGGAACTCGAGGTTCTTCTCGTTCTCACGGAGGGCCTGCTGTGACTCTTTGAGTGCTGACGTCACTCCGCGGCCGAAAACCCGCCTCTTGGTGACGGCCACGGCGCGCGCAAACGACGATGCCCCGGCTCTCCCGGGCAGCATCGTCACGTTGTGCTCCACGCGCTGGCTCACCCTGGGAATTATCGGCATCCAATCGAGCCGCATTAGCAACGCTGCGTGAAAATCCGTAGGAATCGCTCGCCTAGTCGCCCAGGGGGACGATGAAGGCCATCCCTGCGTAGGACGGCACCTCGTGACGCACGTCCTTCAGGGCGTCATCCGGTGACATCCCCTGCGGCACCGGACGAAGCACAACCCAGGCCCCCGGCGCCACCGCGTGGGGCAGCGCATCGTGCGTGACGACACGCTGGCCGGGGACGTCGCGCATCTGGGACTCGGCGGCGGCCGCCTGACCTTCGGAGGCGAAGTCGCCCACGATCACGCCCAGGTCGCCCTCGGCCTGCGGGGACGGGGCTGCGAAGTCGACGTGCTCCTCCTGCTCCAGGTCGGGATCGACGGCGTCGAGCGGGTCGGCGAGAACCGCGCCGCAGCCGACCTGCTCGAGCCCGCCCGGCGTCTCCTGGTACAGGCCCCAGTCGTCGCAGGCCTCGCTCGGGGCGTTCCACATCAGGCGATCCCCGCTGAATCCGGCCAGGTACATCTCTCCCGGCAGTTTGGTCACTCTGCGGACTTCCTGGCCGGAGCTCGTCCACAGCTCGAAGCCGGGTTGAGTCGTTGCCTGAGAATCGCCGCGCACCCGGATGAACAGCACATCGCCCTCGGGATTCGTGACCGGGGTGCGCACCGCAGTCCAATCGGTCAGTGCCCCGGCGAAGGAGGTCAGAGGCTCCCAGGTACCCTCGTTCAGGTCCATTTCGAACAGGTTGTTGAGTCCGTCGTCCTCACCCGGCACTCCCGGCACCGCTTGCTGGCCGACCGTCGCGATCCTGTCGTTGGTCACGAACGTGGGCGAGAAGACGGCGGTCGTGGAGTCCGGCCGGTTGAGCGTCGTCACCTCGTCCGTGCGAGGGTCCCACACCTTGATGCGAGCCTGGTCCTCCGCCCAGGCGACGGTGCCCGATTCGGAAATCGCCGGGTTGGTGATCTCGCCTTCGGTCGGCGGGGCCTCGGTGGCGCCGTCGATCGACACGTTCAAGACATCGGGCCCGGCGTGGTCCACGACGAAAGCCGTCCCCACCCCGGGGCGTTCGACGACGTGGCGGACGATGCCGGACTCGATCTGCTGTCCGGGCACCGGCGGCGACACGATGCCGGCGGCCTCCTCGGAGGGGGTCCCTAACCACGACACCATTCCCGCGGCGATGCCGATGCCGGCCGCGAGCAGTGCAACGCGATTACGCATGAAGTGCCTCATCAGTAGCCACTCACGTACTGAAAGTGCATGGGGTCGTTGAAGTTGAGGCCCCAGTAGAAGCCCCTGCCCATCCAGATATTCGGGAGGAACCTTCCGAACCGCTTTCCGTTCCAGCCTCGTCCGTTCCAGTGACGCTGTCCGAATGGGTTACGGAGCGTATTGGTGTCGATGGCCGCACCCCAGGAGTGCACGCTCCAGGACGTGCCTCCGGTTTTCATCCGGCAGGCGTATCCCCACACCCCGTAGTCGTTGGCCCTCTTCTTGGCGTTGACCTCCGGGAGGACTTTCCCGCCGACCAATTTCGAGAGCCGGGAGTGGAAGTAGACGTAGCCGTAGCTGCCGCGCCCTCCCGCCGACGGAAAGTAGGCCCGCCCATCGTTCGCCTCGGGACTGCAGTGCTGGCCGAAGACCCGGCGCAGCCCGGTCAACCCGTAGGGGCGCGCGGGTAGAGGTCCGGTGGATGCGTCTCCTGTGATGGGGGCCGTGTCCTGGCACGACCGGACGCCGGGCGAATTGATGTCGACGTAGTTGATCTTCGTCTTCCTTATGGACGACTTTCCCATGTGGATGGTCAGCCGCCCATCGCTCACTGGCACATCGACGATGCGAGTCGCGAACTGGTTTGCCCCGAGCCTCAGCTCGTCGAAGAACCCGACTTTTTCGACCTTGATCGTGTTGACGGACGCAAAGTTGGTGTCTCCCACCGCAATCTTGACCCTGTGGTTCCCGATGGGCACCGCGATCTCCCACACACCTCCGGCGAGAAATCGAACGAACGTGTCCTTGCGCTGATCGAGGCGCACTCCCCGGTCCCGCGCCCTCTTGGTGTGGTCGAGGTTCCAGCCGAACGATGTGTCGTGCCGCTTGGCGAAGAGCCGTCCTCGATCCGGCGTGTAGCCGCACGCCACGGGTGAGCCGGCGGACTGAAAGTTGATGTTGATCGGAGCCGGCGGCGACGCCCCCGCCGCTCTGGTTGTCGGGAGGTCGGAGACCGCCGTGGGCGAAGACTCGGAGGGGGGATCGTGCTCGTCCGTGCCCTCTTCGCCCCCTTCATCGCAGCCCTCGGGCGCACCGAGCGCGTCGATCTCGATGAAGTTGATCCGCGTGGCGAAGTCGGGGGCCGAGCCCTGGTCCAGAGTCAGCTTTCCGTCGGTGACCGTGACGGTGCCCGTGAACTCTCGAAACTGCCCGGCTGGAACCTCCTCGCCGAAAAAGAAGGCCACACCCTCGACGTTGAGAACGTTGGTCGAGGACTCTTCGGCATCTCCGACGCCGACCCGCACCTCGTGCTCCCCGTTCGCAACTGCTACCTCCCACATACCCCCGGCGTGGAACCGAGCGAGGGTGTCGAGACGCCTATCGTCACCGGCCCCCCGGTCGCGCATGCCGTCCGTGTGATCCGAGTTCCAACCGAAGCTGAGGCCGTTCTGCTCGGCGAAGGGATAACCGAAGTCGGGCGTGTAACCGCAGACGAGCTCAGAGGATTCGGGCTGGAAGTTGACGCGAATCGCAGGGGCGGGAGGGTCTTCGCCGACGGGGTCCAAGGCCTGAGCGAGTGGAAGTCCGGCCGTAAGCAGAAAGGCGGCCGTCGCCACCAGCAGCGCGCTCGTAGCACGGCTCAGAACCGGCCCAACATCGAAACGCAAAGTCTTTGCCCCCACGATCAATCGGATGCCCGTCAGATTGGCGCCGCGTTCCCGGCGGCACCTCCAGAACATCGTCACCGAGAGACGGCGCTTGAATTACATATATGAAGGGGACACTCCCGGCCAGTGGACTTCCGGCCATCGTGGGGCTTGATCTGGTGGATGTACCCTCTGTCCACGCCGCCTGCATCGACGCGATGGCGGAGGGTCGAACCCTGGTCGGCTAGCGCGCTTCATCGGGCTTCGTCTCCGACGTCTCGCGCGCTTCCTCCTCGAACGCCTCCCGCTGCGATTCGGCGACCACGGGTTCGTCGTCCTTCCGAGCAAGGGCACTCACGAGCAATACGATTCCGACCAGCACGAATGGAATGGGCCACACCCACTCCCCCTTGACGTCGGCGAAATCGAGGTTGGCCGACATGAAGAGCGCTCCCGCTGCAGCGAACATCAGTCCGAACACCAGTGATAGGGGGTCAATGTCATGACGTTTCACCTAGGGCCTCTCCCTCTCGCGTCTCCCGGGTCTTTGCGGGTTCCTTTCTTGGTCGGAGGTCTCGCCCTCCACTACAGCGCGGCCGGAGGAGCGCAGAATCTCGATTTGGCCGAGCGCCCCCTCGATGTCCAGCGACAAGCGAGCCTCCGACGCCGAGTCACCATCGGTATCGACGATGCTCACTCCCTGGCCGGCGCGCCGGTCGTCGAAAAACACGATCTGCCCGGCCTCGAGGCTCGCATCCGCGTCGACGTAGACGTTCCGGGGCACGATGACGGTCACCTGGCCCACGGCCATGTCGACGCTCAGCTCCGCCTGCTCGTCCATGACGAACTCGAAGTCGCTCATGTCGAAAACCGCTTCACCGGCGAGTACCTCGTAGCCGCCTGCGATCTCGATCTGGTCACGGGGACGTTCGTTGATGCTCCCGACCTCACCGTCGAGCGACACCATGGATAGGTCTATGAGACTCAAGAAAGCAACGAACGGAAACATCACCACCCCGATCCAGATGAGCGACCGGGCCCGCCCCCACCACGCGCCGACGATGAGACCTCCCCCGAGAACTGTGAGGGCCAGAGCGCTCAACTGCCCGCCGTCGAACGAGGTCACGTCGAGGTTGTTGAGAAGAGCTGCGGTTCCCGTCACGAGCAGCACGGCCGCAAGAGTGAACAGGCCAAGATTGGAACGCTCGCGAGGCTTCTTCTGCTTGCGCGCGTGCTCGTAGCCAATGGAGGACTCGGGAAGGGTCGCGCTGGGAATCGGCTGCGCCCGTTCGGTCGCAACCATCCGGGAGGTCGTCGCGTCACCGGCGCCCTGCCCGGCGGGCGGTCCCGATGGGGGTGCCTGAGGTGGCGGCGGTTGTACCGGACTCGGCTCCGGAGCGGACTCCTTCCGCAGCAGGTACACGCCCAGACCGACGAGGATGGTTGCGAAGAAGACGTGCTCGAACGGACCCAGTCCGCGGGGCCCGAATCCGATCCCGTCGATGAATATAAGGGTGGCGATGGCGACCAGACCGAGCCCGAGGTACTTGGCCACGTCGGCCCTCGGAGCCCTCCCGGCCTTCCCGACGATCTCCCCCTCCCCCCGTTCTGGGATGAAGATCCATCCCAGAACGTAGAGGACTATCCCGCCTCCCCCGAGCAGTGAGAAACCAGCAAAGGCGAGTCTCACCAACAGCGGGTCGATGCCGAAATAGTCGGCGATACCGCCGGCCACACCGCCGATCACCCTGTCCTGCCCGTGGGCACGACGAGTCAGGCGGGGCGGCCGGCCGTAGGCGCCTTCGGGGTGCCCCTCGGCCCTCGGGGGTCCGTAGCCTCCGGGGGGAGGAGGCTCGGGGCGGGGCGGGGAGCCGGATGAGGGGTGGCCCTCGGATTGCCCGGCATTCTCGGCCGGGCTCGGCTGCGTTTCGTCGTTCTCTTTCATGGACCCATCATCGTGGGGGCCGAGCCCGCGGGACATCAGGTATGCCCCCAAGAAAACCCTGAGATCGCCCTGACAAGATCGGGGAGGTCCCTAGTAGGCGCAACGAGGGTGCTATGCGAACATCGATACGAAGGGTTCCGATTTCGACCGGCGGAACCGGCAAAGGAGTCGCACATCGCACGAGCAGCAACCCGGGACGACGAGGAAACAACTCCGACGAAATCCAGCAGCCGGCAGCTCAGACAGCGGGTCTCTGGTTTTGCGTTCCGGCGCAGTGCCGACAATCGCGTACTGACCGGGACGGCCGGAGGTCTCGCAGAGATCACCGGTATCGATCCGACGGTAGTACGAATGGCGTTCGTCGTGTTGTCCCTGGGCTCGGGATTCGGCATCGTGCTCTACCTTTTCGCATGGGCATGGTCGGATGCTGCGACCGGCGAGGCCCAGCGGCCGAGGTGGTCCATCACGGAGAGTCCGTTGCGGCAGGCCACGGCCTTAGGCGCGATCAGCTTCGGATTGCTTCTCGTCGTGCGAGGCACCGGTCTTTGGGTTGCCGACTCACTCGTGTGGCCCCTCGCCCTGGCAGCCTTCGGCGCCACCTTGATCTGGGTTCGTAACGACGCAACCGACAGTCCCCTGTCCGGCCGCGCGCCCACCAACCCTCTCGAAGCCGTGTTCGCATCGAAGGCGTCGCTGCGCCGCACCGCCGCCGGCGGACTGTTCATTCTCGCTGGGATGGGTGCGCTCCTGTCGGCCAACGTGCCGCTCTCGCGCGCAGGGCTCGTGCTGGTGCCGATCCTCGTCACCATCGTAGGAGTCAGTCTCATCTTCGGCCCCTGGTTGTGGCGACTTGCGCAGCAACTATCGGACGAGAGACGAGAACGGATTCGTTCGGAGGAGCGCTCCGAGATGGCCGCTCACCTTCACGACTCGGTGCTGCAGACCCTCGCACTGATCCAACGAACGGACGACCCGCAAAAGGTATCGAGCCTTGCGCGCGTCCAGGAACGGGAGTTGCGCGCCTGGCTGTTCGGTCAGAGCGGAGATGCCGCGGCCGACCTGCTGAGCACCGCGATAGACACGATGGCGAGCAGAGTCGAGAGCGTTCATCACGTTCCCATCGAGGCGGTAGTGGTTGGCGATCGCCCGATGGACGAGCGGCTGATGACGATGGTGCATGCATCCGCCGAGGCGGCGGTGAATGCCGCTAAGCACTCCGGAGCGAACTCGGTCGCGGTTTACGTCGAAGTAGAGGACCAAATGATCACGGCGTTCGTGCGCGATTCCGGCAGAGGCTTCGATCCCGCCGAGGTTCCACCGGACCGCGGCGGAATCGCCGAGTCGATCAGGGCCCGCATGGAACGCATCGGAGGCCGCGCCGAGATCGTCAGTGCGCCGGGCGAAGGGACAGAGGTCAGACTCAGCCTTGCGAGGTCATTATGAAGAACGCAACCATCAGTGTCTTTCTCGTCGACGATCACCAGTTCTTCCTGTCCGGTGTTCGGTCGGAGCTCGGGGACCAATTCGCGATCGTGGGTGAGGCCGGCGACGTTGGAGGCGCGGTTAAGGGCATTCTCGAAAAAGAGCCAGACGTCATCCTGCTCGACGTCCACATGCCCGCCGGCGGGGGCCTTGCCGTCATCGAGCAGGTGCGCAAGTCGAACCCCGACGCGTGCTTCCTTGCCCTCTCCGTGTCGGACGCGGCCGAGGACGTTATCGCGATCATCCGGGCCGGAGCGCGCGGGTACGTCACCAAGACGATTTCGCCGTCGGAACTCGCCAGTGCCGTCCGCCGGGTGCACGGCGGCGACGCCGTGTTCTCGCCACGCCTCGCCGGTTTCGTACTCGATGCGTTCGCGGGATCTGTCCAGGCCCCCATCGACCCCGAGCTCGACCAGCTCACTCAGCGGGAACGCGAGGTAATGCGTTACATCGCGCGCGGTTACTCCTACAAGGAAGTCGCACGCGAGCTCCACATCTCGACGAAGACGGTCGAGAGCCACGTCTCGGCAGTGCTGCGCAAGCTGCAGCTATCCAGCAGGCACGAGCTGACCCGCTGGGCCACCGACCGCCGCCTGGTCTAATCTCGTAGAACGCCGCTTCGTGGCGCGGCGGCTATCGTTGTTGACCATGGCCGCCGACCAACCGCAGCTCGACGAGCGCGTCCGAGAAGCTCTCGAGGCCACGGGCCTCCCCTATGACGTCCTGCCCTGCGAAGAGCACTTGGCCGACACCGAGACATTCTCGAATCACTACGGATTCCCGATGGAGAACAACGCGAACACGATCCTCGTCGCGTCCAAGCGGGGGCCCAAGCGCTATGCGGCGTGTGTGTTGCTCGCCACCACCTCGCTCGACGTCAACAACTCGGTCAAACGCCAGATGGGCGTATCGAAGGCGTCCTTCGCGAACGCGGAGGAGACCGCAGCGCTGACGGGAATGCGGATCGGCGGCGTTACCGCGTTCGGCCTTCCCGACGACGTGCCGCTGCTTGTCGACGAGCGCGTGATGGAACGCGACTGGGTCATCTTGGGCGGCGGAAACCGAACGTCGAAGATCAAGACGTCTCCGGAGATTCTCCGGCACGCTCCGAACATGACGGTCGTTGCGGACCTGGCGAAGTAGATGCCGAGCTTGGGCGCGTCCGACTGCGAGCGCGTTGCCACCGGCCCCCTCGCTCAACCCGTTAACTCGATAACGAGTCTGGGGTTCGTTCTTGCCGGCGGATTGATCGTTGCCCGAGCGCTTCGCGCCCCACAGCGACAAGACCTGCCCGCCCGTAGGGCGGGTACCGAGCCTTTCCCCTCGGCGAGGCGCAGCGGAGCTCCGCCGAAGCCCAGAGTCGAGCCCTTGGTGTTCGGGGCCTCGGTGGTCGCAACGGGCCTCGGCAGCGTTCTGTACCACGGCCCCCAGCCGTCCCACGCGAACACCGTGCACGATCTCTCGATTATCGCCGTGGCGTCCCAGGTTGCCTACTACGAGGTGCGATACCGGCTGAGAGGCCGGGCGGCCGAGGCCAATGCCTTCCGCGTGGCGCTGGCGTCCATTGGCATCGGAGCGGCCGCCTTCGTCCTCGGCCGGACGTCTTCTCCGCTGTGCGACCCCGATTCGTCCGTGCAGCTACACGGGGCGTGGCACCTGCTCGTCGCTCTGTCGCTTGCCGCCTACGGGCGCGCCCGACTCGAGAACCGCTCTCCTTGAGCGAGCCGGGCTACGACGTCGTCATCGTGGGCGGAGGCGTCATCGGACTTTCCGTCGCACGTGAACTGAAGGGGCATGGAGTCGACCGGGTGGTCGTGTTAGAGCGCGAAGGGGCGGTCGGGCAGCGGTCATCGTCGCGCGCGAACGGCGGTGTTCGCGCTCAGTTCGCCACCTCGATCAACATCGCTTTCTCCCTTCACTCGATCGAGGAGTTCGAACGGCTTGCGACCGCGCACGGCGACGTTCTGCAGTTTCACCAGACCGGCTACCTCTTCGCCACCGGCACGGAGCGGGGCGAAGCTCTTCTGAGAAGTTCTCTCGAGTTGCAGCGCTCGTTCGGCCTCGCAGTCGAATGGCTGACCCCGCCCGAGGTCCTAGAACGCGCGCCGATCGTGCGGGCAGACGGACTGCGCGGTGGCACATGGCACGCGCGCGACGGATTTCTGGATCCCTACGGTGTCGTGGAGGTCATGAGACGCGAGGCTCGCGGGCTGGGGGCCGAGCTGCGGCTCAACTCGGAGGTTCGCGCCCTCGAGCGAGCATCGAATGGCTTCGTCGTGACAACCGATCGGGATGTTCTGCACGCTCGGTACGTGGTCAATGCTGCGGGAGCCGAAGCCAGGAGCATTGGGCGGATGCTCGACCTCGATGTGCCCGTCTGGCCGATTCGTCGAAACCTCGCCTTCGCCCGGTCACCCGGCCACCCGACCGATCTGATCCCCATGTGCGTCGACTTCGACACGGGAGTGCTCGTCAGGCGCGAGGTCGGGGGCGGCTATCTGATCGCTTACTCGAATCCCGAGGACGAACCCGGCTGGGCCACCACTGTGGATCCCCGTTTTCTCGACGACGTCGCCGAGCGAATCGGCAACCGCTTCCCACTCGTGTCCGAGGTTCCCATCGACCCCCGGCATTGTTGGGCCGGACTCTATCCGGAAACAGCTGATCACCACGCGATAGTCGGCTTCTGTGGGGAGGTCGAGGGGTTCGTTCTGTGCGCCGGATTCGGCGGGCACGGGATCATGCATTCCCCCGCCGCGGGTCGCGCTGTGGCGGAACTCATCACGCGCGGCGCCTGCCGTTCGTTCGACCTCCACGCGCTTCGGCTCGCGCGTTTCGCCGAAGGCGATCTAACGATCGAGAGCGCCGTTCTCTAGACGCCGCGCGTCGTCTCAGAGGTTCTGGGGTTCGCGACCTTGGGCTGGACCAGAGCCCTGAAAGACTGCTTCTCGGCCAGGCGGCGCAGCACGACGAGTGTTATGTCGTCCTCCTGCTCCCACTGAGGCCCGGCAAACGTGCGCAGCTCGGCAAGGAGGCTGCTGATCGCACTCTCATGGTCCTGGTTTTGCTCGAGCACCATCTTCATGCGAGGGAAGCCGAACATCTCGCCATCTTCGTTGCGGGCCTCGGCAACCCCGTCGCTGTGAAGCACGAATGAGTCGCCGGGCCGAAGGTTGGTTTCGCTCTCTTCGTAGTGGACTCCCGCCATGAGACCCAGCGGCATGCCGGTCGCCCGAAACTCCCTGAGCCGAAGACCATTGCAGATGTAGGGGACGTTGTGCCCGGCGTTGGCCATGACCGTCTTACCGGTCGACGGGTCGATGATGGCGAACATGCAGGTCACGAACATGTTCTGCGGGATGTCGTTGCAGAGCTGATCGTTGGCGCACCTCAGGACCTCGGCGGGGCTCAGCTTGCGCGCGATCTCCCCGCGCAGCAGGCTGCGCGTCGTTGCCATCACCAGCGCGGCGGGAACTCCCTTGCCCGTGACGTCTCCGGCGACGATTGCAATACGGCCGTCGGGAAGGTTCATGAAGTCGTAGAAGTCTCCGCCGACCTCGCGCGCCGGGTGATAGTGAACCTCGACGTCCCAACCCTCCACCTGCGGAAGGCTCCGGGGTAAGAGCTGCTGCTGGATCATCTGGGCGACGCGCATCTCACTCTCCATGCGCTCGCGCTCTCGGAGGTCGTGGTCGTGCTCGCGCACCAGCAGAGCGACTCGCACCGCTGCGGCGGCATGGCTGCTCAGCTTCTCGAGCAGGCGGTAGTCCTGCGTGGAGTAGTCCGTGTCGCTCAAGCGAGGGCCGAGGTTGAGCACCCCAACCAGTTCCCCTTGACTGACAAGCGGAACGGCCAGCCTCACGTAGACGTCGCGAAAGCTCTCGAGCGACGCAGACGCAAGGTCGTCCCTGTCGAGGTCGAGGGGGCCCGGCGCCCGGCGCAGGGTGTCCATAGCGACGGAGTCGAGCTCGATCTCGTCGAAGTCGATGCCCCTGATTCGCTCACTTCCGCCCGCGACCGAAAAGGCGATCCGGTACATCGTCTCGGCGTCCGCATTGAGGACACCGCGTGTGTTCCTCGGGACCCAGACCGACACACCCGTAGGCGCCACGGTCTGCGAGACAACGGTCAACAACTCATTGGACAGTGTCTCGAGATCGATCTCCTGGCGCAGACGCGCCGTGAAATCGTCCACCGTGCGGGCGGCATCGTACCGGGCCCGGTAGAACCGCCGGTCGATGAGATCCTGGATCCGCCGGCGCAGTGGCTGTGCCGCGAGCGACACGAGCAGCGTCGCCACGGCGACGGTCAAGTAGGACCTGGTCACGAAGGTACCGATCGTGACCACGATGGCTCCGTAGCCGAGAGCGAGAATGCCCGTCAGGGCGCCGTAGACCAGCGTCTTGTTGATGAGCACGTCGAGGTCCCACAGCCGGTAGCGAAGCACCGAGATGCCGATGGAGATCGGCAGTAGCAACACGGCCAGCGCGAGCAGCACCAGCAGCACCAGGTTGTAAATGGCCTCCACGCGCGGCGTCACGAGCGTCAGGTTCTCGAAGCCGGAACCAAGCCCGGGATTGAAAGCAAATAGGAATACCACGGCGAAGGCCATGGCACCCAGCGCGGAGACGACCAGCTTCGTCTGTTGCTTGTGGATGGGGCTCGCCACCGCGAAATAACGGTAGATCTGAGCGGCGATGCCGAACCCGGCCCCCATCACGACCACCCACATACTGAGGGCCTCAGGCCAGGTCGCCGGGTCGATAACCGACCCAGGCAACATGATCCACAGCACCACATGCACCGCCGCCGCAACCGCCAGGTAGCGAGCCCAGCGCGGAACGAAGTGGCCGTCGGGAAAAAGCAACAAGAAGAGCAGCAGCGACATGCCGAGCACGGTTCTGGCCGTCTCGGGCGAGAAGGGGTTGGAGTGTCCGACGTACTGAGAGATCTCGAAGAGCACGGAGTTCTCGCCCAAGAGGTTGAGTGGTGCGAACCAGGTCATCCCGGCCGACAACAACAGAACCGAGGAGAGCCCGGTCATCCAGTCATCGGATTTTCGGGCAAAGATGACGATGCCCGTCAGTGCGAAGATTCCGAAGCTCAGGAGCCGGAACAGCAGGTCCACCAGCAGCAAGGCGTCGGTTCCGATTCCAATCTCCGTCAACCGCTCCGGTAGTTCCGAATCTACGGAGAAAACTCCCGACTGGAAGAGCGCGTCGAGGGAGCTCTCACCCCACAGGGCCCAGAAGCCGGCGACCGCCGGGACCAGGGCGAAGACGGCCACCGCGATCCAGGCAACGCGAAGCGCGAGCAGGTAAGGACCGCGACATACAGTCCGCCCACCGAACGACTGAGTCGTCGAAGATGCGCGACGAGAGATACGGCCGCTGAGGGAGTCTCCGAGTTGCACGGAGTCATTATCCTTATGTGTCCCCGTGACAACCAGGGGTTTTGATACGTAGTTCGTCTGAGATATCCGGATTACCCACATTGTGGTCGGGGATGAATTGGAGTTTTCTAGTGGCCGTACCCAGAACGGGACGATCGAGATGACAACCAATACGACAATTCAGACTTCAGCCGAGGGAGCCCGCAAGGCTCGCAAGATCGCCTTCTTCGTCTTCCTGGTGCTCTTCGCGCTCGTGCACGTTCTCTTCAACGTGATGATCGGGGCCCTGCTGGGGTGGTTCGCAGATGAAGGAGCGATCTCCCACCGGATCCACCTGGTGGTCTTCGGCTGGGTCTTCGTGCTGAGTTTCGTCGGGCTACTGGCCCATCTACGTCGACCGGAAGCGAAGGTTGCTCAGATGTATCAGGTGCTGATCGCCCTCGGATTCATAGTCGCCACCACGATCATTGTCGACCGTCTCATCGACCCTGTCGTCATTTCATTCCTAATCTTGCCGTTGCTCCTCGTTTTTCTGCACCCCAACCGGGGGAACCTTCTTCGACCCTCCACGAACGTGAGCAAAACCTTGATGACGCTCGCATTGGTAGCCACAATTCCGCTCCTGGTTGATGCCTTCGTGCAGGTTCGAATCGGCTTGGAGGCCTCTCGGGTCGCGCCGCAGATCCTGGAGGACATCGATGAGTCTCTGTCGGACGACGAGTTCGAAAAGGAGTTCAACGCCGCCGCCAGACGTGCCACGGATTCGGCCGCCGAGGCCGAGCAGGTGGTCCACTATGGCCACTGGTCGGCCATGGGGGCCTTCAATCTCATTCTGATCGGGCTTGCATGGGTGGCCGCGCTGCGGCCCCCCGGTTGGAGACTGCCGGCCTGGTCCGCCGGCCTCTCGGCCGTATTGTTCGGTGTCGCGTCGATCGCCAACCCGGGAGATGCCAGTGCCATCAAGGCGTACTGGTCGCTGTTCGCAATCGCGTGGGGTATCGGTTTCATTGTCATCGCCGAGGCCACGAGACGAGAGAGCGCGCCGCGGACGGTCGCGAAGCCCGCGACCGCGTAGCCCATCCTGCGGTCAGCCCACCACGACTTCCAGTGCGGCGGTCACGGTCACTCGCGGCACCTTGTCGATCAACCCGAGCACCGAGGCTCGTTCGTCTTCCTGGTTGAACCGGCCCAGCCACCGCTCGGGAGAGTCGCTCTCGGTTGAGAACTGGACCTCGCAGCGATACACGCCCTTTTTCGATGGAATGAAGTTGGCGAAGGTCGATAGAGGCAGATACGCGGATCCGTGTGACGGCCGGGTCGGGTCGAAGGATTCTCCGGGGACGAGACGGCGAAAGTCCGCGGCACGCAGGGGCCCGACGAGCGGATCCTCCGGTGGCGGAGGTGCGGCGACGACCCGGCCCCCGAGCTTGACCGTCGGCATGTAGCGCGGGAAACGCAGTCCCCCCTCGCTCCCGTCGACCACGCCGACCATCCAAAGCGCGCGCTCGCCGTCGTTGCGGATCTCGAGGTGCACCTGAACGGGCCGACCGACCCGAGCTTCGTTGGGCCCGTGCCGATCGTGGCCGTTTCCGGCGAGCCGCTCTCGTGGCCGTTGAGCTGAATCTCGGTCGGCGGAGTCTGCTCGATGACTACGGTTGGATCGGAGAGAACCGACATGCGATGTCCTTTCAACGATGGGACGAACGCAGGCCGCAGGGGCGCGCATGTGCGGCAAGAGCCTGGCAGCCGAGCGTCACCGCGACGTCACCTCCCCGTCACCGTGCAC
Source organism: Actinomycetota bacterium (assembly GCA_009379915.1). GTDB lineage: Bacteria > Actinomycetota > CADDZG01 > CADDZG01 > WHSQ01 > WHSV01. The sequence goes on along the minus strand of WHSV01000032.1, from coordinate 14,730 downwards.
GCTCGCTGCCCGAACTCGGGCCCTCTTTCGACGATTCGCAACCCGCTTGAGAAAGAAGCGGAGAGCCGGTGGCCGGGGTAATACAGGAGTGTGCACAGACGACTCGTAATCCTCGGCCCCCCCGGAGGCGGGAAGGGAACTCTTGCCTCCCGCCTTGCCGAGCATCTGGGCGTTCCCCACATCTCGACCGGCGACATGTTGCGCCTCGAGGTCGCCCACGCCTCCGCCCTCGGCTCGCGCGCTCAGGCTTTCATGAATGCAGGAGAGCTGGTGCCGGACGAGATCGTGGTCGAGATAACCACGCGCCGGCTTGCTGAGCCCGACGCGGCCGACGGGTGGATCCTCGACGGATTCCCGCGCGAGCTGAGTCAGGCGCAAGCCCTCGAGGATCAGCTCGGGCCGGAGGCCGTCGTGGTCCTCCAGGTCCCAGACGATGAGGTATTCATTCGGATTGCGGGTCGACGCACTTGTCCGAGCGGTCACGTGTACAACGTGAGGAGGAGTCCGCCCAAGACGCCGGGTGTGTGCGACATCGACGGGCTGCCATTGCAGCAACGTGAAGATGCCTCCGAGGAAGTCGTAGAGGAACGCCTCGCCACCTACAAGCGAGAGACCACGCCGGTCCTCGACTACTACGACGGCAAGGGTCTCCTTCACCGGGTGGATGGAACAGGCGACCCCGACCAGGTCTACGAGCGCGTGCTGAGCGAACTGGAGAGCAGCTAACTCCTAGATCGGCGCCGGATGCGGGCGCTGAGGACGTCGCGCAGACTGACCACTCCGAGGATCTCATTCCCCTCGGTGACGGGAAGATGACGAAATCCATGGGTGAACATCGTCGCCGCGGCTTCCTCGGTATCGGTATCGGGTGACGCGGTGATGGGATCCTTGGTCATCCAATCCTTCACCTTGACCCCGTTGAGGTCTTCACCCGAAGCGGCGGCGCGCAATACGTCCCGCTCGGTGATGATCCCCGCGAGCCACGACCCCTGCACGATCAGAGCGGATCCCAGCTTGCCCTTCGCCATTCCCGTGGCCGCCTCGACCATGGAAGCATCGGCGCTGATGGTGAAGGCCTCCGTCGTCATGACGTCCTTGAGGGTCGACATCTCAACCACTACCGCCCACATCGGTGACACCATCGGCCGCAGGCGAAGCCGACTCGTCGATATCATCGTTGAGCTCGCGCCACAGCGATCCGGCCCACTGGCTCAGATCCGGCCAGATACGCCAGAACTTCTGTAGCACCGGGTCGTCAAGTGAAACCGGCGCTTCGGCTGGAGTGACTTCATCGGTAATGTCTTCGAAGTCGGACAACAGTTGCTGGAAGCGGTCGGATAGCTCGGACATTCGGCCCCCTTGTCGCGTCGAGCCCAGATTGTATCCGCAGGGGACCCTGAATCAGCCGGCCTCGGGGGGATATCCACGATGGGAATCAGTCGTCGCCTGTGCCCTCGACCTCGTCCGAGTCGTCGTCCTGCTCGGTTCCGCGACGTTGAAGTTCTCGTCAAGCTCCACTTCGAGCACGTTCCCGTCGTCGAGTCGAATCTCGACGCCGTGCACGGCTCCGTCGTCGCCCATCTCGGTCTCGATCACGGTGCCCCGTCCGACGTGCTCGAGGGCCGCATCGGTTGCACGCCGGCGGGAATTGCCCTCGATGGGCTGGTCGTCGTCGGTACTCGAGGCAATGCCCACCCCCGGTCCCCACCCAGCACCGCCAGAACGGCCGCGGCGCCGGCGATCAGCTTCCTCTTCTTGTCCATCCACTCACCTCTCCTGGTGCAGATAGAGGTCCGGATCTCAGCTTCCCCCAGCTCGCCTGAGCCCCGCCTGACTCTCAGGCATCCGCCAGAGCACCGGGGAGGGAGACCTCGAAGCGAGCGCCGCCCAGTGGTGAATCCCGCAACTGCGGCCCCGCCGTGCGCCGCGGCCACTTCGCCGACGATGGCGAGTCCCAGTCCCCCCCGAGTCACGGTCCCTGGCCTGCTGCAGTCGAACGACCTCTCGAAGATGCGCCCCCGTTCCTGGGCGGAAGCCCCGTGCCATCGTCGTCCACGCGCAGCACGACCCACTCGTTATCTTGGCTGAGCGACACCGCAACCCTGTTACGGGCGTGGCGTAGCGCGTTCTCGAGGAGATTGCCGGTAAGCCTGGCAAGCTGCTTGCGATCACCCAAGACCCGGCCCGCCGAGACTCCGGCGCCGTCGATCGTTCGGTCGGAGCCACGGTGGCGGGCGACCTCCTCGAATACGACGTCGTCGAGATCGAGAACGATCTTGCGCGCATCGACTCGACGGGCGCGAGAGCGCGCCCCGCGACTCTCCAGGTCACTGCGCCGACGAACAGCAGAAGGAGAGGCGCCCCAACCAGCAGCAGGGTTCCGACCACCTCGGTTGATTCGAGTACCTCATCCAAGGTTCGACCTACGATCGAGTGATTCCCCGGTCGGTCCTCAGATGCCACTGCCAGAAACGGATCATCCTCGAAGGGAACCGCGATCTCTCGACTCTCGCCGGAGCTGAGATCATCAACGATCGGCGTTTCCTCTGCGTTGGAACTCGCCAACACGACGCGGCCGCGGCCGTCCAGCACTTGAACGAACTCGTCGTCGTCTTTCGCCCGCGTCGGGTCGCCAGATGCACCGCTCAACATGAAACTCGCGACCGCATCGGCGCGCTGCAGCGCGGTCGTTCGCACGTTGTCTGTGAGGGATCGACGCAGGATGATCAGCATCGCCGAGGCTGCGATCACAAAGGCCACCCCAACGACGACCACGGCCCCCATCGTCGTGCGAACTCGCACGCTACCCATCGTCGTGAGCTGCCGGCGTCGGTCTCGCTTGTCAGAGTTCATCGTCGTCCAGCCGGTAGCCCCCGCCGCGAACCGTTTGAATCGAGTCGCGGGCGAAGGGCGATCGAGTTTGTTGCGGAGATGCCGGACGTAGACCTCGACGATGTTCGGATCGCCTTCGAAGTCATAGTCCCAGACATGCTCGAGGATCTCGCGCTTGGAAACCACTGGTACTTCCGGCGCAACAAGAATTCGAGGAGGGGCATCTCACGAGCCGTCAGATCGATTTGGGTTCCGCCTCGCCAGACTTCTTCGAGCCTGGATCGAGCCTCACATCGCCCGCCTGCAGGATGGAGGGCCGCTTGGGGGCCCCACGCCTGATGAGAGCGCGCAGGCGCGCAACGAGAACCACGTAGGCGAAGGGTTTGACGAGGTAGTCATCCGCGCCGAGATCGAGCGCCTCCGCCTCGTCGAGTTCGCCGTAAGTTTCAGGCGGCCACTATTTCTTTCGGCGGACCCTGACGCAAATCCCGCTCAGGCCTTGATCAAGCGCCCGATCGCCGCGGTAGCCTCGCGCACCATGTCCTTATCTTTTTCGGTCTGCTCGACGACGCAGTGGCGAATGTGATCGTCCAGCAGGCTCACCGCGACTTTCTTCAAAGCGTTCGAGGCCGCCGTGATCTGAGTCAATATGTCGATGCAGTACTCGTCGTTCTCGACCATGCGCTGCAGGCCGCGCGTCTGGCCTTCGATTCGGCGGAGCCGGGACAGAACTTCGTCCTTGTCCTCGTAGTAGCCCCTCATGAACTCTCTCTCCCTTCAATGGCAAACGGTCCGGCGATTTGACAATCCTATACCCCTGGGGGGTATGGTACCGCAAGCAACCGGCCAAGACAAGAAGGGTGGGTACCCAACTGCTATGACCGTCCATCGCGACACGCCACACGACGAGCTTCACGCCACCGATCAACACGAAGGCCACGGTTCGAACGAACACGACCATGGTCACGGCGATCACGCCGGACACGACCCCGCCATGTTTCGAGATCGGTTCTGGATCACCCTCGCTCTCACCCTTCCGGTCGTCTTCTTCAGCGAGATGTTCCAGGGCCTCCTCGGTTACCGCGCGCCCGACATCCCAGGCAGCGAGTGGATTTCTCCCGTGCTGGGCACGGTCATCTTCGTCTACGGAGGCCGGCCGTTCCTCGTAGGTGCTTATAGCGAGGCTCGATCGCGCGCTCCGGGGATGATGCTGCTGATCGGACTGGCGATCACGGTCGCGTTTGGCGCAAGCCTCGCCACCGAGTTCGGTGCCTTCGACCTCGACTTCTGGTGGGAGCTTGCGGCTTTGATCGCCGTCATGCTGCTGGGGCACTGGCAGGAGATGAAGGCGATCGGCCAAGCGAGCGACGCTCTCGCCGCGCTCGCCGAGCTGCTGCCGGATGAAGCGGAGCGCGTGACGGGTGATGGCGTCGAGTCGGTTCCGATCGCGTCACTGGATGAGGGCGACGTGGTCCTTGTTCGTCCGGGCGGCCGGGTCCCCGTCGACGGAGCAGTCGTCGAGGGAAGCGCGGACATCGATGAGTCCATGCTCACCGGCGAATCTCATCCGGTTCCCAAGTCAGAGGGACAGAGCGTAACGGCGGGGACGGTCGTGACGGACTCCGCGCTGCGCATCAGGGTCGAAGCCGTAGGACCGAACACGGCGCTCGCCGGAATCCAGCGGCTGGTGGAGGAAGCTCAGAGGTCGCACTCCCGCGCGCAGGCCCTCGCCGACCGGGCGGCCGCGTTTCTTTTCTACGTCGCGACGGGCGCCGGGGTCGTGACGTTCATCGCGTGGAGCCTACTGGGCGACTCGCGCAGCGCTGTCGAGAAAACAGTGACCGTGTTGGTGATCGCGTGTCCTCACGCCCTCGGGTTGGCCATTCCGCTGGTTATCTCGATCTCGACATCTCTATCCGCTCGGAACGGCATTCTGATCAAGAACCGCCTCGCGCTCGAGCAGATGCGCCGGGTGGATGTCGTGCTCTTCGACAAGACGGGCACCTTGACGGCGGCCAATCACATCGTGACCGGGGTGGTAGCGGTGGAGGAGGGCCGGGAGAATCGAGTGCTGGCCTCCGCCGCCGCCGTCGAATCGGACAGTGAGCACCCTCTTGCGCGCGCAATCGTGAAGGCGGCTCAAGAGAAGGGTTCTGTTCCGACGGCCGGCAACTTCCGCTCCATGACCGGCCGGGGCGTTCAGGCAGAGGTCGAGGGCCGATCGCTTGCCGTCGGCGGCCCCAAGTTGATGCAGGAGCGCAGCGTGGACTTCCCGGAGAGTCTCCGCCACCAGGTCGACAAGTGGATGGAGCGGGGAGCCGCCGTTCTTTGGCTCCTGGATGACGAGCGCGCCCTTGGGGCGCTGGCACTCGAAGACGAGGTGCGGCCGGAGTCCCACGATGCGGTGCGCGCGCTCCACGATCTCGGAGTCAAGGTGGCGATGATCACCGGTGATGCTCGGCAGGTCGCTGCCTCAGTGGCGAAAGAGTTGGGCATCGACGAGTTCTTTGCGGAGGTTCTCCCTGAGGATAAGGATGCAACCGTCACCGACCTTCAGAGGGGAGGTCACCGGGTGGCCATGGTCGGAGACGGGGTGAACGATGCACCCGCGCTCGCCCGGGCCGAGGTCGGCATCGCGATCGGAGCGGGGACCGACGTGGCCATCGAATCGGCCGACGTGATACTTGCGTCCGACGACCCGCGCGCAGTGGTGGGCGTCATCCGGCTATCGCGGGCCGCCTATCGAAAGATGATCGAGAACCTGGCATGGGCCACGGGTTACAACGCGTTCGCAATTCCGGTAGCGGCCGGCGTCCTCGCCTGGGCGGGCATCACGCTCTCCCCCGCGGTCGGTGCCGTCCTCATGTCCCTCTCGACCATCATCGTGGCCGCGAACGCCCAGTTGTTGCGCGGTCTCGACCTCACACCGCGAGGAAAGCGTGCTTGAGTACCAGCGAAAGATGACATGAAGAGGGACCCCCTCGGCACAAGCGTGTTAACCACGCAAACGTGCTCTAAGGCACAAGAGTTTTAGGAGCTCGAGGAGGCCCCTCATGGAGATCGTAGGCGCGATGGACCTGCACCGGAGACAGATCACTTTCAAGTGGCAAGACCTGAGCACCGGAGAGATCAAGCGCGGCCGCATCATGCCGGCGGCGCGTGCTGCGGTGCGCGAGTGGTTGAGCCAGTTCGAGGGCCGCGATGCCCACGTCGTGCTCGAGGCGACGACCGGGTGGCGCTTCGTGGTCGAGGAGATGCAGCGGATCGGCGTGACCCCGCATCTCGCTGAGCCCGCCGAGACGAGCCTCCGGCGGGGACCGAAGCGGCGTGCCAAGACCGACGACAAGGACTGCGACCTCATGGTCGACCTGCTGCTCCAGGGGCGCGTGCCGGAGTCGTGGATACCGCCCGAGCACATCCTCGAGCTGCGCGCCCGGGTGCGCCTGCGCAAGGCCCTGCTCGACGAGCGGCGGGTGTGGCAGCAGCGCGTCCAGGCGCAGCTCTACCACCAGGGCATTGCGCCCGGCAGCGGGCTGAGCACTGCGAAGGGCCGGGCGCGCCTCGCGGAAGCAGAGCTGTCCTCGGCCGGTCGCCAGCTCATCACCGTCGGCATCGCGATGCTCGACGCCTGCGACCTGCAGATGTTCCCGCTCGATGCCCACCTCATCTCCTTTGCCAAGGCTCAACCGGGCTGTCGCGCCCTCATGGGCCTGTTCGGCGTCGGGCACCTCACCAGCGCCACGATCCTCGCCGAGCTCGGAGATTGCCGCCGTTTTTCGAACTCCGATGATGCGGTTCGCTACTCGGGCCCCGACATCACCGTCTACGAGTCCAACGGCAAGCGCCCGCCCGGGCACCTGTCGCGCCAAGGCCCCGAAGTGCTGCGCTGGGCGCTCTACGAAGCGGCCCAAAGCGGGGCCCGCAGGACGTCGCCGGACCACGCGTACTACCTCGAGACCAGAGATCGCATCGACCACAACAGAGCGTGCCTCGCGATCGCCCGCAAGCTGTGCCGGCGAGCTCACCACATCCTCAAGGAACTTGGCGTCGCCGCGCTCCAGCCGGTTGAGGTCGACATCGACCCAGCTACCGCGTCCACCGGACGCGTCGAGGTCGCCGCCTGAGATGGCCGCCGCGCGCGACGTGTCCCACATCATGCCGATGTTCTTTGCGGCCGGCTCCCGCAATTCTCCTGTCGCCACGACTCGTCCGTGGACGTCCTTGAAAGACCGAGCGGCCGCAACGTTTCACCCGGGGTCCACCCCATCACTCATCATGTCGCCGGAGCATGCTCCGAGCACCGAGATAAGGCTGGGCGACCGCGCGCGCGACGACGTCTCCCTGACAGCTCGTCGGGAGGTGGTGTCGATCGCGTAACACCCTTTCCCCCAACGCCCCAGTGTGCGACGGTCCTCGCCGGCGCCAAAGCTCGTTCGTCCTCGCTGCGCTCCGGGCGCTCCAGCTTGACCCCGGCTGCGGGTCGTCGCGGATGGTGGCTACGAGGGGAAACAAAACACTTCAAGAACAAACCCGTTCAAGACACGGGTTCCCGGTTGTTGACCGGGGGGTCCCTCTACAGATAAGGAGAACCATGCCGTTCGATCTCGAGCGTCTCGACCACGTGGCTCTCACCGTGGCCGACGTCAGCCGTTCCATCGAGTGGTACCGAGATGTTCTCGGCCTGGAACACGTCCACGAGGAGGAGTGGGGACGGAACCCTGCGTTTCTCACTAGTGGGTCGACCGGCCTTGCTCTGTTCCCTGCGGAAAGCTCGGATCCACCGCCTCCCCAGGGTCATCCGGGGGGGCTCGCCATGTGGCACGTGGCCTTCGGGGCAGACAGGCGGAACTTCGATGCCGCCAAAGAGGATCTCGACGCTCGGGACATCCGGTACAGCTTCAACGACCATGGCATCGCTCACTCCATCTACTTTCACGATCCGGACGGGCACCTGATCGAGATCACCACCTACGAGGTGTGAGCCGCCGGGCCAGGAAGATGTCCACGCGATGGCTTGTCGACGGCATGAACGTGATCGGATCGAGACCGGACAAGTGGTGGAACGATCCCGATCGAGCGATGCACTCACTCACGAAAGCTCTCGACGAGTACGCCGCATTGACGGGTGATGATGTGACCGTCGTCTTCGACAAAGCCCCGAGAACGCCGACCCAGACCACACATGCGGTCGTTACCGCTGCCTCCCGCAAGGGGCGCGACGCTGCCGATCACGAGATCGTCGAGATGATCAAGCGCGAGGCCGCCCCATCGTCTCTGACGGTAGTCACATCTGACAAGCGCTTGAGGGATCAAGTACAGGCGCTCGGCTCACGCACCGTCTCGTCAGGTAGATTCCGTGACCACCTCGATGCAACGACGAAGCGGCGCACGCATCGTTAGACTCAAACCCAGGCCGGCTGTCGGCGCCGCGCGGAGCGAATCTAGGTCTTGACTACCGAACGCCGGTCCACGACGGCGAGGCCGGGCTCGATGCGCAGATTGGAACGCGTCAACTCTTGGCCGCAGTGCGCGCAACTCGGTACCGCGTGGGTCACGTGCCCGCAATCGAGGTGGACGAGGTCCCGGTGCATCTCCGGAGGGGGCGGGGCCCATCGGTCGCCCCACCGCCACAGCGTGAGCAGAACATCGAGTAGGTCCTTGCCTTTGGCGGTCAGCACGTACTCGTCGCGCGGAGGATTCTCCTGGTAGCGACGGGCCTCCAGGACCTCCGCCTCGACCAGGCGGTCGAGCCGCTGGGCGAGGATGTTCCTGGCGATCTCCAGGTCCCTCTGCCAATCGTCGAAACGGCGCACCCCCAGAAACGCATCCCGAAGGATGAGCAGGCTCCATCGATCCCCGATGATGTCGAGCGCGTTGGCAACCGAGCAGTCCAGGTAATCCAGGTTTTTCCTAGCGGGCATGACGCTCATTCTAGGGAACTGGGTTGCATTTTGCAACGTACTCCGGCTAGTGTGAGTTTCAAATTGAAATGCACACGAGAGGAGTCACCATGAGCAGCTCTCGACCCGCCCCATCGCTGCCACCGCTCGACCTGACCGAACTGGATCTGCTGGCCGATCTCGACCCGGGGATGATCGGGTGGGGCGCGCGGTGAGAGTTCCCCTCCCGGTGCGGCTTCTCCCGCCGGTCGCCGAGCGAATCTGGTTCACCCCTCCCCGTCCCTCGGCCCGGGCCGTGAAGCGCGACGCCGACAAACTCAAGACGGTGGAGCCGATCACGGTGACGGTTAACGGACGCGAACGACCCGGGTTCACGACCGGCGAGGGTCCCCTGGTGATCCTGGCGCACGGATGGGGAGGCCGAGCCGCTCAAATGCTCGACCTGGCCGGGTCCGCCGCTCGCGCCGGGTATCGAGCAGTGGCCATCGACTCTCCGGGACACAACACCGACGAGCAACGAACCTCGGACGGGTTCCAGATGGCCGCCGGTCTCGAGGCCGTCGAGGCCCGCTTCGGTCCTCCCTCTGCCCTGATCACTCATTCGCTCGGCGCGATGGCGGCCCTGATCGCTTTCACCGAACGGCCCCCGAATAGGGCCGTTTGGCTGGCACCGGTCTTGGACCTGCGCCTACCGTTGCAACTCTTCTCGCGCCGAGCGAAGCTCGCGCCGTGGACGACTCGTTCCCTTCATCGCAGAGCCAGGCGCTTCATCGGGGAGTGGTGGCCGGTCCTCACCGCGGGAGCCGGGAGCGACATGCCGGGAACCGAGCTGCTGCTGGTGCACGACCCGGCCGATCCCGACGCGGATTTCGCCACCTCGGCTGCGCTGGCCGAGCGACGGTCCGACACGCGACTCGTCGAAGCCCCCGGCCTGGGCCACAACCCGCTACTGCGAGACCCGGGTGTCCTCGACACCGTCGAAGGCTTCCTGCCCCGCATCACCTCGAGCCGGGACCACTCAGCCATTCGGTGACGAACGGGCTCACGTGTATGTCGACCTGCCGGGAGTGCTCCCCGACCTGCGTTTGAAGAACCGGTGCGGCGTGTTGGGCGGGACGACGACGATCTCGCCGGCGTGAACCGGCCGCTCCTCGTCGCCCGCGATAAAGGTCGATTCGCCTTCCAGCACGATGAACACCTCGGCGTAATCGTGCTGGTTTGAGCGTGGGTCCGCCGCCGGGCGCCGCATCGACCAGGAGAAACGAGACGCCCAGTCCCCCGTGGTCGTCGCCCTCGAACTCGTTGGCGGTGGGCAGTTGATCGCGCTTGACAGCGTACATGTACGCCGACCCCTTCCTGTGGCTCGTTACCAGCGTTTCTGCCCCACGATCACCGTCCGGGTAATCCAGTAGAGCCTTCCTCGATGCAGGTATATCGAGCGGCGCTGCAGCGATGAGTTTCTCGCCGCCACCCAGTCGAACCATCAAGGAATCGAAATGATGGGAGGTTAGGGATGAGTACAGCGACTTCATGGCCCACCGAGGAGGTGGATGTCGACGTCGACCCCCGTGTGGTGATTGTGCCTCCGGACCTCGCGGCGGCTCTCAACCGGGATGTAGGCGCCAGGAAGTTCTTCGATGGGTTGACGTACAGCAGTAAGAGGTGGCACGTGCTCTCGATCGAGGGCGCCAAGACCTCCGAGAGCCGCCGGCGTCGTATCGGCAAATCGGTCACCATGCTGCGCGGAGGACGCGCCCGTTGAAAGTGCACATTCCCTGGAACTCTGGCGTGAGTTTCAGACCCCGGCAAGCGAAACGCCGGAACGCTGCAGCCCCTTCTCGTGCGCCCATACGTCGAGCGTTAGCGTGGCCACGTCGTCGACAAGGGGAACGATGTCCCTGCCCCCTTGCTCCCTGAGGTCGAAGGTCTTCACGTAAGAGTGGCATGTGTCGCATGCATCGATCCGCACCAAGCGTTCTCCCTCGGGAGCGAAGGATCCGACCCGTCTCGAATCGTCCTCGCCACACCACGGGCAGGTGGCGCGCGCAAAGCTCCACCACATGGCACACCGGCCGCACACGAGATAGCGAGGGGATCCCGCCATGAACTCACCCGACTGCTCGCGGATCACCGACACCTGAGGAAACCCTCCGCACGCGGGACACGCGGGACCGGACCACTCCTCCTTTGAGATCGGCTTCAATGCTGCGGCGGCTAGCTCGAGCACCGGCCCCGCCGACACCGATATCCAGGCGGCGATGCGAGCGTCGAGCAAAGAGGGATCGTCGAGCCAGCGCTCTACGAGATCGCGCTGTTCCGTCCCATTACGAGCGACCAGATCCTTGCCCGCGTCCCAGAGGGGGCCGGGGGCCGAAGGAGGTCTCAGCGCATCGACCGCAATAGGGATCTCGGCCACCACGGTTTCCACCGACGCGGCCAGGTTTAGCAATGGGAAGCGTTCGACTAAACGGCTGCTGAACGACTCCGCCCCCACCCGGGCCGCCGCGGTCCGTACCGCCGGCGACGAGGCGCGGGCGCGCTCGTGTCCGAGCACCGACGACAGAAACGCGAGTTGAGCGGCCGAGGCCGCTGAGCGCTCTACTCCCTGGGCACGCGCTAACCGGAACTCGAAGTCGCCCGGCCCCCCTCGCTGGGCCTTCAGCTGCGGTCGGCCCCTGGCTGTTCTTGCGGTCCGGCCGAGGCCGCCTCGCGCTTGCGGAACCAACTCGGGTGATGCCAGGCGGCCCACGCCCGCGTGACCCTGCCTCCGGTCATGCCCGGAATGGTGCCCGGCAGCATCATCGTGGACATATAGACGTGGATGATGAAACCGCCCACGGTTAGCAGGAAGACGACGTGGTGCAACAGTCGCGCCAACTGGTTCCAGCCACCGCTCATGAGACCCGGGAACCAGAGCGGGAGGCCTGTAATGAACAGTGCCGCTCCGGTCACGACCGCGAACCAGAAGTAACCCTTCTGGCCCGCGTTGAAACGGTCGACGTCGACGCGGCTGTGGCCTTCGCGGACATAGGTACGGAGGTCACGAGCCCAGGCGCGGTCCTTGTCGTCAAAGACCATGTCCCGCAGCCACATAACGAGCATCAGCACGAAGCCGATGGTGAAGGCCACGCCGACGATGGGGTGCAGGAATCGAACCGTCTGACCGCCGCCCAAGAAGTCGTACAGCCACGCCATGCGCGGGTAGCCGACCGCGAAGCCCGAGAGCATCAGGTAGATGAAGGTGAGGGCAACGAACCAGTGCAGGATGCGCTCGGCAAGCGAATAACGAAGGATCCCCTCGTCTCGTTCGGCTTGCACACTCATGAGCGCTCATCCTCTTGTTGTTTCGTTTCTTCGAGCTGGGTTTGCCTCTCGGCCTCGCGGCCCTTCTCCCTGGCGGAGGCAACGGCCTTGTCCTCCGAGGGCGGCAACCTGCGGCCGGTTCGAAGGAAGAAGATCCCCGCCCCGATCAAACCCGCCCAGGTGGCGACCGACCCGAGCTTGCGAAGCCCGCTCATGGCGGGGAAGAAGCTGGCGCCCTTTACGGTCGGCTCCTCCGGGAGCCCGTACTCGTCGAGCATCTCACCGCGCGGCACGACATACATCATGTGCACGCCCTTGACCCCCTCGGGGTCGTATAGGAGAGCGTCGTCGAAGCCGCGCGCCTTGAGCTTGCCCACCTTCTCCTCGCCGTAGAGAAGCATGTCCTCCTTGGTGCCGAAACGAATTGACCCGGTGGGACACGACTTCACGCAAGCCGGCTCCATCCCATTGCTGATGCGGTCGACGCACATCGTGCACTTGTAGACCTTCTTCGTTTCGGTGTCGAAGCGCGGGATGTCGAACGGGCATCCGCTCACGCAGTACTGGCAACCGATGCACTTGTCCTGATCGAAGTCGACGATCCCGTTCTCGTACTGCACGATCGCCCCCGGCGCGGGGCACGCAAGCAAGCAACCAGGTTCCTCGCAGTGCAGACACGAGTCCTTGCGAATAAGCCAGGCGATGTCGTTGCCCTCGAGCTCCACTTCGTTGAAGCGCATGAGGTCCCACGTCGAAGCGGTGAGGTCCTCGTGGCTCTGGTAGCCGCCGAAGTTGTGGGTTTCCTCGACTTGGAGGTCGTTCCACTCCTTGCAGGCGACCTCGCATGCTTTGCAGCCGATGCAGAGGTCGATGTCTACGAGCTTGGAGACCTCTACTTGCTTGATGGAGTGGTCCCGGCGGATATTCGTCCCGGAGGAAGGAGTCGCCGACTTCCGCTTCACCGCGAGACCGAGCTCGGTTGTCATGGCGCCACCCCCTAGACCTTCTCGACGTTGACGAGGAACCCCTTGAACTCCGGCGTCGCGGTCGTCGCGTCGCCGATGTAAGGCGTCAACAGATTCGCCATCTGGGCGGCTTTGCCCTTGCCATGGCCCCCCGCGTAGTGCCAGTGCACCGGAATGCCGACTTGGTAGACGACCTTGTTACCGAGTTTCAGCGGACGCATGCGCTTGGTCACCAGCGCCAGCCCCTCGACCTCTCCGCGCTTGGAGCGCACCCTCACCATGTCGGTGTTGGCGATGCCTTTCTTGTCGGCCAGCTCCACCGGTAGCTCGACGAAGAAGTCGGGCATGGCCTCCACGAGCTGAGGCACGTGCTGGGTTACGAAGTGCTCGTGCTCGGTGAGCCGGTAGGTGGTGGCCACGTAGGGGAACTCGCTGTCGTCCTCTGCGAAGCTCGCCGGGGCGTCCTCGTACATGAATGCAACCGGGTTCTTGTTGGTCCCGCTGAACGGGTTGGTGATGGGCGACTCGGTCTGCTCGTAGTGCTCGGGGAAGGGTCCGTCCAACACCAGCCCGCCCGGCACGAACAGTCGCCCGACTCCCTCCCCCGTCATGATGAACGCGCCGAGGCCGTCGGAGGGCGGAGAGTCAGGCACGTAGTCGGGGACGTCGCCGACCCAGAGGCTCCCGTTCCAGCGGATCCCGGGACGCGTCTCGTCCCAGGGATCGCCCTTTGCATCGGCCGAAGCCCGGTTGTAGAGGACGCGCCGGTTGGCGGGCCAGGACCACGCCCAGTTGTGGTAGAAGCCCATGCCAGTGGGGTCGTCGGTGCCGCGCCGGTCCATCATGTTCCCCGCCTCCGTGTAGGAGCCGGTGTAGAGCCAGTTTCCGATCGCGGTGGTGCCGTCGTCCTTGGCGTCGAGGAACGTGTCCAGGAGCAGCCCGCTCTTGAGGTCCTTCCCATTGATCTCGGCCGAGAGGTCCTCCATCGGCGGGTCATCCTGGTCCGAGTAGGCCCAGGTGAGATTGAGTATCGGGTCGGGAAAGACGCCGCCCTCCTCCTCGTAGAGCTTTCTCATCCGCAGGAAGAGCTGCGCCATGATGTAGTTGTCGTTCCTGATGTCGCCCTCGGGGGGAAGGGCCTGGTGCTTCCACTGCGCCCAACGGCCCGAGTTCACGAACGCACCCGCCTTCTCGATCCAGTGCGTTGTCGGCAGGAAGAACACCTCGGTCTGAACCTCTTCAGACTCAACGCCGGGCGCTTGCCAGAACTCCGAGGACGCGGTGGGGAACGGGTCCATCACGACGAACCACTTCAGGTTCGACAGCGACTCGATCACCCGGTTCGAATCCGGCCCGATGTTGACGCTGCTCATGCCGCCGTTGAAGAGGCCGTGGAGCCTCTTGGCGCGCGCCTCGTCGTGGAACGTCATCCACGACCAGTTCTTGTCGGGCTTGGGCAGCCACGAGAACGAGAAGTCGTTGTCCTTCGTTGCGGCATCACCGAACCACTGCTTGAGCAGGCTCACGGTCATGGCGCGGTAGACGGAACCGAAGAAGTTAAGGGCGTTCGGATCGAGCTGGGCCAGTGCCGCCGTGTTTATGTAATCGTCAAGGGTCTTCATACCGGGCTTCGGAATCGCCATGTAGCCGGGCAGGATCTCCCACGACTGCGCGTTATCGGTATTGCCCTGGATGTTCGCGTGGCCGCGCTCGGCGTTCACGCCGCCCCC
>WHSV01000123.1 GCA_009379915.1 Actinomycetota bacterium | reverse complement strand
TCTGCCCCGCTCCGGGTGGGTCCCGGGGCCGAAACCTCCCCTGAGGCTCATTGTTGGCCCACCTTTTTGGTCTCAGTCCCGCCTGAGAGCCTGTGGCACAAACCTGAGATACGTCCGCTTTTGTCCGAAACGCGCGCGATGTTCCAGGCCTGTGACCTGCGCGTTTGCAAACTGCTCGACTTTTCGCAACAGGTTCCTGGCGCTAGTGAGGCCACAAACGTGGCGTGATCGCCCTTTATCGAACCCCGAACCCCGATCCCTTGGCGATTCTGTGTCGCCACAGGTCACATTCTCGCCACACGATCCGTTTTCCGGGTTCCCGCCCCGCGAGACCCCCAAGAGTGGGCCACGATGACCTCAACAGCTGCCCATTCCCCCTTTGATGCCGGGTTTTCGCCCGGCGAGACCCCCGAGAGCGGGCTCGAGGACCCGAATAGCCCCCAATTTCCCCCGTCGATGCCGGTTCTCGTCCGGCGATGGCAAGCTTCATGCATGCGACGGTTTCTGATCTTGTTCCTGTCGGCGTTGATCCTGGTGGGTTGCTCTGACTCGTCCAACGGCAACAACGAGGAGTCGGAGCCGCAGGCAACTCGGCCCCCGGGCTCGCCGGAGTTCGCGCGCGGGCGGGTTCTGATCGATACCGGGGGGAACTCGGTCCTTATCAACGTCGATGTCGCCGAGACCGACGAGCAACGGGCCTTCGGTCTCATGCAACGAGAATCGATGCCGGATGACGAGGGCATGCTGTTCGTGTTCTTCGAGGAAACCACCAGCGCATTTACGATGCGTAACACCCTCATCCCACTGTCGATCGCGTTCTTCGACTTCGACGGCGAGATCGTCAAGATTCTGGACATGGAACCCTGCGAAGCGGAGCCCTGCCCTAGCTACGACCCGGGTGTTACCTATCGAGGCGCGCTCGAGGTCAACCAGGGGGCCTTCGACGAGTGGGGCGTCGAGATAGGCGACTCGGTCAATCCGCTTCCTCGTTCCGAATAGTGACGTACGTCACAGACGAAAACCCGATTTCCGACTGACATAAGGGCACCGACCGGTACCGAGGCCGGTCTCCGATTCAACGGAGGTGCCCATGCAGCACTTTGTCGATCGCTTCAGGGCTCTGCCCGCGAGCCAGTCCGGGCAGGGCGGAGTCGAGTACGTCCTCGTCATCCTCCTTGCCGTTGCCGTCGTGGGAATCATCACGGCAGTCACCAAGAGCGGAGGCTTCGAGTCGGGGGTTGAGGGCGTGATAAACGCGATCTTCGGCAAGTTCATGGAGCGGTAGTGACTTTCCGTCGTGCGGGCGAGCGCGGCCAGGCGACGGTGGAGTTCGTGCTCTGTCTGCCGATCGCAGCCCTCGTGCTCGGAATCTTGATCGAGATCGGGCTTCTCGTCGGGGATCATGTGCGCTTGTGGCACGCGGCGCGTGAAAGCGCGCGCATAGCGATCGTCGACTCGGATCCCGAAGAGATCCGGAGTGCCGCCGAGCACGGGGGCCTGTCCCCCCTGGAGGTAGAGGTCGACCCGGAGTTCGCCGACCGCAGCACGGGCAGGCCCCTGACCGTCACCCTGTCCTACGAGCCGAGCGGCCGGCTTCCCCTGATCGGGGATCTGATCTCCGGCCGCGCGATGAGTTCGTCGGCGACGATGCGCATCGAGCAGCCGTGAGCCGAGGGCGTGCCTGGGCAATCGCATGAGCGTCTTGTTCGTTGCCTGTTCATTGGTTCTCTCGTTGATCTGCGGGACGATCGTGGTGGCACTCGGCGGTGCTGCGCAGACTCGCGCGCGAGCGCAGACGGCGGCGGATGCTGCCGCACTGGCAGCCGTCTTCGAGTCGGGGCCCTATGGGTCCGCCGATCCGGAGCAGCGAGCGCGTGAGTACGCCCAGCACAACGGTGCTCGCCTCACCGATTGCGACTGCGTTGAAGGAGCAACCGAGATGGAGGTGGAAGTCGCTCTCGACGGGTTCAGCGCTCGAGCCCGAGCCGTTATCGAACTGGACAAGCTCGCCCCCGCGCCGGTGTCACCTCAGGGATCTGCGACGACGGCTGGACTTCAGCCGGCTCTGAAACGAGCTGTGGATCGGCTGATCGCGGCGTCCAACGGACGCGTGTACCTGGTGTCGGGCGCTCGTTCCACGGACCGGCAGACCGAGCTGTGGATCGAGGCCCTCCAGAAGCACGGCGATCCCGAGGCCGCCGACAACTGGGTTGCAAGACCGGGGACGTCCAATCACGAAACGGGCCTCGCGGTGGATCTCGGTGGAGATCTGGGGCTTGCAGTAAGCCTCGTGGATGAACTCGGGCTGCCTCTCTGGAGGCCGATGTCCTGGGAGCCATGGCATTTCGAATTAACCGGCATGGACGGGTAAGGAGGAACCGCAGCGAACGGGGAACGCTAATAGACTCTCCCGTTCCACCGATGACGAAGAAGGACTTCGGGATGGCTACGGTTCCGCCGCACCGACTTGTCACATCGCTCGAAGACAAGCTCAGCGCGCTCGAAACCGAGTTCCACGGTGCCTACTGGGAGTCCCAGATAGAGGCCACCCCCGAGTCAGAGGCGAAACGGGCCGAGCTCGAACTCGAGCTGAGGCGACTTAAAGGCGACCCCGAAGCCCTCACGATGGTGACGGAGGCGGTGGGCGAAGAGCTCCACGAGCCGGTGCTGAAGCGTCAGCTGGAGGTTCTCCACCGGTCGCTCATTGCCAATCAGATGGATGACGAGCTCCGCGCAGAGATGGTTACCGTATCGAGCTCGGTCGAGACCGAATTCGCTTCGTTCCGGCCGGAGGTCGACGGCGTGCGCGTGACCGACAACGACATTCTCCGGATCCTCTCTACTTCGACCGATGAGGACGAACGTCGAAGTGCGTGGGAAGCCTCCAAGGAGATTGGTGCCCGAGTCGATGATCGAGTGCGCGATCTCGCTCGCCTGCGCAACCAGGCTTCGCGCGACCTCGGCTACGCCGACTACTACCGGATGTCTCTCGAGCTGTCCGAGATATCGGAAGGGTGGTTGTTGTCGTTCCTCGATGAAGTCGAGCGGCTGACGCACGCGTCTTATTCGTCCTACAAGGATGCCCTGGACGCCAGCGTCGCGCAACGGCTCCGTGTTGACTCGGTCTATCCATGGCACTACGCGGATCCGTTCTTCCAAGAGGTGCCGCCGAACGGACGCGTGGACTTGAGCCCCGTACTCGCCTCATCTTCGGCGGCCGATCTCGCAGCAGAGACCTTCGCTGGTTGGGGGATCGACCTCGCCAAGGTGCTCGAAGGAAGCGATCTGTACCCACGCGAGCGCAAGTGTCAGCACGCGTTCTGTCTCGATGTCGACCGCACGGGTACAGACGTTCGTATTCTCGCCAACATCGTCCCGGGTGAGTTCTGGATCTCCGTCATGCTTCATGAATCGGGCCACGCGGCGTACGACCTGATGATCGATCAACAGCTCTCCTACCTACTCCATCGGCCGGCTCACACCTTCGTCACGGAGGCGATGGCGATTCTCTCCGGTCGGATGGTGCGCGAGCCGAAGTGGCTCACAGATGTCGCCGGGATCGAGACAGGCGTCGTTGGCGATCTTGAGGCAAGACTCCGTCACACGAGTGCCGCTCAGGAATTACTCATGGCCCGGTGGGTACTGGTCATGGCTCACTTCGAGCGTGAGCTGTACTCGGATCCCGAGTCCGATCTCGATTCACTTTGGTGGGCTCTGGTCGAGCGATACCAAATGGTGACTCCTCCTCCCGACAGAAGCGCACCCGACTGGGCGGCCAAGATCCACGTGGCGGCCGCGCCCGTCTACTACCACAACTATCTCTTGGGAGCCGTGCTGTCGTGTCAACTCGAGAGCGAGATCGTGGCCGATTGCGGCGAGCTGATCGGTAATCGAGCAGTCGGTGAGTGGCTGACCGAACGACTGTTCCGCGCGGGAAACTTGATGCGTTGGGATGCGCTCATCCAGCAGGCGACCGGGAGGCCTCTCAGCGCGGACGACTTCGCGCGGTTCGTGACGCTGTAGCCACACCGAGTCCTACAGCGACGCTTTCTCCTTGAAACGGTCGTAGATCGCCTGTGCTCCGGGCTGTACGAACACGACGCTTGCGGAGCCAACCGAACCGATGCGCACGGGAACCGTCACATTCCCTACGTCTTGGCTCTTGACTTGGGACGTCAGCACACCGAGCTGGAACAACTCGTGTGGTGGAATGTCCAGTGCAGTCCACTTGCGGGCAGCCTGCATCCAATCAAACATTCTGTCGGGCCTGCGCTCAATGTCCCCGCGCAACTTCCGGAGGAGAGCGATCAGGAATCTTCCGTGGTTAGCCGTGCGATCAACGTCCCCACCGGGGAGTGACTTGCGGCTTCGTACAAAGGCGAGCGATTCCTCCGCACTGAGGGTCTTCGTTCCCCGCGGAAGTCTCGCTCCGGAGCCGGAGTCATACATCCCCCGTTTCAGGGGGAGAGGGATCTTCCCTCCGACGTCCTTTATTGCCTTCTGGAATCCTTCGAAGGCCGTCAGAAGCCAGTAGTCGACCTGAATCCCGGTGAGGCTCTCAATGGTTCGAACCGCCAGGTCGGGCCCCCCCCGATTCAGCGCCTCGTTGATGCGAGCAGAACCCGAGCCCGGGATGTTGACCCACGAGTCCCGCGGGAAGTTGAGGATGCCACCCTTCATCGTCTTGGTGTTGATTCCGGCGAGGTGAACGCCATCGGTGCGCGAGTGCCTAGGATTTCCTGAACGAGCGTCACTTCCGAGGATCAACACGAAGATCTTGCCGTCCTTCGGCTGATATTCCGCGTGCGCGCGGCCACCCCGGATGGGAGCGGCGGCCATGCTGCTGCCGCCTCCGGACCTTTCACCCGCGAGTGGAACCAGCACACAAACGGACGCTATGAGGGTGAGGAGTGCTAGCGCGCGTTTGATCACGAACGATCACCCCTTCGGTTCCTTCCACCCGATCGTTTCTTGTCTTTCTTGGCCGGTTTCTTCTTGTCCCGGTTCTTCTTGTCTTCCTCCTTGTCGGAGGACTTGTTCTTCCTAAAGGGGTTCTGGTCGACGTTGAAGCCGAATACCTTCCAACCATCGTTTGTTCGCGCGGCGTAGAGGATGGAACGGTGCTTGGTAGCAAAGGCGCCCTGACCGGCCTTACCGCGCGCTATCATCTTCACGTCCATCGTTGCACGCGCATTGCCGTCGATCACTATTCGCGCCGAGCGCCACCGAATACGCACGTCTTCGGCTTTCTGCGGAACTCCGACCCCCGCCCTTTGGTACGACTTGCGCGCCTTGGGTGTGAAGTTGGCTCTTAGGGCTGCCCTCTGCTTCTCGGGCGAGAGATACAGCGCATCGAAGACCTCACGGGTCATCGCCTTGAGTTTCTTGCGCTGTTTCGCGAAGTAGACCCGTTGCTTGTTGGAGAACTTCTTACCCGGGCCGCGCTGAAGAGTGAACTTCCACTTCGCCTGGCGGATCTCGGGATCACCGATGCTGCCGGACGACGGCCCACTCGACGTGTTCGAGCCGTCATCGTTCGCCGTCATGGCGACAGCGGCCGCAACGATCCCACCGATGGCGAGGACCGCCACGGCCGGTAGCCACCACGGCTTTCGTTTGGGTTTTTCGGATGCGGTTGTTGTCATCTCTTGATTCCCCCTGTACGGGCGACGCGAAGGAGGAAGGAGATCGTCCTCCGCCAGCGAGAAGATCTCGGTGGCCCCGGAGTTGTGTTGATTTTCTTGCGAAGAGGTTAACCACGAATTCTCGATAAGAGCGCATTTCGCCTGCTCCGCTTGGGCGGTTTGCTCCGAGATCTCGGCGGTATGCTGACGCATCTTCGCAGGTCCGTGCAGTAAACACGCAACGAAAGGAACCAGTATGGAGCTCGGGATCGACGTTTCGAAGGTCGACTCACACGCCGTAGTTAGCGTCTCGGGGGAAATCGACGTCTACACCGCTCCGAAGTTGCGGGAGAAGCTGATCGAGCTCGTCTCCGAGGGCACCTACGACGTAATCGTCGACCTGGAGAAGGTCGATTTCCTGGACTCGACCGGATTGGGCGTGCTGGTCGGCGCTCTCAAGCGCGTGAAGGCCCACGACGGGAGCCTCGCCCTCGTCTGCACGCAGGACAAGATCCTCAAGATTTTCAAGATCACGGGATTGACCAAGGTGTTCCCGATTCACGCGTCCGTGGACGCGGCGGCGGGCAGCTAGTGTTCTGTATCAGAAGTAGCTTGACAATAAGGCATGGACACCCGAGAATGATGTCATGCCTTGGTCTGCGGCCGCGCGCCTCGACCTCAGCGACGATCAGCTCGTCG
>WHSV01000031.1 GCA_009379915.1 Actinomycetota bacterium | reverse complement strand
AGCCCGAACCGGGATCGATGTCAAGACGTGCTTCGATCAGCCATAGATTGCGCCGCACGCATTCAGGGCAGAGTGAGATCCGACGATCGTTCACATCGGGCATCTCTTGCCATCCGATGGGCACCATGCTCCGGCGTCTCGTTGCGGACGAACCGCAGGACGAGCAGAACACTCGATTCCTCAGGCCCTGTGGTTCCTCCATCATGTTTACGGGTGCCGATCGGCAACTCTACGATCCGTGACCAGACTCGGCCAGCTCGACGCGCGCCATCTCTATTCGCATGCGCGCCTCTGCCCTCTCGTCGCCGGCCTCTGCAGCCTCTGCCCGAGCCTCCTCGAGGCGGCGGCGTGCCTCGGCCGCATCGATCTGGCTCAGGTCCTCGGCGTCGTCCGCCAGCACGATGACGTGATACTCGTGGTCCTCACCACCGTCGTTCTGCGGTTTGGCCGAGCCCACCCCGCGGGAGGCCTCGAGGAAGCCGCCCGAGACGAAGTACTCGGTACGTTCGTTGCCCGAGACAATGGAGACCCGGCCGGGGACGAGCGCCGCCAAAAAGGGGATGTGGTCGTTGAGGATGGCGAACTCACCTTCCGGCGAACGGGCGATGACCATCTCGGCCTCACCGCGCCACACCGCTTCCTCTGCGGACACGATCGACACACTCATCTGGGTTGCCACTACGACGAGAGCTCCTGCGCCTGTTTCTCGGCCTCTTCGATGCTCCCGACCATGTAGAAGGCCTGCTCGGGCAGTTCGTCGTACTCACCCTCGACGATCGCCTTGAAGCTCTTCACGGTCTCCTCGACCGGCACGTACTTACCTTCGATGCCGGTGAACTGCTCTGCGACGAAGAACGGCTGGCTCAAGAAGCGCTGGATCTTGCGGGCGCGGGCGACGATAGCCTTGTCCTCTTCGCTGAGCTCGTCCACACCGAGGATCGCGATGATGTCCTGGAGGTCGTTGTAGCGCTGCAGTATCTGCTGGACGCTCATTGCCACGTCGTAGTGCTCCTGACCCACGTAGCGCGCGTCGAGGATGCGCGATGTCGAGTCGAGCGGGTCGACCGCAGGGTAGATGCCGAGCTCGGAGATCGACCGGCTGAGCACCGTTGTTGCGTCGAGGTGCGCGAACGTCGTGTGAGGCGCGGGGTCGGTGATGTCGTCCGCGGGGACGTAGATCGCCTGCAGCGACGTGATGGACCGACCCTTGGTCGACGTGATGCGCTCTTGAAGCTCACCCATTTCCTCGGCAAGGGTCGGCTGGTAGCCCACGGCCGAAGGCATGCGGCCGAGCAGCGTCGAGACCTCGGATCCCGCCTGGACGAAGCGGAAGATGTTGTCGATGAACAACAGCACGTCCTGGTGCTCGACGTCGCGGAAGTACTCGGCCATCGTCAGCGCGCTCAGCGCCACGCGCAGCCGCACGCCGGGAGGCTCGTCCATCTGCCCGAAGACGAGCGCCGTTTTTTCCAGCACTCCCGCTTCCTTCATCTCGAGCCAGAGGTCGTTGCCCTCGCGGGTGCGCTCGCCGACGCCGGCGAACACCGACACGCCGCCATGCTGTTCGGCGACGCGGTTGATCATCTCCTGGATCAACACCGTCTTGCCGACGCCGGCGCCTCCGAACATGCCGATCTTCCCACCCTGCACGTAGGGCTCGAGGAGGTCGATGACCTTGATGCCGGTCTCGAACATCTCGGTCTTGGGCTCGAGGTCCTCGAACTTAGGAGGCGGCCGGTGGATGGGCCAGTGCTCGACGTCGTCGGGGATCAAGGACTCGTCGATGGGCTCGCCCAGCACGTTGTAGAGGTGGCCCAGAACCGACTTGCCGACCGGGACCGATATGGGCGCTCCCGTGTTGGTGACGGTCGATCCACGGACGAGTCCGTCGATGTTCTTCAGGCACACCGCTCGCACAATGGACTCGCCGACGTGCTGGCTGACCTCGGCGGTGATGATGTCGGTCTCGCCGCCCAAGGTGCGCTCGACCGTCAATGCGTAGTCGATCTCCGGGAGTTGGTCGGGCGGAAACTCGACCTCGATAACCGGACCCGTCACCGCGAGGAGGCGGCCCTCGCTCGTCTTCCTGTCCGACACTCGCTCTTCAGTTACGGCCATGAATTTCTCCTACTCTCTGCCTTCGGAGGACAGGGCCTCGGCGCCACCGATGACCTCCATGATCTCGGTGGTGATCTCGGCCTGTCTCGCTTGGTTGTAGACACGGGTCAGATCGTCGATGAGGTCCGATGCATTGTCGGTTGCAGCCTTCATCGCGCGGCGTCGTGCGGCGTGCTCGGAGGCCGCGGACTCGAGGAGGCCCTGGAGGATGTTGCCCTCGACGTAACGCGGGACGAGCAATCCCAGGATTTCCTCGGGATCGGGCTCGAACTCGTAGCTCGGACCTCGTCCCTGCTCCCGGGACTCCTCGGCCATCTCATCGAGGTCCTCCTTGGGGAGAGGAAGCAGCTGCGTAACGGTCGGTCGCTGCGTCAGCGCCGACACGTACTTCGTGTAGACGAGCCGGACCTGGTCGGCTTGGCCATCGCGGAACGCCTCGGTCACGGCCCGGGCGACGTTGCGTCCGTCATCGATGCCGGGCCGATCGGAGATGCCCTGCCAGGTGTTGGCCTCGTCGAACTCGTAAC
Organism: Actinomycetota bacterium; assembly: GCA_009379915.1. Taxonomy (GTDB): domain Bacteria; phylum Actinomycetota; class CADDZG01; order CADDZG01; family WHSQ01; genus WHSV01. Next base: position 31,857 of record WHSV01000031.1, on the reverse strand, counting down.
CCCGGAACTTGAAGTACGTGATCGCCTTCTTGCCGACGAGGTAGAGGCTGTGGTTGTGCCCATGCCTCTCCATGTCGCGCTCGGCAAACCTCAGAACATTCGAGTTGTAGGCGCCCGCTAGGCCCCTGTCCGAGGTCACGACGATCGTGGCGACCGTGTCGACCTCGTCGCGCGGGCTGAGCAACGGGTGATCGACTCGACCCGCATTCGCCGCTACCGAGGTCATGAGGCGTCGCATCTCCTCGGCGTAGGGGCGCGCCGCTTCGACTCGTTGCTGGGCCCTGACCACACGCGACGACGCGATGAGCTCCATGGCGCTCGTGATCTTCTGCGTCGACTTGACGCTTGAGATCCGTCGCTTGATCGCACGAAGCTGCTGGGCCACCTAGGTGCTGGCCTCCTCTTTGGTCGGCTCGGGCTGCTCGGTCGTGGGTTGACCGGCTTCGCCACCCTCCGCGGCGGGACTCGCGCTCGCCTCCGGTACGCCCTCTTCGGCGGCGACGGTCTCGACGGTCTCGACATCCTCGGAGTCGAGGTAGGACTGCTTGAACTCATCGGCCGCGGACCTCAGCTTCTCGACTATGTCGTCCTCGAGCACGCCGGTGTCGCGCAGCGTCTCGCCGATCTGGGCGTAGCGGCTGCGCATGAAGTCGAGGAACTTGCGCTCGAAGTTCTGCACCTGCTCGACGGGAAGGTCGTCCAGGTAGCCGTTCGAAACCGCCCAGATCGACAGCACCTGGTCCTCCACCGGATACGGCGCGAACTGCTTCTGCTTGAGGATCTCGACAACGCGTGCACCGCGCTCGAGCTGCGCCTGGCTGGCCTTGTCGAGCTCGGAACCGAACTCGGCGAATGCCTCGAGAGCACGGTACTGAGCGAGGTCGAGTCGCAGACGGCCGGCGACGGCCTTCATCGCCTTGACCTGTGCGTTACCACCCACTCGTGAGACCGAGATTCCGACGTTGATGGCCGGCCGCACACCGGAGAAGAAAAGGTCCGACTCGAGGTAGATCTGGCCGTCGGTGATGGAGATGACGTTGGTCGGGATGTACGCCGACACGTCTCCACCTTTGGTCTCGATGATGGGCAGAGCGGTCATGGAACCGCCGCCTCTGTCGTCGCTCAGCTTGGCAGCACGCTCGAGGAGACGGCTGTGCAGGTAGAACACGTCTCCCGGGTACGCCTCTCGGCCGGGGGGACGACGCAGCAGCAGCGATAACTGCCGGTAGGCGATGGCCTGTTTGCTGAGGTCGTCGTAGATGATCAGGACGTGCTCGCCCTTCTCCATCCAGTGCTGGCCCATGGCGCAGCCGGCGTAGGGGGCGAGGTACTGGAACGCGGCCGGGTCGGAGGCCGCGGCGTTGACTATGGTCGTGTACTCCATCGCGCCCTGCTCGGTGAGCGAGCCAACGACCTCGGCGACGGTCGACGCCTTCTGGCCTACGGCGACGTAGATGCACTTGACAGCGTTGTCCGTGCCCCAGTTCTCGCGCTGGTTCACGATCGCGTCGATCGCGATCGCGGTCTTGCCCGTTTGCCGGTCACCGATGATGAGCTGACGCTGACCGCGGCCGATGGCCGTCATCGCGTCGATGGCCTTGATGCCGGTCTGCAACGGCTCCTTGACGGGTTGCCGTGCGGTCACGCCGGGGGCCTGGACCTCGAGCGGACGGCGAGCCTCCGCCTTGATGGGGCCCTTCCCGTCGAGCGGAGTGCCAAGCCCGTCCACGACGCGACCGAGCACCCCGTCACCGACCCCGACCGAGAGGATCTCGTGTGTCTGCTTGACCGCGCCGCCCTCTTCGACGTGGCTCGCCTCACCGAGGATGACCGCTCCGATCATTCGTTCCTCGAGGTTCATCGCCAGCCCGACGATGCCACCTTGAAACTCGAGCATCTCGTTGGCCATGACTCCGGGAAGCCCGGTAACGCGCGCGATTCCGTCACCGACCTCGTCCACGCGGCCGACCTCTTCGCGCTCGAGCGTGGGTCTGAAGTCGTCGACGTGGCGCCTCAGTGCGGAGGAGATGTCCTCCGGCCTGATAGTGAGTTCAGCCACTACGCGTTCACCTGCTCCCTTAGTTGTTGTAGACGGCGTTTCACGCTGCCGTCGATGACGGTGTCTCCGATCTTTGCGACGACTCCGCCGATGATCGACGGGTCGACGAGTACCTTGACCTCGACCTTTTTTCCCGTTGCCTCGCCGAGGGCCTTTTCAAGGGCATTGCGCTGCCTGTTGTCCAGCGGCGTGGCACTGCGAACCTCCGCCACGACCGACTTGCGAGCCTCGGCCGCGAGCTCACTGAGCTCCTCCAGGATCTGAGATAGCTGACGCCCGCGCTCCTGCGCCACGACGAACGTGATCAACCCGAGCGTGTGAGGCGACACCTTGTTGGCGAGAATGTCCTCGAGCACCTTGACGCGCTGCGAAAGGTCGACACTCAAGTCGGACAGAGCCTGCTTGAGGTCGTTGTTCGACTGCAGCAGCTTGCCGAACCGGTAGAGCTCGTCCTCGACCCGCTCGAGGTCGCCCTCGGTCTTGACGACGGTGAAAAGCGCTTCGGCGTAACCCCTGATGAGCTCGTCGGAAGACATTAGTTGCTTCGACCTCCATTAGAGCTCATCGTCGTGACGTCACGGATGTAGTCGTCGACGAGTTCCTTCTGCGTAGCCGCATCGATGGTGCGTCCCACGACCTTCTCCGCTAGCTCAATCGACATCGTCGAGATGGTGCCCTGGAGCTCGGAAACGGTGCGTGCCCGCTCGGCTTCGATCTGCTCCTGGGCGCGGGCCACGATGGACTCGGCGTCTTTCTCTGACCTGGCGATGATGTCCTTACGGACCTGCTCCGCCTGTTGCCGCGATTCCTCGATGACGCGGTTGGCCTCGGCGCGTGCGTCGGCCATTTGCTTCTTGTACTCGTCAAGCATGCCCTGCGCCTCGGTCTTGGACGCTTCGGCGTCCTGAAGGTTGCCCTGTATGACATCGGACCGTTTGTCGATCATCTCCTTGATTCGGGGCAACGCGAACTTGTTCAGTACAGCAAAAACGATCACGAAGGAGACGATGCCCCATATCAGCTCGGCGAGGTCGGGAATGATGAGGTCGATACCGCTGCGCTCCTCCTCGGCAGCTATGAGTAGCGCGTACAGCCCGGTTTCCGACATGGCTAACCTCCCGCTCCCAGCACGATGAACGACAGCACGAAGCCGATCAGGGCGAGCGCTTCGATCAGGGCGAATCCGATAAACATCGTGGCGCGCGTCTGACCTGCGGTTTCGGGCTGACGAGCCATGGCCTCGATGGCCGAGCCGAACACCAGGCCGATGCCAATTCCGGGACCGATCGCACCGAGGCCGTAGACGAGGCCGGCCCCAATCGCCGCCAGACCGGTGTCGGTCATCGCGCCTCCCTCTTGTGCCAGAGTCACCATCGAATCAACCATGTAGCTCTCCTCCTCTGTGGGGTGATCAACCGCCTACGCGGCTATTCCCTCGGTCTCGTGCTGAGTCCTCTGACGGGTGGACACTTCTTCGGATTCCTCTTCGTCTTCCTCACCGTGACCATGCACCGCCTCGCCGATGTAAGACGCAGTAAGCATGGTGAAGATGTAGGCCTGAAGGCTGATCACCAGCAACTCAAAGACGATCAGGATGCAGGAGATCAACAGGGTGACCAGGCCGAACGGCGATGCGATCGAGACGTTCTCTCTTAGAAAGTCGTTGGTGAAGAGAAAGAAGATGGCCAACAGGGTGTGGCCCGCGACCATGTTGGCGAAGAGTCGAATGGCGAGCGTGAAAGGCCTCACGATGAACGTGGACAGAATCTCGATGGGCGTTAAGAGGACGTAGATGGGCTTGGGCACCCCCGGCGGGAAGGCGATTCCCTTGACGTAGTTCAGGGGGCCTTGTTTCACGATGCCGACGACGTTGAAAACGATCCAGGTGAGCACCGCAAGAGCGGCGGGAATCGCCATCCGAGAGGTCACGGGGAAGTTGATCCCGGGGACGATCTCGAGCAGATTGGAAAAGAAGATGAAGAAGAACAGAGTCGCGAGATAGTGGGCGTACTTGGGGCCATCCTTGGGCCCGATCACGTCGATTGCGATGTTGTTGCGGACAAAGAGATAGGCCGTCTCCACCATGTACTGCACGCGTTTGGGGACGAGACTCCCACGGCGGGCCCCAGCCACGAGAAAAGCCATGCACAGGATCGAGGCAATCCACATCAAGACGACTACGCGGTTGATCGCGAACGGCGTCCCCCCGAACACGATGGGTTCCCAGAAGAACAGGTGGTTGACATCAAAGTCCTGCATTCTTCGGCTCCTTTGACCTCAGGGAGTTTGCATCTTTGGTTGACTCTCCGAGTGACCCCGGAGTCGCATGTGCCCCAGCAGCCTCCCATAGCACGAGGCCGAGGTGGCTCCCGATTAGGACCAGACCGGTCACGGGGAAGACGATGGCATCAAAGTACTGCAGGGCAAACGCGATGACCGTCAACAGTATGAGGCCGAGGGCGAACGTCGCCAGTGCAGTTGGCATCAGCAGGTGCGGACTGCGTTCGGCCACAGTGCCGATGATACGCGCCGCGATCCAGAGGTTGAGCAGAGTCATGGCGATTCCCACGGCCCCCGACAGTGCGTAGTCGAGATTCCCCAGCACCCACAGGAGCCCAACCAGTACGGGCCCCACGAGTACCGCACGTTTGGCCATGCGCCTGACCATGAGTTGCTCGATCACTCAGCTAGTCCCCCTTTGCATTGCGTAGAACACGTGAAGCGTGCCCCCTATCCAACCCACGACGGCCCCCACGACTTGCCCCCATGGTTCGATACCGAGCCAGTTGTCAACCAGTCGTCCGAGGAACCAGAAGAGGAACACCGCGCCTGCGAACTCGAAGGCCAGCGACATGCCCTTCGCCATGCCGGCCTTCATGATGTCCCTGCCGCGATTGTCACTCACCTGTAGGGCGATCCCCCTGAGTTCCTCGTCACCTTCCGCGGTGCGCGCTCCGTACAGGGGGGCGCGCCGCACCGCAGACTCTCTCGATTGGGATAGCGCTGCATCCTAACCCTCTCGACTCCTTGCCGTTCCTTGTGAATCTTTTCACAAGGTAGCCCATCCAACCCATATCTTCAACCGTCCGAAAACCATAATTTGACGCCCCAAAAATGCCCGTGGTGGCCGGGAATAGTGTGACGCTCGTCACTGCGGACCCTCCGCCGACATGCTCCCCTCTCGAGATGAACACCTCCGATGCGGAGCTGGCCGCGCTCGATCTTGCGTCATCGCAATTCGGTGTGGTCCATGTGCGGCAAGCGACCGAGCTTGGATTGAACGCGCGGGCCATCAGTCGGAGACTCAAGCGTGGGTGGCAGAGGATGCATCCGGGTGTCGTTAGCATCGCCGGTTACCCCGACACCTTCGAGCGGCGGGCTATGGCGGCTCACCTCTACGCAGGCCCCGACTCCCTGTTGAGCCACGGGAGCGCAGGTCGGCTCCATGGACTGGACGGGATCCCCAGCTCCCGCATCGAGATTTCAACCCCTCGTCGGTTGCGGTCGAAGGATCTCGCCGTTCACCAGCGCAAGGTGGCGATCCTTCGCCGCAAGCACTTCGGCCCTCTCCCGGCTACGACGATCGAGCAGACGATCCTCGATCTCGCCGGAACCCTCAACGAGGTGTCTCTCGAGATCGCGCTGGACAGCGCTCTGCGTCAAGGTCTGACCCTCGTCGATCGGGTCGCTGCGCTGCTGGATGCTTCCGGTGGCCGAGGAACCCCAGGTTCGGCCGTGCTCAGAACGCTCATCCAAGAACGGGCACCGCTTAAGCGACCCCCCGAGAGCGTCGTTGAAACGCGAGTCTTCCGAGTGATCCGTTCCCTCGATCTTCCCCGGCCGGTCGTTCAGCACGTCGTTGCGATTCCGGGTTCGCCCGACATCCGAGTGGATTTCGCCTATCCGCAGCTCAGGATCGCGATCGAGATCGACAGCGTGCACTGGCATTCGGGGCTGCGAGCCATCCATCGGGACAACCGTCGTCAGAACTTGCTGGCCGCGCGGGGCTGGCTCGTTCTCCGATTCGAATGGGACGATGTGACCCATCGCCCCAAGTGGGTTGCGAAGCAGATTCTGGCCGCAATCGAGACAAGGGTCCGCCAGCTCGAGCTTGGGCTGACGGGTCCGTTCGACAAATCCGGTCGCTGGGCGACCGCAGAGGTCGAATGAAGCTCGGTGGGGCGTCTAGCTCGGCGTCGTGCGGTCCTGGATCGCCTTGGTAATGACCGGGAAGACCGTGTAGAGGACGATCGCGGCCACGGCGATGGGCAGAGCGAAGATGACCTCGGATCGATCGAGGAACGAGAACGCCAGCCCGGCCCCCGCCGCCAGCGCGGACCAGATGTACATCACGATTACGGCCTGACGGTGGCCGTGGCCCAGGTCCATCAGCCGGTGGTGCAGGTGCTCCTTGTCGGCGTGGAAAACGCTCCTGCGTTTTCTCGCCCGGCGAATGATGGCGAAGAGCGCGTCGGCCAGGGGAATCGCGATGACGGCCAGCGGGATCAGCAGCGGGAAATACGCCAGGAACACCTGCGAGGTCGGGTTGGCAGCGGCGGTGGATACTCCGACTCCCTGCGAGCCGATGCCAGCAACGGTGGCGCCACCCAGGATGAGGCCGAGCAGCATGCTCCCCGAGTCCCCCATGAAGATCTTGGCCGGAAAGAAGTTGTGTCGCAGGAAACCGAGCGTTACTCCGACAATGATGATGGCGACGAGAGGCGCTGAGGACTGCGCGACGTTGAAGCCTCCGACCTCGAGGTTGAAGGTGTAGACGAAGAACGACGCGGCCGCGATGGCGACGAGCCCTGCCGCGAGCCCATCGAGCCCGTCCACGAGGTTCACGGCGTTGATCATCGCCACCAGCCAGGCGATGGTCAGCAGCACGGAGAAGTCATCCGAGAGCGCCAGCACGTCACCGCCGGGCAACAGAAGGAACCGCATCTGCACACCGGACAGAAAGACGATGCCGGCGGCGAAGATCTGCCCGGCCAGCTTCACGGGAGCCGGCAGGTCGTGGAGATCGTCGACCGCCCCCAGAAAGAAAATGGCGATCGCACCGGCTCCGATGCCGAGCAGCTCGGAGCTGTCCACGAATTTGGCCCTGAACTCGGGCATGTAGAACGCGAGCAATCCCGCCCCCAAGATTCCGAGGGCCATAGCGAATCCACCGAGAGTGGGCGTGGGGTGGGCGTGGACCTTGCGGTCGCTCGGCCGGTCGACCGCCCCCATTCGCACGGCTCCCCACCGCACTATGGGTGTCACCATGAACGTGATCACCAGCGCACAGATGCCCACCAGCAGGTATGGGACCACGAAGGAGGAGCTCCTAGCCGGCATCTGGGTAGGGGCGGAAGCGGCCGGTCAGTTTCGCTACGGCGGCTCGGACCTCGTCGGCAACAGCAGGTGAATCATCCTTGAGCGTGCGCGCTATGAGCCGCGCGACCTCGGCCGTTTCGTCTTCCTTCATCCCGCAGGTCGTAATGGCCGGAGTCCCCACGCGGATCCCGGACGCGACGAAGGGCTTTTCCGGATCGTACGGGATCGCGTTCTTGTTCACGGTGATCCCGACGGCGTCGAGACGAGCTTCGGCCTCCTTGCCGGTCAGCGACACGGGCCTCAGGTCGACGAGCATCAGGTGGTTGTCCGTGCCACCCGAGACGATCCTCAGCCCCTCGTCCGTCAGAGTCGAAGCCATGGTCCGTGCGTTGGCGACCACCTGAGCCGCATAGTCCTTGAACTCGTCGGTGAGGGCCTCCGCAAAGGCAACCGCTTTGGCCGCGATGGAATGCATGAGCGGTCCGCCCTGCCAGGCTGGAAAGACGCTCTTGTCGATTGCCTTGGCGTACTCCTCGCGACACATGATCATGGCCCCCCGGGGGCCGCGCAGGGTCTTGTGCGTGGTGCAGGTCACGACGTCCGCGTACTCGACCGGGTTGTCGTGCACTCCCCCGGCGACGAGGCCTGCAAAGTGGGCGGCGTCGATGATGAGGATGGCTTCGACCTCGTCCGCGATGGCCCTGAGCACCTCGAAGTCCCAGGGCCTCGAATACGCGGTCGCTCCGCCGACGATCGCTTTGGGGCGTTCCCGTTTGGCGATGTCTCGCAACTCGTCGTAGTCGATGAGCTCGTCGGACTTGCGCACTCCGTAGGACACGACGTTGAACAACTTGCCGGTGAAGTTCACGGGCGACCCGTGCGTGAGGTGGCCACCATGAGCGAGCTCCATCCCCATGAACGTGTCCCCGGGCTCGAGAAAGGCGAAGTAGGCCGCGGCGTTCGCCTGGGCCCCCGCATGCGGCTGCACGTTCACGTGCTCGGCGCCGAAGAGCTGCTTGGCCCGTTCGATGGCGAGTTCTTCGACGATGTCGACGAACTCGCAACCGCCGTAGTAGCGCCGTCCCGGGTACCCCTCGGCGTATTTGTTGGTCAGCGGCGAGCCGAGCGCCGCCAGCACCGCCGGTGAGGCGAAGTTCTCGGACGCGATGAGCTCGATCTTTGTGTTCTGCCGATGGACCTCCGCAAGAATCGCCTCAGCCGCCGCGGGGTCGATCTTGGCCACCGCCGCCCAGTCGGACCAACCCGGATCGCTCACTTCAATCCTCTCTCTTCTGCGGAACCGTCGATCCCGCTGCATTCCTCGCGTTCGATGTCCGCTATCTGTCCCAGTCGGCGCGCGTGACGCCCGCCCTCGAAGCCCGTGGTCAGGAACGTGTCCACCACGGCCAGCGCCAGTTCGTCGCCGAGCACCCTGCCACCCAGCGACAGGACGTTCGCATCGTTGTGCTCGCGCGCGAGCCGAGCCATGAACTCATTGGAGCACAGTGCGGCGCGCGCTCCGCGGACCTTGTTCGCGGCGATCTGCTCGCCCTGGCCGCTGCCTCCGAGCACGATCCCGAAAACGGCATCGCCGGACACGGTCGATCTCGCCACCGCGGCACAGAAAGCCGGGTAGTCGACCGACTCGTCTGAATCGCTACCAAAGTCGACCACTTCATGCCCCTGCTCCACGAGGTGCTTGGCGACGACCGTCTTCAGTTCGTATCCGGCATGGTCGGAACCCAGGGCGATGCGCACGTTCGCATCCTAGGGCAGGCGGGGGTCGCGGTCGCGGAGCATCGGTGGCCGTCAGGAGGACGAGGGTGCATCCGGGCGGGGGCCGCAGATCAGGTCCGCCAGGCGCTCGACCCCGTCCAGCAGCTCGGTCACGGTCCGGCGATAGGTGCCGAGCGGCATGCCCATGGGGTCGTCCACGTCGTGGGCCCGAACCGTTGCGGGTCTCCGGCCCGTTAGCAGGGCTTCGATGCGCTCGGCATTGCCCACATCGGCGGCAAGAGGTGCGACCTCGGTGTCCCTCAGTTGCTTGAGCAGCACCACCTTCGGTTCGGCTTCTGGAACCATCTGGATGATCTCGCGCACGTGGACGCTCGTCATCGCGACCACGACGTCGGATGCGCGCACCTCGTCAACGTCAAGCGAACGAGCCCGATGGTTCCTCAGATCGATGTCGAGCTCCCCCACCGCCTCCACGGCTTCGGGCATCGCGGGAGAACCGTCCATCCCCCAGGTCCCCCTCGACGCCACCTCGACGTCGGTGCGGCCCCGGCGACGAAGCTCGTCCTTCAGCAACACCTCGGCCATGGGCGAACGGCACAGGTTTCCGGTACAGACGAAGAGAACCTTCATACCGTGGAGCGTTACACGAAATCGAGTGCGAGGGCGTTAGTGTCGGCTCCTTCTCAGCGGTCCCCGGTGCATCAGAGAGGCAGACGAATGACCGACGCGTGGAACAAGCTCGTAGAGCGGCTCGAGGAGCTCACCGACCTTTACGGGATTGCCGGCCTTGTCGAGTGGGACCAAGCCGTGCTCATGCCCTCGAAGGGCGGAGCAAGTCGCGCGCGAGCGTCGGCGACGATCGGCGGGATCATGCACGCCCGCCTCACGGATCCGGCCGTCGGCGACCTGCTCGGAGAGCTCGAGGCAGACGATTCACTGGACGACGTCCAGACCCGCAGCGTGGAGCTGCTCCGGCGCGAGTACGACCGCGAAACGAAGGTCCCCGCCAAGCTGGTGCGCGAGCTCACCGAGACGACGAACTTCGCCTACCAGGCATGGACGGAAGCGAAACCCGCCTCGGATTTCGCGGCCATCGAGCCTCATCTGAAGAAGGTCGTCGAGCTCAAGAAGGAGCAGGCGGATGCCATCGGCTACGAGGGCGAGCGCTACGACGCACTTCTCGATCTCTACGAGCCCGGGATGACGTCGGTCGAGGTCGAGACGATGTTCGAGGAGCTCGTCGAGGGGCTCCGCCCGATGGTCGACACGGTTCTCGATGCCAGAGCGCCCCGGCCCGAGTTCCTGTCGGGCAACTACGAGGTCGACAGACAGGAACGCTTCAGCCAATGGCTGACGCGCCACATCGGCTTCGACGCGGACGCGGGTCGGCTCGATACTTCGCCTCATCCGTTCACCATCATGGTCGGTCAAGGAGACATCCGGCAGACGACTAGGTACAACGAGTCGGACCTCCCCTCGTCCATCTACGCAACCCTGCACGAGACAGGGCATGCGCTGTACGACCAGGGCTTCCCAGAACGGTGGCATGACCTCCCCGTGGGCAGCTACGCATCGCTTGGCATGCACGAGTCGCAATCGCGCATGTGGGAGAACCAGGTCGGTCGAAGCCGCGACTTCGCCTCGTTCATGCTGCGCGAGTTGAAGAAGCTGTTCGAGACCGAACTTGGCTCGGTTACCCCCGACGAGTTCTTCGAGGGAGTGAACTATCCCGAGCGCTCCATGATTCGAGTCGAGGCCGACGAGCTCACCTACAACCTGCACATCGTGATGCGGTTCGAGCTCGAGCTCGCGCTCTTCCGCGACGAGCTAGAGGTTGCGGATCTCCCTGAGGCCTGGAACGTCAAGATGGAGCAGCATCTCGGCATTCGTCCCGGCAACGACGGGGAGGGAGTGCTTCAGGACATGCACTGGGCGGGCGGCATGCAGGGCTACTTCCCTACCTACTCCCTGGGTACCATCTACTCCGCGGCCCTGTTCGACAAAGCGAACCGGGATCTCGGCGGGCTCGAGGGTGAGTTCGGCAAGGGCGAGACCTCACGGTTGCTCGACTGGCTGCGGACCAACATCCACAGCAAGGGCCACATGCTCGATGCCAAGGACCTGGCAACCAAGGTTCTCGGCGAGCAGCCCTCCGCCCAACCGTTGCTCGATTACCTCAAGGGCAAGTACTCGGACATCTACTCGATCACGTTCTGAACTTGCTCTAGGGAAATAGCTCCCTCGCGCAACATTCGGACCTCGCCGGCGAGCGAGACGACGCTCGAGGGTGGGTCCGAGCACGGACCCCCATCGAGGTAGACCGCCACCCGGTCTCCAAGCGCGGCGCGCGCTTCGGCCACGGTAACCGCCGGAGGGCTGCCCGAGAGGTTCGCGCTCGTGACCGCAAGCGGCCCCGTCCGTTCCAGTAACCGGCGTGCCACCTCGTTGCGGGTCACGCGGACGGCGATGGTCGCCCGATCGCCTCCGAGGTCGTAGGGCCAGTCGAAGCGGCGGGGAAGCACAATAGAGAGGGGGCCCGGCCACAGAGCCGCGGCCACCGCGCGCGCCCGCTCATCGAAGACCACGACGTCGAAGAGGTCCTCTGCGTTTGCCGCGAGGATCGGTATCGGCCTGTCCATCGGGCGGCCCTTGGCCGCGAAGATCTCCGCGACCCCTCCGTGCGAACGCGGCAGCGCCCCGACTCCGTAGATCGTGTCGGTCGGCAAGACGACCAGCCGGCCTCTTCTCAGAGCCCCCGATGCGGCCTCGAGCTCGTCGCTCATGGTTGTGGCTTGCGTCCCTCGACGATGCGGTCCCATCCGGCGAGATCCCTATGGACACCGGAATGGACGAAGCCGGCAACTTCGAACAACTCCACGACCGTCTCCGATTGGCCTTGCCCGATCTCACAGACGAGCCATCCTCCGGGTCGCAGCCAGGAGACCGCCTGGCCCACGAGCTGCGTCACGATACTCAGGCCATCGCGCCCTGCGAACACCGCGTGGTCCGGCTCGTGATCGAGGACGTCGCGTCCGACGAGGTGGGTTTCGGATTCCGAAACGTAGGGTGGGTTGCTCACGACGACGTCGAAGCGGCCGCGCATCGAACCGGGGAGAGGCTCGAACAGGCTGCCACGCAGAATCTCGACGTCGAGGTCCAATCCTGCCCTGTTGTCCTGCGCGTAGCGCAGAGCTTCCGCGGAATCGTCGGTCGCCCAAACGCGCGCGTCCGGTCGCTCTTGCCCGATCGCCAGAGCGATCGCGCCCGAACCGGTGCCCACGTCCACGATGGCGCCTCCCGGTGGAAGTCGATCCAGCGCGCGCTCCACGAGAACTTCGGTCTCGGGACGTGGGACCAGCACGCCGGGCCCGACTGATAGTTCGAGGTGTCGAAACGCGGCCGTTCCCAGCACGTACTGAAGGGGCTCCCCTTCGGCGCGGCGCTCGGCGAGCTCCAGGGCGATGCGCTCGACCTCGCGGTCCGTCGACGCGCGGCTCTCGGCCGCCTCGAGCACCCAGTCTGCCTCACGAGGGCCGATCTCGACTCGACCCGAGGCCAGCACGCCGGCTATCCGGGAGCGCAACTCAGGCGCGGCCGTCGGTGGGCCTCATGGAAGCGGTGAGCGCATCGATGAACTCGTCGAGATCGCCGCTGAGGATCTCGTTCAACCGGTACGACGTCAGGCCGATGCGATGGTCGGTTACGCGGTTCTCGTGGAAGTTGTAGGTACGAATCTTCTCGGAGCGATCCGCGGTTCGAACCTGAGCCTGCCGGGCCTCGGCCTGCGCCGCGGCAGCCTTCTCCTGCTCTGCTTGAAGTAGCCGGGCGCGCAGGATCCGCAGAGCCTTGGCCTTGTTCTGGAGTTGTGACTTCTCGTCCTGGCACGCGACCTCGATCCCGGTGGGCAGGTGCTTGATGCGAACCGCCGAGTCGGTGGTGTTCACGCTCTGTCCCCCCGGTCCGCTCGAGCGATACACGTCGATCTTGAGGTCCTTTGGATCGATCTCGACATCCACCTCCTCCGCTTCGGGTAGAACCACCACTCCCGCGGTGGAGGTGTGGATACGGCCGGAGGACTCCGTGGATGGCACGCGCTGAACCCGGTGCGTGCCCCCCTCGAACTTCAGCCGGCTGTATGCGCCCTTGCCCTTGACGGCAAACGTCGTTTCCTTGAAGCCTCCAATTCCGGACTCGCTCGAGGTAAGCACCTCGGTCTTGTAGCGGTGCTCCTCGGCGTACCGCTGGTACATGCGAAACAGCTCGGCGGCGAAAAGCCCCGCCTCGTCTCCCCCCGCCCCCGCTCGTATCTCGATGATGACGTCCCGCTCGTCGTTGGGATCCTTGGGCGTCAGAGCCTCGATCAGCTTCTCGCCCAGCTCCTCGATGGTCTTCTGCAGCTCGGTCATCTCCTGCTGCAGGTAGTCGCGCTCCTCGCCCTTGCTTCCCGACAGCATGGCCTTCGCCGACTCGAGGTCGTCCGCAGCGCGCCTGTAGGTGCGCCACATCTGGACGGTGTCGCGTAGCTCGGCGTGTTCCCGGCCGAGTTTCTTGAGCTCGTCCGGCCGCGCGTCGGCCAGCGCCCGCTCGACCTCCTCGAAGCGGGCCTCGATCTCTTTAAGTTTCGTCTCGGGTAACTGCAACTGCGCTCCCTAGAAGAGGATACGGCTGGGGGGCGAGGTCTCAGGAGACCGGAGCTTCGGGGCCCTCTTCCGCTTTCCTGGGCGAGTCGACGTCTGCGGCGACGGCCTGCATCGCGACGATTGCAACCTCGATCTGATCGAGCGTCGGGGGCTTGGTGGTGATTCGCTGGAGCGCAAGCCCTGGAAGCATCGAGATCTTGAAGAACAACGAGTCCTCGTTGCGGCTCGCGAGCTTGATGGCCTCGTAAGAGAGGCCGGCGAGAACGGGGATCGCCGCGATCCTGATTGCGATGCGCGGGACGAGCCCGGCCCCCGTAAGCGCGAGGTCCATGAAGAAGTGCGCCACGATGGTCAGGAACAGAACGATGAAGAGGAAGTTCGTCCCGCACCGAACGTGCAGGGTCGAGTACTTGCGGTCGATCAGCGCGGGATCGAGCGGATCGCCGTTCTCGTAGGCGTAGATCGTCTTGTGTTCCGCGCCGTGATACTGGAATACGCGTCTGATGTCCTTGAACAGGCTGATGAGGTAGAGGTAGCCCACGAATATCCCAAGGCGGAAGGTCCCCTCGATCAGGTTGAACACCAACGGGTGATCGCCGTCCGAGCCTCCGATGAAGCTTTCGACCAGGCGCGCCCCGAGTACCGGTAGTGCGATGAACACCGCGGAGAACAGGATCATGGTCGTGCCGAGGGACCAACCGAGTTGCCTGTTGGTCAACTCCTCCTCGTCCTCGTCGAGCGAGTGGTTGGCCGAGATCATCAGAGCCTTGATCCCGATTGCGAGTGACTCTCCCAACACCAGCACCCCGCGTACGAGTGGCCACTTGAGCCACTTGTGGCGCTCGGCGAGGCCCGGAAGAGGACGCTTCTCGATCGCAATGGTCTCGTCGGGCTTACGGCAGGCGACCGACCACGAGACCGGGCCGCGCATCATCACTCCCTCGAGAACGGCCTGGCCCCCGATCGAAGGTCGGGGACCATGTCCGTGGACTGGGGGTTCGACCCGGGTCTGTTCGGGTCCCCTACGCGGCTGCTCGGTGGTGTCGTCGGACATCCGCGTCAAGATCCCCCGGTCATCTCGGCGAGCCGTCCTATTTGCTCTCGTCGTTCGGCTCGGAGGACTCCTCGGAGGCCGGCTCCGGCTGCACGGGGGCCGTTGCCTGGGCGTGTTTCGCGTACTTGCGCTGGAAACGCTCGACCCGTCCACCGGTGTCCACAAGCTTCTGCTTGCCCGTGTAGAAGGGGTGGCACTGGTTACACAGCTCGACGTGCAACTCGCCTTTGGTGCTGCGAGTCACAAACGTGTTGCCGCACGAACAGGTCACGCGCGTCTCGACGTACTCGGGATGGATTTCGGTCTTCATGTTCCGCTCTCTTCCTCCGCCTTCTGATTCTCTTGTTCCCGTTGCTCGACCCGTTCCTCCGAGGCGGCCTCGTTTCGTTCCTGCGATCCCGCCGAGCCGGCCTCGTTTCGTTCCTGCGATCCCGCCGAGCCGGCCTCGCGTGCCTTCCGCTTGGCCTCGTAGGCAACCGATGCCCTGGCCATTATGTAAAAGGTCAAGATCAGCCCCCCGAGCAGTCCGATGATAGTCAGCCACTCGGGTAAGCCCAAACCGAAGAGCACTCGGGTCCCTAGTCGTTCGCCGCTAGTCGCCCTTGACCGGCACCTTGGCGATCTCCCGCAGGAACTGGGCGTTGCTCGCCGTCGACTTCATCTTGTCGATCAGCAGCTCCAGAGCCCCGCCGCCTTCGAGTCCGTGAAGCACTCGACGCAGCCTCCAGACGATCTGGAGCTCCTCGGGCTTCAACAACAGCTCTTCCTTACGTGTTCCCGACGCCTGGATGTCGATGGCGGGAAAGATCCTCTTCTCCGACATCTTGCGGTCGAGCTTGAGCTCCCAGTTGCCGGTGCCCTTGAACTCTTCGAAGATGACCTCGTCCATGCGAGAGCCCGTATCGACCAGGGCCGTCGCCAGAACGGTCAGGGAGCCACCGTGCTCGATGTTGCGAGCCGCTCCGAAGAACCGCTTGGGCGGGTAGAGGGCCGTCGAGTCGACACCACCGGACAGAATGCGCCCGGATGCGGGCGTCGCCAGGTTGTAGGCGCGGCTAAGACGTGTGATTCCGTCGAGCACGACCATGACGTCGCGGCCCATCTCGACGAGTCGCTTGCAGCGCTCGAGTGTCAACTCGGTGACCTGGATGTGGTCGTCCGACGGACGGTCGAAGGTCGAGTAGATGACCTCGGCCCCCTCGACGCTCCTCTGCATGTCGGTGACCTCTTCGGGACGTTCGTCGACGAGCAAGACGATCAGGTGGACCTCCGGGTTGTTCTTCCGAACGGCGTTGGCGATCTGCTGCAGCACCGTCGTCTTACCGGCCTTCGGCGGGCTCACGATCATCCCTCGTTGGCCCTTTCCGATCGGAGCGACGAGATCGATGATCCGAGCCGTCACGGCGCGCGGGTCTTCGGGGTGCTCGAGCATCAGCCGGTCTTCCGGGTACAGCGGAGTCAGATCACCGAAGCGAGGACGACTCTGGGTCCGGTCCGGCTCTGAACCGTTGATCTTGTGGATCTTCAGCAGCGCCTGGTACTTCTCGGAGTCCTTCGGCGAACGGACCGAGCCGACGAGCTCGTCCCCCTTGCGGAGACGGAAGCGTCTGACCTGAGAGGCCGAGACGTAGACATCCTTGTCACCCGCAAGGTATCCGCTGGTACGAAGGAAGCCATATCCCTCGGGGAGAAGGTCCAGGATCCCCGACCGTACCTCTGCGTTGGGATCGTCCTCGGCCTCGAGCTCTTCCCAGCTCTCCTCACGCATGTAGGGCTGGCCGCCACCGCCGCCACCTCTGCGACGACGGCGACGACGGCCGCCGCCCTGGGGCTCGGCCTTCTCGCGCGGACGGTTGCGGCTGTCGCGGCCCTTCGGCCCGCGGCCGCGGTTGCGGTCGCCTCGATTGCCGCCTCCCTGGGAGCCGGAGTCCCGCTCGTCGGAGGCGCCGTCATCGCGCACTCCGGATTCACGGTTGTCGTTGCCGGCACGCGGACCCTGGCCACTGTTGCCCGGGCCGGCTCGGCCCTGACTCCGGTCGGCCGCGCTCGGTTGACTCCGGTCGGTGGAGCCGGCTTGACTCTGCTCGCCGGCGCCCGTTTTGCTTTGCTCGCCGGCGCTCAGTGGGGGTGCCTGCTCGCGCTTGCGCTCACCGGGCTGCCCTGGGTTCTCGGCCGCAGCCTGCGAACGACTGCGCTGCTTCGGCGCGCTCGAAGCCTTCGAACTCGCTTGCCCGTTGGGCGAGCCCGCGATCTTTTCGATTATCTCTGCCTTCTTCAGTCCCGTGACCTTCAGGTCGAGGGACTTGGCAATTTGCTTGAGCTCGGTAACCGCTTTGGACTCGAGTACCGAGCGATCCAGTGTTTCAGCCACTTAGGCCTCCTGCATTGATGGAAGTAGCTCGCCGAGGTGAGGCATGGCCTCTTTCCAGTCATCGGAAAAACGCTTGAACCCCGCGTCGGTGAGCGGGTGTTTCACAAGTGATTCAAAAACCTTGAACGGCATCGTCGCGATGTCCGCACCCATACGGGCCGCCTCTACGACGTGGAGGGGATGACGCAGGCTCGCGGCCAGAACCTTGGTCGTATAGCCCTGAACGGCGTAGATCTCGCAGATGTCGGACAGGAGCCGGAGGCCGTCCGTTGCGATGTCGTCAAGCCTACCCAAAAATGGGGAAACGATGTACGCACCCGCCTCGGCGGTCAGAATCGCCTGCGTGGCGCTGAAGTTCAGCGTCATGTTCACTTTGATGCCCTCGTCGGTCAGGGCGCGCGTTGCCCCCAGCCCGTTGGGCGTCGTCGCCACCTTGACGACGGCGTTATCGGCGATCTGCGCTATCTCTCGCCCCTGACGAATCAGATTGTCGGTGTCGTCGCCGACCGTCTCGATCGAGACGTCGCCATCCACGATCGAGCAGATCTCTTTGACGCGCGGAAGGAAATCCGAGCTCTCCTTGCCGATGAGGGTGGGATTGGTGGTTACCCCGCCGAGCACCCCCCAGCGAACTCCCTCGCGGATCTCCTCGAGGCTTGCCGTGTCAAGAAACAGCTTCATGCGAACTGCTCCCCTCTCGATTCTCGCGGTCGAGGACGCCGACGGCACGGTTCAGCATCCCGTCGTCCTCGCCGGTGTCGTCAGTTGCCTTGCCTCGCTCGACCGACTTCAGCGCCTGCGCGACGACGTGGCCGATGGTCTCGGACAGCGTCCGATCGAGGTCGTAGTGCGAGATGATCGGCACCCCGCGCATCATTGCTGAAGTGACCATGTATTTCTGAATCCTTCTGATCTTCTTGAAGTTAGCGAGATAACGCTGCTCGCTCCGATGCCTGGTGTCCGTGTTGCGTCTGAAGAAATGACTACGGTGAAGCTTCTCGTCGTCGACGCTGATCAAGACCGACACCACGACGGCTTTGTCGTCATCGATCTCGTCGAGGGACTCGATGAAGCCGGGAACGAGATGCGCTCCTTCGAGGATGAGGTCCGTTCCCTCGGCGATCGCCCGGCTGATCAGCGACTGTGCCCCCACGGCGACGGCCGCCGCCTGCTCGCGGAAACCGATGATGAGCCTGTCTCCCGAGTGCGGTATGGGCTGCCGTACCGCTTTATCGGCTTCGAAGCTCGAAGAGTAGAGCGTGGGGAACATCTCGGGCGTGAAAGCGCTTCTCAAGATCTCGCGTACCGCATCCGTTGATACGACCCTGGTGATCCCAAGACGAGACGCGAGTTGGGTCGCGACCGTCGACTTACCTACTCCCGTCGCCCCACCGATCAGGATGATGAGGGGCACATCGAGCTCGGCGACGGACTGCCACTTGATGAAAGCCTCCGCGTACTCATCCCCGGCCTCTCGGCGTAGCACCTCGAGCGTGATGTCGACGAGTTGATCCTGTCTCACCTGCTCGAGCCCGCCCGCCACCATCTCTTGTTCGATCTTGTTCGCCACCTGATAGGAGCGGCCGGGTCCGAGACCCGTCATCATCAGAGAGGACGCAGTCAAACCCTTCGAGTACGGGAGCCCGTGCTCGCTCTCGGCGATGACAATCTGCTTGCGTCGTGGTTCCTTCATCACGATCTTTCCTCAGGCCCCGAACCGTGCGGTTGCAAGTTGTGTCCCCCACTCGATGACGTGGGCCGGGTCGTCGCCATCGATCCCGACTGGAACGTTGTCCATGAAGACGACCTCCAGTCCTGCATCAAGGGCTCGCTTGGTTGCCACGTCGATCGCCGCCGCTTTGATCTCGCACAGCAAAACATCGGCTCGTCCCAGGTCTTCAAGCTCTGTCTGCAGCCTCTTTCTGTCGGACAATGAGTGAGAGATGCCGACCACCGTGACTCGGTGCTCGTTGGCCAGATGCTTGATCAAGGCCTCGCCCGCCGCTTCGGGAGCGGTGGTGGCTACGAAAACATCCGCTCCTTCGATGTCGCGGACGGGGGTAGGCCGAAACACGGTGCGAACCACCTTGAGCGCCTCCCGTGCCCCGTCCCCGGGGTCCGGGCCACGCCATGCCTTGTCGAGCACAGCGGAGATCGAAGAAATCTGGGAGGGGGACCCGAAGGGGCTCTCGCACATAGTAACCACCACGAAGTCCGCAAGCAACAGCTTGTAGGGACCCATGTACCCAATCAGGTACTCGAGCGGCACGCTCGCCGGAACAACCAGCCCCGTGACGTCCGCCCGGGCGGGCGGGATCGAGGCGCCCGAGCCCTCGAGGATGATGAAATCCCCTTCGAGCTCGTTCGCGAGGGCCACGCCCTCGGGAACGTTCGTTATCTCGACCCCTCCTGCCAGGCCCCCACCGCACCTCCTGCAACCCACGGTCGGTACCCGGGCGAGCAGGGCGTCCTCGATGTAGTCCGACGCGGCGTGCCGGCCCGCCTCGGCCAGCTCCACCAGGTCCTCCGGCGTGAGCTCGATTCGATCGCCACGCAGGATCTCGGGCTCGGCCGGGCCGCCTCTCCCCATTGCGACCACGATGGGTCGCCGGCCGGCTGCGCTGAGTGTCCGGGCCGCGAAACCCGCAACCGCGGTCTTGCCCGTGCGCTTCCCGGTCCCGATGATCGCCATCGATGGTTTGGCGGCGAGCTCGGGCCTCCGAGGCGGCGTGAAACGGAAATCGGCGCCCTCGTAGGCCACGCCGTACCACAGGGCCACCGCCACCATCTCGTGACGCCGCCGGTAGTCCAGCACGGGCTCGTCGGAGAGATCGAGAATCGCCTCGGGTTTCAGCTCGATTATGGCCTGGGCCAAAGCCGTTCTCGGGTCGCTGGACGTCCGCACCTCGGTCCGCCCGATCGTGGCGAGCCCCTCGATACCGATCTTCTCGGTGCCGCCGGCCATGACCGCGGCCAGAATCTCGTGGCCGGCTGCCCTGTAGGCCTCGAGGGCCCCCTCGACCACCGGTGGGTAGTGCTCTCCGTCTACGACTGCAACGCAGCGAATCGAGATTTCCTTCCCACAAAGAGAGTTAGGACGCCTCCCGAATGGGGACATTAAGAGAGCTAGTGAAGTTACACGTCTAGGGGGTGCAGGGATGTTCGGCAGGAAGAAGGACGACACTCGCTCGCGCGCGGTCGTCACCCAAGAACGGGTGCCGCTCGCGAGGGGCGGAGTCTCGATCGGAGCCATCTTGACGGGAGTAGTGGTGGCTTTCGGCGCCCTCACCCTCCTGCTTGCTCTGGCCGGCGGAATACTGGCTGCGACCGACACCATCGACGATGTGACGAACGTCTCCGGCGAGGATGCCGTTGCCGTCACCGCAGGGGCCGTGGCGGGCGTCGTGCTCGTCATCGCCTGGTTGTTCGCCTACATGTGGGGTGGTTACACGGCCGGCCGCATGGGCAGGGGCGCCGGCTTACTCAACGGATTGCTGGTCCCGGTCGTCGCCGTCGTCCTGTTGCTCGCGGTGGGGGCGATTGCTTCGGCGCTGGGGGCCGAAGCCGAGTTCAACAACCCACTCGGTACCGTGCGCCTGCCGGTCGAAGAGAGCAACCTGGTGGACGTCGGCACGGGAATCGGAATCGCGGTCCTGGTTGCAATGTTCTTCGGAGCGATCGTCGGAGGAATGCTCGGAGCCCGGTGGCACACCAAACTCGAGCGCCGCGCCGCCGAGAAGAACGTGGTCCGCGACACCGGCGACCACCGGCGTCACGAGGACGACGGCCGGGCTGCAGAAGAGCGCCGACGCCTGTCCCAGCGCGCTGATGAGCGGAGGCAGACCCCCGCTACCCCGGCGGCCACTCCTCCACCTCCGGGTCAGACGACCGGGCCGAGGGGAGGCTGAGGGCGAGCAGCCCGGCTAGGGCACCGTCGTCGCGCCCGAAGACTCCCATTCGCTGACGAAGACGCGCCAGCCCGCGTTGCGGGCGCGGCAGACCCTCCGAACCTGTTCGGCGCGGGTCCTGGCCTCGGGACGAGGGACGACCACGAGCAGCGAGGGCCCGGCCCCCGCTAGGGCGACCGCGAGGCCAGCCTTGCGGAGCTCCGAGTGGACGGCGAAGGTCTCGGGCATCAGCTTCAACCGGTGCGGCTCGTGCAACCGGTCGTTCATCGCCTCGGCGAGAACCTCCGCGCCCGCGCCCTGGGACATCGCCGCGACCAGCAGAGCCGCGCGCGAGGCGGTGAACTGAGCGTCGGAAAATGCCACATCCGAGGGAAGCGCCTTGCGCGCCTCGGCCGTCGAATAGCCCTCGCGGGGGACGGCGACGATGGGCACGAGCCTGTCGCTCGGTTCGGTCCGGTAGTGGCGAAGCTCGCCGGTCTCGCTGGATCTGTAACAGACCACCAGCCCTCCGAGAAGCGCGGGCAGAATGTTGTCGGGATGTCCCTCGAGCTCGTTCGCGAGGTGCATGGTCTCGACCTGAGACACGGTCCTATTGGTCAGCGAGCGCGCCGCGATGATGCCTCCGACCACCGCGGCGGCCGAGGAGCCGAGGCCGGCTCCCAATGGAATGGGGTTCTTCACACGCACGGCGTACCCGGAGGGTCGCCGGCCGACATGATCGAAGAACACGTTCATCGCGTGGACGACGAGGTTCGTGTCGTCGGCGGGGAGCTGCTCGGCCCCCTCGCCCTCGACCATGATCTCGACGGAATCCCGTCGCGGTTCGATATCGATCTCGAGATGCATGCGGATCGCAACACCCAGCGCGTCGAAGCCGGGGCCCAGATTGGCCACCGTCGCCGGTACTCGAACCTTCACCGATGCAGACATTGCGCGCGCCCCTTAGCTCGTCCTGCGAAAAAGGATGACATGCTCACGCGGGCCCTGCTGCCGCGGCCGCTCAAGTCGACAGGTCGACGTCGATCACCTCGACGTCCAACACGTAGGCAGCGATCGTCAGTCCCAACGCAACCAGCACCGCTACCAGGCCGAGCCACAAACCGAAGCGCGCCATTTCGACCCCGGACATCGCCCCCTCGGACTTCTTTATCTGCCTCCTCGCCACGCCTCCCATCACGAGCGCCAGCAGACCTCCCAGAGCCGAGAGGGGGATGAGTGGAAAGATCATCAACGCCACGAGGCCCATGATCAGAGACGCAACCGCAAGCCCGTTCGTGCGGGGCCGAGCATCGGCGAACGCCTCCCTGCGAAGGTCGTAGCGACACATCCGGCAGACGAACGCCTCGTTCGGCATCCACTCGGCGCATGCGGGACAAGTCTTGTGCGCGTGCTCCTCCGAAAATGCCTGCGGATCCGTCGCCGGCGCCGAGGGAGGGGGAGGCGGCTGCATCGGTGGCTGAGCGGAGTCCTCGGATCGGGTGGGTGGTTGAGGTTCGTTGGTCATGAGTAGTCCATTCCTAGAAGATGGAACGCAGGACGTCGATCCCGAAACCGAACAGCAACAGCCCGCTCCACGCAGCGAGCCCGACCGAGCTTAAGACGATGCCGGCGACCGCCAGTTCCCGGCCCCCCTCCTTGCCCTCCGAGCGTTCGATCGAACGCTTGGCCCGAAGTCCAAAAACGAGGCCCGCGATCGACCCCACGATGGGGACGGCGATGAACCCGAGCGCGCCGCAGACGAGCGCAACCACAGCGACCACATTCGTCTTTTCGACGTCCGGCGTCCGATCGTTCACGCCCGTCAGGCCAGGTCGAGGTGCTCGAGAATCGGACCCAGCGCCGCCGGCACCTTGCGCGGCTGCGGAGCTCCCGCAATCGCCCAGTCCGGGTCCTTGAGACCGTGCCCCGTGAGCACGCACACCACGGTGGACCCCCCGGGGATCGCTCCCGTCTCACTCATCTGGCGGAGTCCCGCGATGCTCGCGGCCGAGGCCAGTTCGACGAAGATGCCCTCTTGCGCCAATGAGCGATAGGCCTCGAGGATCTCCTTGTCGCGTACCGACCGGATCGACCCCTGCGAAAGGGTGGCCGCATCCGTCGCTCCCCGCCATGAGGCTGGATTCCCAATACGAATCGCCGTCGCAATCGTTCGGGGGTCGGCCACCGGTTCGCCGCGCACGATCGGATTCGCGCCCTCGGCCTGAAAGCCGTGCATCTCGGGCAAAGAGTCGATCCATTTCTCATCCAGCGCCTCGTTGTAGCCTCGCCAGTAGGCCGTGATGTTGCCGGCGTTGCCGACGGGCATCACGTGAACGTCGGGAGCTCGCCCGAGGGCCTCGACGACCTCGAAGGCCGCGGTCTTCTGTCCCTCGACTCGGAACGGGTTGATCGAGTTCACGATCGTGACGGCATGTCCGGCCGCCATTTCCTTCGTGAGTTCGAGCGCCGCGTCGAAGTTCCCCTCGATCTCGAGCACACGCGCCCCGTGCACCAACGCTTGCGCGAGCTTGCCCAAGGCGACGTTGCCCTCGGGGATGAGCACGGCGCAGACGAGGCCCGCTCGCGCCGCGTAGGCCGCGGCCGATGCGCTGGTGTTGCCGGTCGATGCGCACACCACCGCCCTGCTTTTCTCCTCGAGAGCCTTCGAGATGGCGAGCGTCATGCCCCTGTCCTTGAACGAGCCCGTCGGGTTGAGCCCCTCGTACTTGAGCCATACCTCGGCAGAGACCTCGGCCGACAGCCGCTCCGAGTAGACGAGTGGAGTGTCGCCCTCGTCGAGGGTGACGATCGGGGTGTCGCCGGTAACGGGCAGATGCTCGCGCCACCGATGAATGAGGCCGCGTTTGCCCGCTACGGTGAGGGGGCCCGCAGAGCTCACAGCTCTTCGGTGCCCACGACGCGAATGCGCGAGTCGACGGCTTTTACGACGTCCAGCGCATGGAGTTCCTGGAAGGTCTTGCTGTGCTGCCCCTCGGTTCCGGCGTGAGTGATCAGCGCGAGGGTCGCACCGTCGCCCGAGCCCTCCTGCCGGACGCTAGCTATCGAAACGCCGTAGTGGGCGAACACGCCCGCAACAGCAGACAGGACTCCCGGCTCATCCAACACGGAGAGGACGACGTAGTACCGGACCCTGACGTTGTCCAGTGGCGTGATGCGGGCGCGTACTCTGTGCGTCCACCCGATCGATGTGCCGCCGCTGACGATGTGACGAGCCACCTCGGCGACGTCTCCGACGATCGCGGAGCCGGTGGGTCCTCCACCCGCACCGCGCCCGAAGAACATCAGCTCCCCGGACTCCTCGCCCTCGACGAAGACTGCATTGAAGACGTCGCGCACGTTTGCCAGGGGATGCGTTCGAGGGATCATCGCAGGGTGCACCCTGGCGGCAATTGCGCCGTCCGCGACTTCGGACACCGACAGCAGCTTGATCTCGTAACCCAGCTCGTGCGCCGCGGAGATGTCCTGAGCGGTGACCCTTGCGATGCCCTCGCGTTGAACGTCTCCGGCGACGACCAGAACGTTGAACGCGATGGACGACAAGATGGCCGTCTTCTGAGCGGCGTCGAAGCCCTCGATATCTGCGGTCGGGTCGAGCTCCGTGTATCCGAGCGCCTCGGCCTCACCCAACGCTTCGGCGAATCCCTCGCCCCGCTCCGACATGCGCGTGAGGATGTAGTTGGTGGTGCCGTTTACGATCCCCATGACGCGCCGAATACGGTCGCCCGCCAGCGATTCCTTGATCGGCCTGATTATCGGGATGCCGCCCCCGACGGCCGCCTCGAACAACACATCGACACCGGCGCTCTCCGCCGCTTCGACGAGATCGCGTCCCATGGTCGACATCAGTTCCTTGTTGGCCGTCACCACATGCTTGCCGTTCTTGATCGCGGTGAGGATCAGATCCAGTGCGGGTTCGATCCCGCCCATGGCTTCGACGACGATGTGTATATCGGGATCCGAGACCACCTCGAACGGATCGGTGGTAAACGACTGATCGGGAAGCGACACCTCTCGGTCTTTGGCCAGGCTGCGAACCGCGATGAGTTTGATCTCGATGCGCGCGCCACATCTCTCCTCGAGATCGGGCGAGTGCTCCGCTATGATGCGCGCCGCGGCCCCACCTACCACTCCACAACCGAGGAATCCGACCTGTATTGCCTCGTTCAACCCGTACCTTCCATTCCTCGCCATTAGTGCGGTTTGTTACTGAAACTCCACAAGAGTGCCAACGCTATCAAGCGAAAATGTGCTGCAAACACAAGGGTGGCGACCACTTGATAGGCGTAGGCTCAATCAATGACTTCTGAGCTGGGGGTCCGAGAACGGAAGAAGCTTGCAGCTCGCACCGCTCTGACCAAGTCCGCATTGAAGCTGTTCCGAGAGAACGGGTTCGATGCAACGACGGTCAACGAAATCGCTCAACTCGCCAGCATGTCGCCGCGCACGTTCTTCCGCTACTTCGAAACGAAGGAAGACGTCGTCTTTCAGGATGCGCCCCGGCACCTTGACGCACTTCGTCGGGTCCTGCGCGATCGCCCCCCCAGCGAGTCGAATTCGATCGCGTTGCGCTCGGCTCTCATCTCCTTCTCCGAATTGCTCGAAGAAGAGCGTGAGGAGCTTTATTTGAGAGCGCACCTCTCGCGCACGGCTCGGACGCTCGCCGAACGCGCCGCCATAGAGTTGCAGAACTGGCGACTCGCGCTGACAGAAGAGCTGATGCAGCGTGGGGGGGATCGTGACCACACACGCTGTCATCTTCTGGCGGGCGCCGGGGTGCACGTGCTGACCGTGGCGATGGCCCTCCGAAGCGACAGCGACCGCACGCTTCCAGAGCTGACCGATCACTGCTGGCAACAGCTCACGGAGGTTGTCGGTTCGACCTAGCTCGCCACTAGACTTTTCGGATGCCCGAACTCCCCGAACTGCAGGCGCTGGCCGAACGCCTGGACGATGCACTGAGCGGCACGACGCTTCGCTCACTCGACGTTCTGCAGTTCTCCGCACTCAAGACGGTCGTACCGTCTCCCTTCGACCTCACCGGCAACGAGCTGGCCTCGGTCGGCCGGCGCGGGAAGTACATTTCGTTCGACTTCGGCGTCGCGCGTGCTCTGGTCCATCTCTCGCAGGGGGGGCGCGTTGATATAGAGGACCCTCCCAAAAAGACGCGCCCGAAGGGCGCAGTGGTCCGCTTGGTTTTCGACGGCGCCCCGAGCGTCCTCGTCAAGGAGTACGGGACCGAGCGCAAGGCGGCTTGCTGGGTCGTCGAGCCGGACGCCGAAGGACCTCTCGAGGGTCTGGGGCCCGAGCCCGACACCGCCGAGTTCGAAGCGGTCGTCGTCTCGGGCGACGATGGCCGGCAACTTCACACCTTCCTGCGCGATCAGAAAGTCGTGGCGGGAATCGGCCGAGGATTCGCAGACGACATTCTTCATGCCGCGCGTCTATCTCCCTTCGGAGCATTGGCCAAGTTGGACGACTCCGAGAGACGCCGGCTGTACGACTCGACCACGACTGTGTTGGAGGAGGCAACGGAACGAGAGCGCGAGCGAGCCGGTGGTCTTCCGGCCAAGATGGGCGACCGCTTCACGATCCACAACCGACACGGCCAAGCTTGTCCTCGCTGCGGAGACACCATGAGACGCGTGTCGTTCAACTCCCGCGAGATCACCTACTGTCCGGCGTGCCAGACCTCGGGAAAGGTTCTCGCCGACAGACGGATGTCCCGTCTGCTTCGCTAGTCCGCGGCGACCTCGGGCGTCGGTGCGTCCTTTCGGATCCGCCCGCTCGCCATTCAGCCGGTCAGTGGGACGTCCAGCCGGAGGATGTCTTCGATAGTCTCCCGCCGCACAATCTCGGTCGCGTTGCCGTCGGCAACCAGGATCACGGGCGGGCGCGGCGTGCGATTGTAGTTGGACGCCATCGAGTAGTTGTACGCGCCCGTTGCGGTCACGCATACGAGGTCGCCCACGCTCAGGTTCGCGGGCAACTTTGCATCGTGGATGATCACGTCTCCGGATTCGCAGTGCTTACCGGCGATCGAGATGACACCGTCGTCCTTCGCGTCCACGCGATTGGCCAGCAGCGCCTCGTGGCTCGATCCGTACAGGGCGGGCCTGACGTTGTCGCTCATGCCCCCGTCGACCGACGCGTACTTCCGCTCCCCCGAGCGCTCCTTCACGGTTCCGACCGTGTACACCGTCAAACCGGCCGGCCC
The DNA here is from genome assembly GCA_009379915.1 of Actinomycetota bacterium. Taxonomy (GTDB): domain Bacteria; phylum Actinomycetota; class CADDZG01; order CADDZG01; family WHSQ01; genus WHSV01. The sequence goes on along the minus strand of WHSV01000031.1, from coordinate 4,555 downwards.
GGCGATGCTCCGACCGGGCTCCAGGAACACGCCGGGTTCGCCTAGGGCTCGTTTCTTGAACTGCTTTCTCACGTCCTGCACGATCCCACGCGCGACCTCGTTCAGGGCCAGCGGGTCCTCCCACTCGACGTACTGGATCCCGAACCCGCCGCCCATGTTGACCTCCACTATCTCGGCGCCGAGCTTGTCCAGCGCGAGCGCGGCGAAATCGCTGATGCGCTTAATGGCCAGGTCGAATCCGCCGAGATCGAAGATCTGGGACCCGATGTGGGCGTGAAGGCCCACGAATGCGCATCCCGGCACCTCCATCGCTCGCCGAACTGCATCGAGGGCAACTCCGTCGCCCAGTGGGAAGCCGAACTTCGAGTCCTCCTGGCCTGTCCGCACGTACTGATGCGTCTGCGCCTCGACCCCCGGAGTGATTCGTACCAGCAGCTTCGTCGACATCTCGGCGTCGGTGAGTCGCTGGATCTCGTCGAATGAGTCGACGACGATTCGACCCACGCCGGCGGCGCGCGCCGCCTCGAGTTCATCCGCGGACTTGTTGTTGCCATGAAAGAGGATCCTGTCGCCGGGAAAGCCCGCCCGTAGAGCCGTCTCCAGCTCCCCGCCCGTGCAGACATCCAGCCCCATACCGAGTCCGTCGATCAACTGGCACATCGCAACGCAGAGAAACGACTTGGCCGCGTAGAACACACGCGCGGCATCCTCCACCTCGGATATCACCTTCGCCGCGTTGGACTCGATGGTCGTCCGATCCATCACCATCAGCGGAGTGCCGAACTGCTCGACCAGTTCGACCACATCGCAGCCACCGACCACCAGGTGACCCGCGGATGACTTGGCCGCGGTGGTCGGAAGGATCGAGCGCAGTCGCCCGAAGCTCACTTTGGGGGAAGCTCCGCCAACGTCCCGTTTAAGACCTGGTGGCAGGACCCACCGACGTATACCTCGCCCGGCTTGGCCCGCACGAGAAGGCGTGACAAGCGCCCCATCTCGACTCCCTGGACGATCTCGGCATCCATCGGCCCTACGCGATCGGCCAGATAGAGGCCGAGGTTGGCGGCGGCCGATCCGGTCGCCGGGTCCTCGTCGACGCCCAGACCCGGGAAGAAACCGCGGGCCCGGAAACGACCAGCCTGGAGAGCCGTGAAGCAGTAGTAGCCGCCGGGCCGAACGTCGGGAAGCGTGGCGGGATTTGGCCGTGCCGCCGCGAGCACGTCCAGGTTCCGCAGCGGGATCATCAGGTGACGAAGACCGCCGTCGGCGAAGGCGGGGCGAAGATGACCGGAGCGCCCGAGCTCCCTCGCCTCCAGGCCGACGTCGCCATCCTGGAGCCCCAGACCGCGCGCCAGCAAGACCGAGTAGTCCGGATGCCTGTCGTCTTCGTCCTGCCCACTCGTGCCCGTTCGGACGAACCACACTCGATCTCCGTCCAGTCGCACGCGTGTATCTCCCGCGCGTGAACGTTGGGTGAGCTCGTCCGTGTCGACGAGATTCTGTTGGCGGAGAACCCATGAGGTGCCAAGCGTCGGATGGCCGGCGAAGTCCAGTTCCTCGGTGGGAGTGAAGATCCGGACTTCGTAGTAATCCCGCGTGTGAGAGGTCACAAAGGTCGTCTCTGACAAGTTCATCTCGGACGCGATCGCCTGCATCTGCGCCGTCTCCAAGGAGCCGGCTTCGGGGAAGACGGCAAGCGGGTTGCCGCGGTACGCGCTATCGGCAAAGACATCCACCTGGACGAATTTCATCTACATACGCTCCGGGGCACTAACGCCGAGCAAGTGAAGGCCATCGGCTATGACGGTTTTGGTTGCAACGCACAGAGCCAGGCGCGCGTGCGTCAAACGCTCGTCTTCGGTGAGCACCTGACAGTCCCGGTAGAAACCCGAGAAGGCCGAGGCGAGTTCCTCGACGTAGCGGGCGACCCTCTGTGGAGCACGCCTCTGGGCGGCCTCCAGGACGACCACTTCGAACGAGTCGAGCTTCCTCATCAAGGCGTCCTCCGAGATGTGCGTCAGCAGCTCGAGAGGAGCATCCGAAACCGTCGCCTCGACGCCCTCGCCCGCCGCCCTTCTCAAGATGGAACAGATGCGAGCATGAGCGTACTGAACATAGAACACCGGGTTCTCGGGGGCCTGTTCCTTGGCCAGCTCGATATCGAACTCGAGTGGCGCGTCGATGGATCGAGTCAGGAAGGTATAACGAGCCGCGTCGACTCCCACCTCGTCGACGAGCTCGTCCAGTCTCACGATGACGCCGGCGCGCTTCGACGCGCGGACCGCTTCGCCGGCGCGCAGCAGGGACACCATCTGAACGATCTCGACCTCGACGCGCTTGCGCTCGAAACCGAGGGCCTCCACGACGGCCATGAAACGAGGCACGGAGCCGTGATGGTCGGCACCCCACAGATAGATGAGCGTGTCGAAGCCTCGCTCGAACTTATGCCGGACGTAGGCGACGTCGGCGGCGAAGTAGGTGGGCTGCCCGTTCGACCGGACCAGCACCCTGTCCTTGTCATCGCCCAGCTCGCTCGACTTGAAGAACAGTGCTCCCTCTTCTTCGTAGGTCCAGTCTCCCCGGCGCAGAGTTTCAAGCCCCGCTTCGAGGGCGCCGGACTCGTGAAGGGAGCTCTCGAGCGTCCACACACCGAACGAGGTTCCGAAGCGCGCAAGAGAGACTCTCGCCGCCTCGAGCATCCTCGCCATGCCCAGCTCGCGCATCGCTCGGTCGCGTTCGGCCGGGTCGGCGTCGGTGTACTTGTCCCCCACCTCTCGAGCGATTCCCTGCGCGATCTCGATGACATAGTCGCCGCGATAACCGTCCTCGGGTACATCCGCCTCAAGGCCGAAGTGCTGGAGGTAGCGGGCCGCGATGGACGCACCGAAGAGCTCGATCTGACGGCCCATGTCGTTCCAGTAGAACTCGCGCGTTACCGAGTACCCCACGGCCTCGAGAAGGTTCGACACAGAGTCGCCGACCGCGGCGTGGCGGCCGCTTACGACGTTGACGGGGCCCGTGGGATTGGACGATACGTACTCGACATTGATGGATTGCCCCTCGCCCAGACGATGCCGGCCGAAGCCGGAGTAAGGGTCCGTGGCCCTGCGCACGACATCGTGAAGCCAAGAGGGGGCCAGATGGAAGTTGAGGAACCCGGGGCCCGCAACCTCGGCCCGGTCGATGATGTCGTTATCCGGCAGACGCTCGACTATGGCCTCTGCGATCGCGCGCGGGTTGCCCTGGCCCTTGGCGGCGACGAGGGCAACGTTCGTAGCCCAGTCACCGTGCTCGCGCCGCTTGGGGCGTTCGAAGGCCACCTCGGGCGCGCCGTCCATCGACAGCACACCCTCGGCACCCAGCTTCTCGAGTGCTCCCGTAACGAGGTCGGCCAAGGTTTTGGTGATCATCGCCACCTATTGTCGCCCAGCCGGCTGGGGGGTGGGTGACGCCCCGGTCGTCCGGAGGCCGGGGTTAGATGAGGCGCTTCACGACGTCGAGCAGTTCGCTTGGGTCGAAGGGTTTTGTGAGGTAGTCGGCCACCCCGTGTCTCATCCCGCGGTCGATGTCCGACTGCTGAGCCTTGGCCGAGAGGAAGACAACCGGGATCGAGGCCGTCTTCTCGTCTGCTTTGAGCGCCTCGACCGTCTGATAGCCATCCATACGGGGCATCATGATGTCCAGGATGACGAGGGCCGGAGCCTCCTTGGTGGCCACGTCGTAGGCCTCTTCGCCATCGTGAGCGAGAAGGACCTCATAGCCCTCGAGCTCGAGGTTGACCTGCAGCAGGCGCAGGATCACAGGGTCGTCGTCGCAAATAAGGATCCGTTGGGAGGGCATGTCGGTGTGGAGCCTAGCCTTTTCAAGCTCACGATTGGAGACTTTTCCCACCCAAAGTTCCGAAAAGGCCTGGATTACGTATGCCGTAAAGTCAGTCGCCTGGGCCCCCGTAGCTCAGGGGATAGAGCACTCGCCTCCGGAGCGAGGTGCGCAGGTTCGAATCCTGCCGGGGGCACCTTGATCCACTTATTCGAACTCGGGCGTGAGAAGAGAGCCGCGAAGACCTCCGTGTACTCAGCGTGCTTGACCATTCCGTCTTCAACGTTGACGGCTTTCAGAACAGCCTGGTTGAAGCGACGACGCACTTTAGGGTTGGCCTTGAGGTACGCGGCGTGGCAGCTACCCGCAAGTCCAATGGCGAGCGTAAGTACTTCCTGCCACTTCTCGAGGTCCGCCTCTGTGGCGGCGAGTTCGGACTTGGCTTTCTCCTCTGCCTCGGATATCCGATCCTGATCTCGTTTGAGTAGCTCCAGTGGGATCGCGTTCGCGTAGTAGGCGCGTAGCAGCTTCTGGCGCTCCTCGGCGAGTGCAGCGAGGCGCTTGGTGAGCGACGCTCGCAACTCGCACGCGCTCGCCTGTCGCTCGACGATCTCCTCTTCGAGTTCGCTTTTGCGCGGTGACCGCACGGTGCGCGCGGATCTGATCCGCGACTGCATCAGCGAGATCCGCCGGCTGAGCAAGAAGATCGTGGACGTCGAGAAGCAACTTGCCGGGA
>WHSV01000122.1 GCA_009379915.1 Actinomycetota bacterium | reverse complement strand
CGACACCGTGCTCGCCGCGATTACCGTGGCGAGAATTGCGCCGGCTGCGGTAACCAGAAGTTTGCGCCCGTATCGCATAAGTCCTCCCAATCTGTGTCCTTGGCACCGAACACCAGCGGAGAAAAGCACAGATCCGGAAACTCGTGGGGCGCTCTCGCTGATCGCCGAACCTGCGAACCTCGTGGGAGGAGCTAAAAGTGATGGGCCGCGCTGAGATTAACCGCCACATATTGTGTCCCGGCGCTGGTTCGCGCTCCGGGAGATCAAGCAAGTGGTCCTAAGAGAACACTGCGCGAATCAGCGGAAGGTTGACCTAAAGGGCCCCCGGTTAGGCATCCGCGCCGGCTCGTGACGACCGAGAAGGCTACTTGTCGCAGGCCCTCCCTATCGTGTCTGCATGACTGAACGCTTGCCATCCGTTGATCTAGTCGCCTCCCAGGTGAAGCTCCAACTGGAGCACCAGCTGAAGCACTTCGATGGGCTTGACAACAAGGCCGGCATTGTCCTGGGCTTCGCGGGCGTACTGGTCGCCATCGCAAACGGGTCCGAACCATTGACGATCGCAGGAAGGATCGCCGCAGTGGGAGCAGCTCTGCTGTCCCTATGGGCGTTCCTGCCACGCAAGTATCCGGTCCTAGACACCCGCAAGCTGCGAGACCGCTACCTGCGTGCAGATCCGGGATTCACCAAGCTGCATCTTCTCGACACCCAGATCAGGATGGAAGAAGAGGCCTCCGCGCTTCTCGCCCGCAAGGCTTCGCGCCTCAAGCTTGCGGTCGGCCTGCTCGCCGTTGGAGTGCTTCTCAGTGCCGCCGGTATGCTTGTGACAGGAGGTAACCCATGACGGACCAACCGAAGCCCGAGCCTCAGGTTCCCACCGGCGGCGGCGAGGGGCAAGAACCCCCACCACCATTTGAACCAGACGAGGAGCTCATCACCTACTTGGAGAGAGGGCGCGAGCCCAAGGAAGGGAAGAGAGTAGAGAAGAGATAGTTCTGCGCGCGACCAGCGAAGAAGGCCTCCGGCTCGCTCCCGCCGGGTTTGCGCAGCGTCAAGTACCTTGTCGCGACAGTCCGGTTAGGACTCTGATGGGCGGAACCAGATGTTGCGTAAACCGGCTCGTGTGTGCGGAGGCACTGAGCCTCGACTGACATGGGCACGGCGGGTCCAGCTTCTAAAGGGTTGGCTGATGGCAAGGATGCACATCGACGAGCTCGAGATCGACGAGGCACTCGTGCATCGGCTGCTCGCCGAGCAGTTCCCCGAGTGGGCAAACTGGCCGCTGAGCCGAGTCGAGTCCGCAGGGACGGTCAACGCGATTTTCCGTCTCGGCGACGAGTTGTCGCTGCGGCTCGCGCGCCTTGACGGACCCACGGAGCCAGGAGGTAAGGAACTCGAGTGGCTGCCGAGGCTGGCGCCACTGCTCCCCCTCGAGATCCCGGTGCCGGTCGCGCAGGGCCGCCCGACGAGCGAATACCCCTTCTTCTGGGATGTCTACAAGTGGGTAGAGGGCGACGCGGCGCCGGTCAACGAGATCGATGTGATCCAGGCAGCGCGCGACCTGGCGAGCTTCGTCGCGGCGCTGCAGCAAGTCGATCCGGCGGATGCGCCGGCGGGACGCGGCATCACGTTGGCGGAGCGCGATGACGAGTCCCGGTACTGGCTGGCGAGGTTCGACGGCCATCCTGTGGTAACGGCGGAGTGGGAGCGTGCGCTTGCGGCGCCGCCGTGGGAGGGCCCACCAGTCTGGCACCACGGTGACCTCGATGTGCGCAATTGGCTCGTGCGGGATGGACGCATCAGGGGCGTGATCGACTGGGGCGCGATGGGTGTTGGCGACCCTGCCTGTGACGTCATGGTCGCGTGGAAACTCCATTCGAGCACAGCGCGCGACGCGTTTCGCGAGGCGCTGCCGACGGACGACGCGACGTGGGAGCGAGCGCGCGGCTGGGTACTGTCGCAGGCGGTCGCGGCGCTCGCCTACTACACCCCAGAGAACAACCCGACGCTGCACCGGGAAGCGGAGTCATGGTTCGAGCTGGTGCTGTCAGAGAGCTAGGAGCGCGATGCTCGCCAACGCTATCCTCGCTGCAGTAGACAGGGCCGGTGCTCGGCCGGAGCAAAGAGTGCCCTCTATCACTACTATACGTGCTCGACGCGCTATCGCTACGGGGCGAAGGAGTGCGGCGCCGAGCGCCTGCCGAAGGCCGCCCTCGAGGACGCGGTTATCGACCAGATGGTCGACGTCTACTCGGACGGCGAGCTGATCACGGACGCGCTCGCGGAGGCCAACCTCGCCGCGGCGAAGAGCAGGGATGAGATCGAGGAGCGGCTCGCGAGCGTGCGGCAGCAGCAGGCCGGCGCCTTTCGCGCCCTCGACCGTTACTTCGCGGCCTTCGAGGAAGGATCGCTGTCTCCAACCGACTGCCAGGAACGCATCGGCATGCTGAAGGCGCGCATCGAGGTTCTGGAGGCTGAGGAACGACAGCTTGCCCGGGAGGCCACCTACGAGCCCTCGGAGTCGATAAGCGCGGCGGAGGTGGCGCAGTGGGCCGAGCAAGCAACTCCCGGACCTACTGACCGCGGGCTCTGTGCAGCAGAGAGAGGCTCTGATGCGAAACCTCATCAAAGAGATCCGCGTCATGAGCCGGGACGAGATCGTTCCCACTTACCGGATTCCGCCCCTGGTTCGCGCAGTGTCAGGTTCGGTGGGTGGGTGGAGGTGATTGATTGGTGCGCGAACCGCGAGGAGCCATGATTGGCTCTACGAGCGATTGTCCCTCTAGACCTTGTCACGCTGACGCCCGGCATCCCTGTGAAGTCCGTGTCCTGGGGGCAAACAAGAATATCGTTGACGACCGCCGTAGCAGCGGTAAGGGCATCCACCACCCTGAGATGCTTTCGCTTCCGGCGCGCATCAGCACTACTTTCACCGGTTCCTTCCCCAGCGGGCTTGCGCGAGGTCACCGTTTACCCGGGGCACGCGCGTCTGCTTCCAGGATGTGCTTGAGATTTTGGGCCCAGCGTGCGTTGCGGCGCGGGGCCTGGAGACGCATGATCGGCTGGAGGACACGCAAGAGCCCTTCCGGCTGAATCTCAACGCGGCGCGTATAGCGGGTGCCATCTTCGACCGGCTCGAACCAGTGAGTCAGGGTCGGGTGTCCGCGGCCCTCGCTGGTCGTGAGACGCAGGAGGCGGTTCGGCTCGAGGTCGCTGACCTCGATCGCGTAGTCCTCGGTCCCCGCGAACCTGACCGTCCACGCCAGCCTCGTGCCCAGCTCCATGGGCCCGTCAGATGTCGTGCGCACGTCGATGACGTCGTGGTGCCAGATGGGCTCGTTTTTGGCTTCTGACACGTAGGCGAATACGTCCTCGACTGCCCTGTTGATAGTGACAGTGCTCTCTCCAACAATCACGATGAATACCTCCCTGGGATTTCGGTCCTCAAGACGGGCCGATCAGTTCGATCCCGCCGTCGTTGCAGGCGCTGCTTGTCGCTCGCCTCGACCGGCTCGGGCCTGCCGAGCGGGACCTGATCCGGGCCGCCTCCGTGCTGGGCCGCCACTTTGGGATGTCCTCCCTGTTGGCATTGCTCCCTAAGTTGGCCCGGCAGTCTGCCGGCAGACACCTCGAAGCGCTCCAACGAAAAGACTTGCTGGTTCCAACGGAACGCTTCACTTTCGGAGTTCAAACAGATGAGGGCCGAGCACTCGAAGCGGACTTCTCGGTTGGTGGAACTGCCGCGAATTGAACCGCCGGAGGAGCGGTGCAGCCGCCCGCGGTGAGATGGCACCGGACCGCGACGCGAAGTGGAGCGTTTGAAGTCCCGACCCAACCCCCAGCCGGGGGTGCGACTTGACGCCACGATCGAGGAACGCCGCTGGTCCGGGTCGAACGATCGTCCGCTTAGCTGCGACTGGGGCCCGCGTGCGAGGTGTAGCTTTGTCTTTCACCCTAAGCTTGCTTCTCGGCCTCCCGACCACTAGTTTGTCGCAGCCGGATACCGGTCTAATAGGCGTCGAGGAGGCCTCCATGGTTCGTACGGAATCACCCACCACCCATGCGTACTTTTCCCAGATCCGCTTCCTGCTGCAGGCCGCCATGCTGATCTTCGCCTACACGGTGTTAATCGGGATCCTCAATGGGACAGATCTCGTCGATTTCAGCCACACGACGCTCCTCACTCACGTGCACACCGGAACGTTGGGGTGGATCACAACCTCTGTGTTCGCCGCTGCCTTGTGGTTGTTCGGAGGCACGCCGGCGAGCGGATGGCGCGATTCTTTCGCTCGGGTCCTCCCGGGAGCCACCGTCGTGGCAGTCATCGCCTACAACATCACGTTCTTCACGACCACCGGGAGCGCGCGACCCACGATCGGCGGTTTCATGCTCCTGGTGATCGCCGGCTGGGTCGCCTGGATATTCGGCTCGGCCGGCTCGTCGGTGCTCAGCGTTCCGCGGCTCGGGATCCTCGCGGCGGTGACGACGCTGACGTTCGGGGGCCTACTCGGAGTGCTGCTCGGGGTGATGATCGCGACCGGCAACGACATCCTTCCCGGCGACGCCTACGCCTCGCATCCGGCGACCATGGTGATCGGATTCTTGATCCCGGTCGGGATGGCTCTGGCGGAGTGGAACATCCGTCCCGAGCTCCTGGAAGTGCGCGCGACTCGCGCGGGATGGCTCCAGATCGGACTACCGTTCATCGGCGGGATCTGCGTGACCGCAGGTTTGCTAGCAGACGCACCTCCGTTGATCTCCCTGAGCCTGCCGTTCGAGGTCATCGGTGTGGGAATCTTCGTGAAGCGTCTATGGCCCGGACTCGGTCGACTCGATAGCGCGAACGTGCCTTCAGGCTTCATCGCGGCTCCGACCGTCTTGTGGTTGGCGCTCAACATCGTGTTCTTCATCTACCTGATAGCGCGTTTCCAAGGCGATTTGGACGAGGTGAGACCGGGTTTGATCCTGGCACTGGACCACATGATGTTCGTCGGCGTCATGACCAACTCACTGTTCGCGCAGGTGCGTACCGCGGCATCCGAGGTCAAACCGGCGGCCGTCCGCGTGATGTTCTACGCGGTGAACATAGGTCTGGCGGGATTCGTGTTGGGGCTACTGGCCGACACTGCGATCCTCAAGCAGATCTTCACGCCGATCATGGGGCTCGGCATCTTGCACGGGATCGCCCTCTTCACGATCGCTCTGCGCAGGCCGACAGTTGCCATCTGACATGATGGTTGCGATTCTAGACATCGGTTAGACCCCTTCCCGGTCGTCTTCCTCCATGCACGAATACCCAGGGCCGGCTCTGGGGTCTGCCCGTGTAGGGGCCATCAGGTGGCTCCCGGCGTAACGAATCCACTCTCGTAGGCCGGTACGAGCGCCTGGACGCGATCCCTGCCTCGGTTCGCACAAGAGCAAAGATGTGGTCTTAAATAGCCAGGTGCGCGAACCGGAGTCCGTGTCTGGCTGGTCCGCCCCTAAAGCTTAGGGGTGGGCGAACCTCCCCCTCCATAGGCTCCGCTTGCTTGATCCCGACCAGGGAAATGCGGCTCTCCCCCAGCTGACCCGAGTGAGCTGCGGAGCGTCATGTCTCGTGAGAATGGGACGATCCCTGGTTGAAGGTGCAAGGATTGCAGTGAGTTCGCAGGCGATCCCCTGCAGGAACCCAAAGGCGCCGAGCGGTGTACGAAGATGGAGGAGCCACAGAGGAGCGATTGCTAATGAGGACGATCATCGCTGGGTTGGTCGGCGTCCTGATGATCTCGGCCCTGCGGGGGTATCGGCGAGCGAGAGGATACCTCGGCCCCGGGCTTGAACCCAGCCTCGGCGGCCGGCCCGAACAGCTGTCCGGTGACCGTTCCTCCACAGCCCGGCTTCGTGCCCCCGGAACCGTATCCGCCCAAGCCTCCGCTCGAGCCCGAGCCGTTCGCGTCAGTCTGGTACGGAACCCCGAGCTTTGGACCATCCTCGATTCGAACGGTGCTGTATAGAGGGATCTACCTATTGATTCAGACGGCAGTGTGGGTAACAAGACGTTGTGGTTCAGCGAGAACTTCTCGACCGCGGAGGGCGAGGACTTCTCCGGTGATGCGGAGAACACCCTTACAGCAGTAGATCTCGACGGGTCCGCTCCCACTGTGGTTCAAGAAGGCGGAGTCCCCTCCTTCAATCGCGACATCAAGAACTTCATCCTCGTTGGCCTCGGACTCCCAGAGCCCGGATGCTGGGAAGTCACCGCCAGTTACCACGGGGCCGAGCTCACGTACGTGCTTCAAGTCGAGGAATGAGCCACACCCACCTTGAAATATGCCGAGGTCAGGAAGGAACGGATCGGGGGTTTTGACATCTTCGACGACCATCCAGGGGATTGCCTTGGTCCGTGAAGGGGATTGCCTTGGTCCGTGAAGGGGATTGCCTTGGTGGGTCTGACAG
>WHSV01000121.1 GCA_009379915.1 Actinomycetota bacterium | reverse complement strand
TTCCGAGCTTTGTGCTCGGCGAGGCGCAGCGAAGCTCCGCCGAAGCCCAGAGCTCCGCCGAAGCCTAGAGCCGGGACGAACCGTAATCGACCCCGCCCGGCGCGCGCCGCGGCTTCAGCCGGCCCGGCGAGACGCCGACCTAGATCGTGGGGGCGCCCGGTCGTAGAGTGCCGGGACCCGATTGCACCCCGAAAGGTCACGAATCCCGACATGCTGAAGTCACGTATCTCCGCGGTCCTGGCGGTGGCGGTCCTCGCGGCCGCGGTCCCCGGCGCGGTAGCGGCGAAGCCCTCCCAGCCCAAGCTGGGCCCGGCTATCGATCCGCAGCCCGGTTACGAGGGGCAGCGCAAGTGCAGTCCGTCGGCCAAGCCCGGAGTCGAGCGGTTCCGGAGTCTCGTGCTGAGGGCCTACCCCGGGACCGGCTACGGCTCGATCGGCCGCCCCTGCAACGTGGGTGGCACGAGCGAACACAAAGAGGGCCGAGCCTGGGACTGGGGCATCAACGCTCGCATTGCCTCACAGAAGCGCGCCGCAGAGAATCTCTTCGAATGGCTCTTCGCCAAGGATTCCTACGGCAACGGCTACGCCATGGCTCACCGGCTCGGCGTCATGTACATCATCTTCAATCGCAGGATTTGGTTTCCGGGTAGTGGCTGGCGGGTCTACTGCAGGCAGAAGCCGAGAGGTTGCGTCGCGCCCGGCGGCGGTGGCCTGCGCCATCCTCACGACGACCACGTCCACTTCAGCTTCACTTGGAAGGGGGCCAGGAAGCGCACCACTTTCTGGAGTCCCTCTCGCTCGATGATCGCGGGCGTGGCCGCGCATCCCGGCTCCGTTGGGCACTGGGCTGCGGCCGGCAACGGCGCGGTCTTCCCACACGGAACCTCCTACTACGGGTCGAAGGCGCAAACGTGGCTCAAACGTCCCGTGGTCGATATTGCCTCGACGCCGAGCGGCGCCGGCTACTGGTTGTTGCGTTCGGACGGACGAGTAATGGCTTTCGGAGACGCGGTCATGAAGGGCTCGGTCAAGGGCAACAAGACGAGGGTCGTGGGCATGAGCTCGACCGCAAACCGCAGGGGTTACTGGATATTGACTCGGTCCGGCCGCGTGCTGTCATTCGGAAAGGCCGTGGGACACGGTGGTGCAAGGTCTGCGGGCGCGACGATGACCGGAATTGCCGCCACGCCGACCGGGCTTGGCTATTGGCTGTTCGCCACCGACGGCAGGGTGTTCGCCTTCGGCGATGCGACCCACCGCGGAAACGCCAAGAACAGCAGGATCGCGGGCGGCGACAACCACGGGACCGACGGCTACTGGCTCGTGACCGAGAGGGGACGAGTTCGTGCCTTCGGGAGCGCGACCTCGCTCGGCGACGTCGCCGGTAGGAGGCTCGGCTCTCCGATCGTGGGGCTCGCGGCGACGCCGAGCGGAGAGGGTTACGTCATCGTCACGGCGAAGGGCCGGATCTTCAGCTTCGGAGACGCATAGGGGGGCACCCGAGGGGGACCGTCGGCGAGGCTTTGAGGCGGCCGGCGTTTGTCTGATAGACCAATGCCATGACTACGCGTATCGGCATCTCGTTGTTCGACGGCGCCGAGGAACTCGACTGGGCAGGACCGTGGGAGGTCCTGGCCGCCTGGTCCAAGAACCATCCAGCCGACGACGTCGAGGTCTTCACGGTCGCGCAGCACGACGGTGTCGTCACCTGCGCCAAGGGCCTGAAGGTCATTCCCGACCACACCTGGGACTCGGCTCCACCCATCGACGTTCTCGTTTATCCCGGGGGCCGGGGTACTCGATCCCAAATCGGTGACGAGGTGATCGGCGGCTGGTTGCGCAAGACTGCGGCGGATGCTCGGCTGATGACGAGCGTCTGCACCGGATCGCTCGTCTACGCGGACGCCGGCCTTCTCGACGGCCGCCCCGCGACCACCCACTGGGGGTCGCTCGACCGGCTCGGCGAACTCGGACACCGGGTCGAGGTTCGCCCCGACGATCGGTTCGTCGACGACGGTGACGTGATTACCGCGGCCGGGGTGTCGGCGGGGATCGATATCGCCCTGCATCTCATCTCCCGGCTCGTCTCGATCGACCGTGCCAGAGAGGTGCGGCGCTACATCCAGTACGACCCCGAGCCTCCGGTCTAGCGGCGGCGAGCCCGACCGAGTCCCAACCTCAAGCTCGTTTCAGAAGCAGCGACGGAGTATCGATGCCTGTGGTGGGCGGCTTTTGATTGGGGATGAGGCTTCTGGCTTTTTTGCCAACAATGCCCCTAGCTGCGCTCTTAGTTGCGGGCCAAACGAAATTTCACATTCGGACGGTAGACCTTCTACGGGCGATAACCGATGCGGCCCCCCAAGACAAAGCATTGACTAGGTCCCCGTGGTGCCGCGCGGTAGGCGCCGAATGGGAGGACACATCTTGTCTGTAGCAATCGTGTCGGGGTCCGGGGGCCTGGTTGGTTCCGAGGCCTCGCAACGTTTCGCGGCGGCGGGCTACGACGTCGTCGGTATCGACAACGACATGCGCCGGCTGTTCTTTGGAGCCGATGCGTCGACCCTGTGGAACGTGGATCGCCTCGAGCGGTCTATCGGCAGCGGATACTGGCATTTCTCGGTGGACATCAGGAACCGGGAAGCCGTCCGTGACGTGTTCCGAATCTACGGCCGGGAGGTCGAGGTCGTCGTCCACGCCGCGGCCCAGCCGTCGAGGGACTGGGGCGAACGCGAGCCGTCGACCGATTTCGCGGTCAACGCGCTCGGCACCTTGAATCTCCTGGAGGCCACGCGTGAGTTCGCACCCGAGGCCTCGTTCATATTCACCTCGACGAGCAAGGTCTATGGGGACGCGCCCAACTCCCTTCCCCTGATCGAGCTCGACACACGCTACGACATCGAGTCCGGCAACCGATACCACGCCGGCATCAGAGAGGACATGTCGATCGATGCCTGCCATCACGGGGTGTTCGGTGCCTCCAAGGCTGCGGCCGACCTCATGGTTCAGGAGTACGGACGATCCTTCGGACTCAACACGGTCTGTTTCAGAACCGGGACCCTGGCGGGCAAGCACCAGTCGGCGACCTCGCACCACGGATTGCTCTCCTACCTGATGCGCTGCGTCATCAGCGGAACGCACTTCACCGTTTACGGCTACAAGGGCAAGCAGGTGCGCGACCTCATGCACGCTTCCGACCTGGTGACGGCCTTCATCGAGTACTCGAAGAATCCACGACCCGCCGAGGTCTACAACATCGGCGGCGGCCGCAAGATCAGTTTCTCGATCGTCGAGGCGATCGACCGGGTCCAGGCTCTCACGGGCAAGCAGATGAATTGGTCCTATCTCAGCGTCATGCGCGCCGGAGATGCCATCTGGTGGATCGGAGACAGCTCCAAGTTCGAGACGCACTATCCGAAGTGGGTGCTGACGCGCAATCTCGACATGATCTTCGAGGAAGTACACGAAATGAATGTCGATCGCTGGAGCGAAGCGACCTAGACATTCTGGTCCAAAGCCAAAGGCGGCGCCAACGGGGGGAATTGGTCGGGTGGCGGGCTCTGCGGGGCCCGCTGAGGCTCGATCTTCACTCCCGGACCCTCAGGTATCGCCGCACGCGCCCCTATGGGTCCCGGAGTGACAGACCCTGGCTTTTTGTGACCGCCATATGTCGCATGGAGCACCCTTCATGGTCACAGAAGGAACCAAGCCCACTCCGGCCACCGCAAGGAACCGAATTCGACCTACCAGGCCACCCAGGCATCAACTTCGCCCCTTTTGATGCCGGTCTTGCCTTTGGGTTTGGCTTTTTCTAGCCTCGCGGGCGCTAGGCCAGGATCATGTCCTTGACGATGTTGTTCCGCAGGACTAGGGCGAGCGCCTCGAGCCTGGAGTGAACGTCGAGCTTGCCCAGGATGTTCTGGATGTGAGTCCGGGCGGTCTCCGGGCTGATTACCAGACGCTGGGCGACGACGTCGTTGTCGGCCCCCTCGACCAAGAGCGCCAGGACTTCGCGCTCTCTGCGCGTGAGCCGTGAAAGCCGGCGTATCACATCGTTCTGCTGTTCCTTCGACTGGACGAGCTGTGACAGCAGGTCGCCGAGCATCGCCGGAGGCACGATCGTCTCTCCTCGCAGCACAGCGCGAACGGCTTCGATGAGCTTTGCGAGTGGGATCGCCTTGGTCAGGTAGCCGCTGGCTCCTGCCTGTATCGCGTTGAACAGCGCGGCCCGGTCCTGGTGGTTCGAGAGAACCAACACCTTGCATCCGGGAACTCGCTCTCTCACCGTTCGTGTCGCATCGATCCCATTGCACTTGGGCAAATCGGTGTCGATCAGAGCGATATCTGGGGCAGACATGCCGGCTGCCTCGACGGCTTCGAGACCGTCCGCTGCCTCGGCCACAACCGTCAGGTCGTATTCGGTTTCTAGAGCGCTACGGACTGCCTGACGAAACAGTGAGTGCTCGTCGGCGATCAACACATTGATCATGCGGTCCCTCAGATTCTCTTCGGTGATGTCTCGATGACCCTACGTAGCGCCGCATGGGGGAACACGGCTCCCGCGACGTAATCGGACTGCGACGATTGCATGATGTGCTACGCGTGTTCGAGCGAAGAGTGCGACACTTTGACCACGTTGTGACGAGCGGCGAAGGCGACGGCTTCGAGGCGCGAGTGCACCTGAAGCTTGGTCAGGATGTTCTGTACGTGGCTCCGCACCGTGTTGCGACTGACGCTGAGGGTCTGCGCGATCTCTTCTCCACCGGCGCCCCGAGCGAGCAGAGTGAGCACCTCGAGCTCGCGCTGAGTCAGCTGCTTGATGAGCAGGGCCGCCTGCCGTTCCTCGGCCGACATCTGTCCCGCCGCCGGCGCGGCGAGCTTGTGGGGGATCACCATCTGACCACTCAGAGCGGTCTCTATCGAGGCGACGAACTGCTGGAGCGGCATGCTCTTGGTGATGAAGCCGTGAAAGCCGGCCTTGATTGTTGCTCGGAGCGCATTGGGCTCGTTCATCGCCGTGACCGCGAGGATCTTGAGCTCGGGAAGCATTTCGATGAGCTTCTCGCCCAACTCCACGCCGGACATGTCCGGGAGTCCGAGGTCGACAAGAGCGATTTCCGGCCCCCATACGGGAGCCGCCTCCATCGCTTCGGTCGCAGTGTTTACGAGGCGGAGCTCCATGTTCTGGTTCGAAAGCACTCGCTCGAGAGCGTCTGCGAATAGCGCGTGGTCATCGACGATCAAGACCTTGGTTGTCATGCGGACTCCTTAGCTCGGGGTAGTTCGATGACGAACTTGGCGCCACGCTCGCGCGTGTCGGTCCAGATCCGTCCGCTGTGGCCCTCGACAACCCTCTTGGCTATGAAGAGCCCAAGCCCGCGACCGCTGCGAGGACTCGTGCTGCCAAGCCCTCGAACGAAGGGATCGAAGATGCTTCTGTGCTGGCCCTTTGGTACACCTGGGCCCTTGTCTGTGACGGTGATGCGGATGCTGCGGGTCAGCTGCTCGATACCGACTACTACGGCTTCTCCTGGAGGCGAGTAGTACAGCGCGTTGCGGATGAGATTGCTGATTGCAACCCGAAGGTGGTTTGGACTGCCCGGCACGCTGATCCGTTCGTCAGGACGTTCGAACACGATCGCCTGGAAGTTGCGCTCGTGGCTGCAGGCTTGTATCGCAGCGGTCACGGTCTGCGCGAGATCCACCGGGTCGAATTCAAGGGCGTTGTCGTCCACGGCCCAGAACAGCAGGGTTTCGCACGTCTCGGCCAGGTGACCGATCTCGTACTGAGCGCGGGTCATCAGTTCCGTTGTGAGGTTGTTGCCCCCGTTTATGCCCGCGCTCCGGCCGGTTGGGGCGTCGTCCAAGAGGGAGGTCTCGATGGCGGCCTTGACCGACAGGAGAGGGCTGCGCAGCTCGTGCGCCGTGAGAGCCAGGCTGATATCAAGGTTCTCACCCCGCTTGCGCGACCGTGCCGCTTCGTCGACGAGCTCGAATATCTGGGATATCAGGGGCTCGAGACCGAACGGCGGCGTGGGATCGTCCTCGGAGGAGGCCACGAGAATGATGACGTCTCGGGCTTTCAGAAGCATGGTGCCGGGTCGTCCGCTCACCACCCCGAAGCGGCGTCTCAGGTCGGCGAGGTTCGACTCGTCGCTGGTGGCCACGAGTCCCAGCTCGGACTCGAGCACCGGCCTGGAGTCGATGTCCAAACCGTAGGTTGCGTGGAGGAGCGAGACCTCCTCGCCCGGGAGGGCGTGCCACGCCGCGGCGGGCGCATCGAACTGGATGCCGCAAAGGCGGACCGCCGAGCGGATCGCCTCGTCCCGATCGTCCGCTTGGACGAGCTCGTGCATCGACATGACGAAACGCGCGAGGTCAGCAGAAGCCTTTTCTGCGGTATCGCGTTGTTGCTCAAGCTGAAATGCCTCGCCCATGTACCCTTCACTTAGTCGAAGTGTCGAGAACCATCCCCACTGCCCACTGCACTGCCCGATTACTGGAATATCACCTGGTAGCACGCCTGGATAGGGTGGTGGGGGGAAGAGGTACTTTGTCCACTTTAGGGACTGTGGCTGAGTCAAGCGCTTTGACCCCTTGTCGCAGCTAGTCCGTTTGGATGATACGAGCAGCGGTTCAAGCGAGCCCCCTTTTTCGGGCTTTTAGCTGCGAAATGACTTTACGTGCGCGCATGAGTGCGCGTGGTGACGTAGTCATATGCGGACATTGAAATCAGTAATCGCGCAAAGACGGCTAGCAAAAATAGCTAATCGCAACCCTGAAGCGCGTCGTCCATTAAGACCCCCCATTTTG
>WHSV01000120.1 GCA_009379915.1 Actinomycetota bacterium | reverse complement strand
GAACCCCGCCCTCCAGGCGGGCAAAGTCTTCCGCAACTACCTAACGCAATCTGGGTAGTCGCGCCCCACATCCAAGCAAGAGTGAGTCTGCCCTCTCACCTCTCGCTACTCCGAGCATGAGGCAACGCAGCAGCTCATGTCCAAGGGGGCGCGATGAACACAGGTCTCTATGCAGTCAAACCATGGTTTGTCTCCCGGTTGCGTCGTGCCGAAGACGTCCTTGTTGCGCGCCGGGTACGACCCGACGCGCTGACCTATGCAGCAATCGTCGCAAGCACCGGTGCGTCGGGAGTGATCGTCGCAGGAGCCCTGCTCGAGGCACCGGTCCTCTGGATTCTGGTCGCGCCTCTCGGTCTCACACGGCTTGCCCTGAATGCTCTCGACGGCTCCGTTGCACGAGGTACGAAAAGAATCTCGGACTTCGGAGCCGCGCTCAACGAAGTGTGCGATCGCGTCAGCGACATCGCACTGATCGCCTCGACCCTGGCCGTCGCACCTCCCGAACTCGTTCTCGCCGCCATGACCCTCACGCTTCTCGTATCCGTGGCCGGCATGAGTGGTGTAAGCGCATCCGGGACCAGAAGCTATGCCGGGCCCATGGGCAAGGCGGACCGTGTGGCGGTTATATCGCTGGGGGGAGTCATCGCCGCTCTCACCGCTTCCGCACTCGCCTTCCAGATCGCACTTCTGGTGTTGTGCGTGGGGAGCTCGGTGACGTTCGTGGTCCGGATGAAGGAGGTGCGGCACCGATGTTCGCGACCGGAGATCTGTTCGTCACCGCCGCCGAGCGACTGACGATTGCGCTCGCTGGAGGTCTTGGTCTGATTCTGGTTGCGGAGCGGCATCATCTTCGCCGACTCACCGGCCGCACGCTGTTTCTTCGCTGGAGGACGTGGGCTATAACTGCGCCCCTATACGGAGCTGCTGCGATGGGTCCGACGGTGTTCGCGTTGTTGTTCATCAGTGCGATCGCTGCGCAGGGCATTAGAGAGTACGCAGCGCTAACCAAGCTGCCGCGGCACTATCGTCTCTCCCTGTATGTCGCGGGGTTGCTAAGCGCACCGGTGTTGCTATCGTCTATCACCGTCTGGCGTGCGATGCCCCCCATCCTGCTGCTAGCGGCAACAGTTCCGGCGTTGTTGAGGCAGGACGTTCGCTCGGGCGCACGCGACCTCGCCTACGCGGCGCTGGGTTTCGCCTACATACCTTGGTTACTCGCGTACTTCCTTCTGATTCAAAGGCACATCGATGGCGGGCGGGGAATTCTCATCGCTCTCGGAACATCGGTCGCCGTGAGCGATGTCTGCGCCTTCTGTCTGGGTAAGGGCTTCGGTCGGCACAAGCTAGCTCCGGCACTCAGTCCCAACAAGACGTGGGAGGGCGCGGCAGGGAACCTCGTTGGAGCCCTCGGCGGCTTCGCGCTGATGTCGTTCGCGCTCCCCGGCGGGCTCAACCCCTTGGTCGCATGGTCTCTGCCGATCGTCGTCGCCGCCGGCTGTATCTGGGGAGATCTCGTCGAGTCACTCATCAAACGCCAGTTCGGTGTGAAGGATGCGGGCACGTGCCTTCCCGGTTTCGGGGGTGTGCTCGACCGCATCGACTCTCTGCTCGTGGTGCTGCCGCTCGCCTACACGCTACTGACTCTGACCGCCTAGGAGGCCGATCAATGAACTCAACGACCATCCGCCGTCGCCGAACACTGCTCGTCTGGTCGCGTGATTTCGCCGAATCCCCGACCGCCCCCTGGCTGTGCTTTCTATGGGGCTTTCTCGAAGGTTTCGCGTGGTCCATCATCCCGGAGTTCGTTCTCGTTCCACTTGCGTTCGTCGCGCCGCGGCGAGCTCGGGTTCTCGTTCGTAGCACCCTTGCCGGTTCCGTGTGCGGTGGGCTGGTGGCCTATATTCTTTCTCTCACCTTCGCCGGGCCGTTGCTGCTCGAAAGGGCGTGGCTCGTCACCGACCCGATGCGCGACTCGGCCGCTACGTGGCTCGAGCAATCCGGGGCACTGGGCCTTATTCACCAGCCGTTCAGCGGAGTTCCGTACAAGGTCTTCGGCCTCCAGGCGGGGCCGAACATGGATCCGTTCTCCTTCGTTGTGGTCAGCGCCGTAGTGCGCGGGGGCCGTATGGCCGTCGCTGTGCTCGTCGCTGCGGCCGTCGGATGGACCCTTGGTCGCTTCGAGCGAGCGCTCGAGATCGCGCTGCCGACTCTTATGGTTCTGTACGATCTCGTGTTCACGGTGGGACTGATGGTCGTACTGCTGTTGTGGACGGACTGGTCCTCCGTCCTCTAAAGGTAGGTGCCCCCATGCGGGTCGGGTTGCTGTTCGCCCGATTGTCGACCGGGGGGAAGGCCGGGGCGCCGCATCTCGTCGAGACGAGCCCTTGTCTCCATCTGCTGCGCAAACAGCATGGCCTGGATTCCATGGAACAGGCCCTCGAGCCACCCGACGAGCTGAGCGTGCGCGATCCGCAGCTCAGCATCACTCGGCACCTGGTTGTCGCCGAAAGGAAGATGCAGGCGCTCGAGCTCCTCGCGGAGCTCATCCGACAGCACTTCGGAGAGTTCCTTGACCGAGGTCTCGTAAATCTCGCGCAGGCGCGTGCGGCTGGCATCGTCCAGAGGGGCCTGCCGCACTTCGTCGAGCAGTTGCCGCACCATGGCTCCGATGCGCATCACCTTGGCCGGCGATTCGACCCTCTCACTCTGCTCCTCGCCCTCGGGTTCGGGACCGTCGGGGCCGGGCCGACCCGGCATGACGATCGTGGGCTCCTGTTGTTCGAATCGCTGGGACATGTCACTCCCTCGTCGCAAACGCGGACTTGCCACCAATGGTAGTGCCTGCTCACATGAGGACTGTCGAATCATCCCCATCTCCTATAACGTCGAGCCGGGGGCGGACAGGCCTACTAAGAATCGAAGGGGTGGATGGACAACCGGGCGCCAGAGCCGCACGTAGCTACCGCCAAGATAATTCCGCCGGTTCGGGGCGCACCCGTTCTGGATCGGCCGCGCCTGGAAAATCTCCTGACCGAGGTGACGAGCCGGAGACTGACGACCGTCATCGCCGACGCAGGCTTCGGGAAATCAACGCTCTTGGGATCGTGGTCGAGTGCAATCACGCCGGCCTGGTACACGGTCACTCCCGAGGACCGAAGCCTTCCGAGCTTTGCCCTCGGAATCCTCGCGGCGCTTCGGTTGCGCGTGCCCGACCTCCCCGGAGAGATAGCGGCAGGCATGATCGGCTCGAGCGGCCCCGACTCCGCGAGTGACGAGGCGGGCCGGGCCCGGGCCTTCGCTGCGGTTCTGTCGGAAATGCTCTATCGCCAATTGAAGCGAGATCTGGTCCTGATTCTCGACGACTTCCACGAGCTCGGGCACGGCGGTGCTTCGGCGCGCGTGATCGACGAGCTCTGCCGCCAGGCCCCCTCGACTCTTCACCTGGTGCTCGCCGGTCGTTACGAGCTGCCCTTTCAGATCGAGCGATTGCGGGGGCAGGGCCAGGTGCTCGAGGTCACGGGGGCCGAGCTCACATTCACCCTCAATGAGCTCGAGTCGTTGCTCCGGTCCTCCGTTGATGATTCGGCCGTCCAGCTCGCTCCGGAACTCCAGCGGGTTACCGGAGGGTGGCCGGCCGCCGTGCGACTCACCCTGGAATCCCTCAAGACGAGCCCGATCGAGGAGCGCGCCGGTCGCCTCGCGCGCGTGACCGGGAGTGGCGGGCCGCTCTACGCCTACCTGGCCCGAGAGGTCTTCGAGGGCGAGTCCCCGGAGGTCCGCAAGCTGGTGCGCGAGATGGCCGTGCTCGACCGCTTTACGGCCGGCGTTTGCGAGGACCTCGGTATTCCGAATGCGGCCGAGTTGCTGACCGCTCTGGCTCGGCGAGGGCTGTTCGTCGAGCCCTCGGGACACGAGGAATGGTTCACCCTCAATGCGCCACTCGGCCAGTTCGCGCGCGAACGACTGCCGCTGGGTGACGACGAGCTCAGATGGGTTCACCGCACCGCGGCGCGCTGGTTCGAGGGTCACGGATACATCGAGGAGGCGGTCAAGTCACTCGAGGCGATGGACGACCACAAGGGCCTCGCTCGTCTCCTCGAACAGCACGGATCCACTCTTTTGGCTCACGGGGCGGTGGATTCTCTGATCAGAGCGATCGAACGAGTCCCACTCGCGCTGCGTGGCCTTCGTACTCACCAACTCGAGGGTGAGGCGCTGCAGGTACGGGGTGACTGGGTGGGGGCCCTTGCGTGTTACGAGCACGTTGCCCGCGACTCCGAACATCTCGAACCCGACATCGCTTGGCGAATGGTTCTCATCCACTACTTGAGCTCGGAACCGGATCAGGCAATGGCGACCTTCGAACGCGCGCGCCTCGACGGATCGGATCCCCGCAACGAAGCGATGTTGCTTGCTTGGACCGCGACCGTTCACTGGATGCAGGGTGAAGCAAAGATGTGTCGTGAGAAGGCCGAGCAAGCCATGACTCTTTCGAGAGAGGTGGGTGACTCCGAGGCGCTTGCCGTGACGCACACGATCCTAGCGTTGCTCGCCGCCATGGAGGGTGACCGACGAGCCAACGACGCCCACTACATTCAGGCACTCGAGCATGCAGAGCGGACGCGCGATGTGCTGTTGATCGCGCGCGTAAGGACCAACCGCGCGTCGCATCACATGGAGGAGAGTTCATATCCGGAAGCTCTCGACGAGTTGGATATCGCGATTCGGCTTGCGGACCTTGCCGGCTTCGTGATCATCCAGGCCCTCGCTCTCGCCAACCGGGGCGAGGTGAAGTTCTACATAGGCAAACTCGACGAAGCCATTGCAGACAACGAGGCCGCAAAGTCTCTGTATCAACGCGCAAACTCGAGGCGCGTGTCGTATCCGCTCTGCACGCTTGCCGACATTCACAGAGAGCGCGGTGAGAACGCGCTGGCGCGCGCGGCGTACGAGGAGGCCATCGCTCAATCCGAAGAACCGAAGGACCTGCAGGCACTCGTGCCGTCGCTGTCCGGTCTGGCGCGGCTTCTCGCCACCGAGGATCCGGAACGCGCAGCGGAGCTTGCGGGCCGAGCTCTGGCGCTGGCCGTGGGGCTGGAACGGGTGCCCGCGATGCTGGCTGCGGGGTGGGTGTCCGCCGCGCAGGGCAAGCAGGAAGCGGCACAGGAGCAGGCCGTCGAGGCCGCACAGGAAGCGCGTACACGCCGCGATCGCGCGGGACTTGCCGAGGCGCTCGAGCTACGCGCAATGACCTGTGGAGACGACGCCGAAGGCGCACGGCTTCTAGACCAGGCGCGAACGGTGTGGCGCGAGATCGGCAACCCGCTCGGCAAGGCGGGCGTCGAACTCGCTATCGCCAACCTTCGCGGCGAGCCCCGCACGACGCCCCGCGCCGAGCGCGCAGAACGCTTCCTACGCGAATGCGGAGTCAGGCTGGGGACGGTGAACTCGGCAGGCCTGCTTCACTCGCTTCAGAACCAGACGGTCGGAACGGTCGAGATTCAGACGCTCGGCGGATTCAGGGTGGTGCGCGACGGAACACCCGTTCCTCGCACGGCGTGGCAGTCGAAGAAGGCCCGCGACCTGCTGAAGATCCTGGTGGGAAAACGAGGTCGTTCCGTAACGCGCGAGTACCTGATGGAGACCCTGTGGCCCGACGAAGAGCCGCGAAAGGTCGCAAACCGCTTCTCGGTCGCGCTCGCCACGCTTCGTGGTGTTCTCGACCCAGACAAACGTTTCGATCCGGGGCATTTCGTCGCAGCCGATCAGAACGACGCGCGCATCGACCTCGATCATCTCAGCGTCGACGTCGAAGATTTCTTTGCACAGGTGGCCGCCGGGCTGGAATCCCAGCGAGCGGGTGACGAATCCGAGGCGATGGATCACCTGACGCGAGCCGAGTCCCTTTACTCGGGTGACTTCCTCGAGGAAGACCCCTACGAAGACTGGTCGGTGGCGGTCCGGGAAGAGGCCCGCGACAGCTACGTGAAGGTTGCTCGTGCGCTCGCAGAGCGGGCCGTCAGCCGGGGAGACGATGAGGCCGCCGTTCGCTATCTGCTCCGCATCCTCGAGCGCGATGCGTTCGACGAGCAAGCCTATCTGGAACTCGTCGGGACGCTCAGCGCGGCCGGCCGACATGGAGAAGCGCGTCGATGGTATGGGGCGTATTCGCGACAAATGGAGGAAATCGGCATCGAAGCAGCGCCGTTCCCGGCACTTCTCGAAAAAATCTCGTGACTTTAACTACACCCTAAGACCACCGAAAGAGCCGTGGCCATCATGGGGCCATGAAGAACTTCGCAGTAAGCACCCGGCCACACACCGACGAAGGTTGGGGTGCTGTGGTGACTCCACTCGCTCTCCCAGCGCAGATGAGTTCCCCCCGCGAGTCTGCTCTAACGGGTTCACTCGACATCGACGCTCTTCTCCTGGCGCGTATTCGAGGGTTTGGGCGGGTGGAAGCGAAGCGGAGGCGGCGCGAAGGCAATCACCTCACGCTGTGGGAGTGAGGTGGGTGCGCACCCAGTTCTAGGGCGAAGGCTGGGCCACTAATGCGAGCCCCGGTACCCGCGAGCCGGGGCTCGCTTCCCACACCCTCTAACCATCTGAATCCGGCTCGTGCGCTGAGCGAGTTTACTCTTTGCCGCGCTACCTCGTCCCCGTGCCGCGGCGATCTTCTTGCTCAGGGGATCCGCAGATCGCTGAGGTAGAGGCCAAAAAGCACGTGGATTCACGTCGTTTTCGGGTCAGACCTCGAGGCTCAACTAACTCCTTTCTCGACGGAACGAGCTACTCGCTCGCTCATGACGAGCAAAGGTTGGAAGTCGCTCATCTGAGCGAAATGAGGGTGACGCTCAGCGCGGCGCAGACCACCCCGACCAATTGTTGTTTGACCATCCGCTCGTCAAGAACGACGCGAGCGAGGGCGACCGTAGCCGCCGGATGCAGCGACGTGATGACGGCCACTAGC
>WHSV01000030.1 GCA_009379915.1 Actinomycetota bacterium | reverse complement strand
GAAGCCGGCTAGGTCTCGTCCGCCCCCACGACGATGTGCAGAGCGACCTGGGTCGAGAGATTGTCGGGCTTGGGCTTGACCCGCCAGCCGAATCGCTCGGCGAGGCGCGTGGCCGCATCCTCGGACTCCGCGTAGGACCAGAGGACCGTGGTCTCGGTGTAGTTGATCGCGGCCGGAACGACGTTGACCACCTGGAAGCCGAGTCCTTCCAAACGGTCGGCCATCGTCTGATCAACTCCGCCGACGGTCGTGCCGTTGAGGACCTGGACTGTCATGCCCTCGGTGATGAGTGGAATCTCCTCTTCGGGCTCCTCGGGCGAACCTTCGGGCTCGACCGGAGTGGCTCTGATAGTCGGCTCATCACGCGGCTTCGGGTCCTCGGACTCGCCGACCACCGGACCCTTTGAAGGGTCCAATTCGTCGTCTCCCAGCGCGCCGACCCCCGCCCACACCGCCGACACGCCGACCACAGCGACGAGAATCCAGGGCAGGGCGTACTTGAGGATGGAGAGGTAATAGCGCCACTGCCGAGGAGAGGAATGCCTCCCCACTGCCTACCTCCCGGGTGGTTCCACGCTAGCGCCGGCTTGACTGGTACTCGGCCCCCAGCAGTCTGGCGACACGCTGCTTCTGCCGGTAACTGCGCAGGCGCTTGAGTCGCTTGATCAGGATCGGGTCGTGAGCCAGGGCGGCGGGGGTCTCGAGCAGCTCGTTGAGGACTTGGTAGTAGCGCGTTGCCGACATCTCGAATCGCTCGCTGATGGCCTGCTCCTTGACGCCCGCGTGCTTCCACCAGGAACGCTCGAAGTCGAGGATCTCGATGTCTCGCTGAGATAGTTCGTCCATGGGCCACACTCTAAGCCCTGGCGAAGTACACGCTTGTCATTTAGCTCGATTTACAGAGCCGGAAAATCAGATTTGAAACCCCAATACCCCCGCGGGAGCGATGACTTCTGCGCCCGCCCGGGGTCGCCATGTCGCCTCCTCCGTGTCGATTCGCTCGAGCTTCGCCATTCAAGAGTTAGACGACAACGGGTTCGGGCTCAGGGTCCGAGATCACCGGGTCGGGCTCGACTACGAGATCGCCTCGCACCACGACTACTGGGACTCTGGGCTTCGGCGGAGCTCCGCTGCGCCTCGCCGAGCGAGAGGCTCGGAACCCCGCCCTCCGGGCGGGCAAAGTATTCATCGGCGCCCTCGTCGACCACAGGCAGTACCACGCTCTTCCGACCCAGAACGCAGCATGAACGTCCTCACTATCCCTCCACCGCAGAATCGCGCGCTCGTCGCGCTGCCTGAGACGGTTTGAGGTACTGCATCTCGGGAGAAAAGATCAGCCGTCGCCGACCTCGCGGCGCAGGGCGCCGAGACGAGCGTCCCACTGCGCCCCGACCTCGGCCATCCAACCGACCACCTCGCCCATCGGCTGCGGCGTGAGGCGGTAGCGCTTCTGGCGCCCGGACTGCTCAGACGTCACCAGGCCCGCCTCGTTCAGCGCCAACAGGTGTTTTGCGATCGCCTGACGGCTGACCGGAAGCTCTTCCGCCAGCTCGGTCGCGCTCGCCCCGCCGCGCGCGACCAGGCGCTCGATGACCTGGCGGCGGGTGGCATCCGACAGCGCGCTGAAGACGTGGTTGATGGAGTTCACTGCCGCCTGCCGGTGGGGGCGAGGCCCCGGGGGCCGGTCCCGCCCTCGAACTGAGGCGACTCGAGCCTGCGGTGGGGGCCGACGAGATCCACAGGGGGCTCGTCCGAAACCCTGGCCTCGGTCACGGTAAGCCGCGTGCCTCCGAGGGTCGGTCTCAGCACGAACCGAATGAGGCCCGGGGTCTGAGGACGGCTCCCGCCGGGCCTCCGCAGGAACGGTAGCCAGCGGAGCAGGAGCAGTCGCCGCGGCTCGATTGCCTCGACGACGGCGGCGCGCTCGGTGCCGTCCGGCCAGGTGAAGGTGGCCCGGCCCCCCGGGCGCGCCTCGATCTCGACCTCGGCGCCGAACCAGGCCGAGAGCCGCTCGCCGCGCGTGAGGGCGCCCCACACGGTCGCCGCCTCTGCGGGAAGCTCTATCTCCCGAGTGACCTCGTTGTTCACCTCGTCCTCCCGGAGCCGGCTAACTGCAATCACTGGGTTGCAGCATGGCTGGAATCGGCCTATCCTGCAACCGACTAGTTGCAGCATAGCGCGAAGGGAGCCGCCCATGCGGTCACAGCACCTCGTTCCGATGGTGGTCGGCGAGACCGCCTTCGGCGAACGCGCCTACGACATCTACTCTCGCCTGCTCGCCGAACGGGTCGTGATGCTCGGCGCCCCGGTCGGCGACGAGATCGCGAACCTCATCGTGGCGCAACTCATCCACCTCGAGGGCGAGGACCCTGAGAAGGAAATCAGCCTCTACATCAACTCCCCCGGCGGGAGCGTTTACGCCGGACTCGCCATCTACGACACGATGCAGTACATCGGTCCCCCGGTGTCGACGATCTGCGTCGGAATGGCGATGTCGATGGGGGCCGTGTTGCTGGCCGGCGGGGCACCGGGCAAGCGCTTCGCGCTGCCCAACTCGAAGATCATGATTCACCAGGGCACGGCCGGCATGGAGGGAGCGCCTGCGGACATCGAGATCCACGCGCGCGAGGTTCTGTCGCAGCGCAAGCGGGCGGCCGAGATCATCGCCAAGCACACCGGCAAGTCGATCGAGCAGGTTGAGGCCGACATCGACCGTGACCGCTTCATGGACGCAGCGGAGGCGCGCGCCTACGGGTTGATCGACGACGTCCTTCACGGGCGCAAGACGACCCGCCTCGAGGGTTTCGTCCCGCTCGAGCTTCAAGAGGGAGAACGGCCACGGTGCTGAGCAGCGCAAGCCCTAGGGAAAGAGACCCCTGGTGAGGTGGGCTTCGGCGACCCGCCCCACGCCGATCCAGTGGGCGGCCTGGCGCATCGTGAGGCCCTTTGACTCGTGGAGTTTCAAGACCTCCTTGAACGCGCCGTCCATGATCTCCTTTAGCCGGGCGTTGATCATCTCCTCACTCCAGAAATAGGCCTGGAGGTCCTGGACCCATTCGAAATAGGAGACCGTGACACCGCCCGAGTTGGCGAGGATGTCCGGGATCACGAAGACACCCCTGTCGTTGAGGATCTTGTCGCCCTCGAACGTGATCGGTCCGTTCGCGGCCTCGACGATCATGCGCGCCTTGACCTGGTCGGCGTTCTTGGCTGTTATCACGCCCTCGATTGCCGCCGGGATGAGCACGTCGCATTCGACCTCGAGGAGATCCTCGTTGCTGATCGGATCGGCCCCGGGGAAACCCACGACGGTTCCGGATTCTCGCTTGTACCGGTTGATGGCCTCGGGGTCGAGTCCCTTCTCTCGATATAGGCCGCCCGCGACATCCGAGACGGCGACGACCCGGCAACCCGAGTCGTGCAGCAGTTGTGCCGCAAAACCACCAACCTTGCCGTACCCCTGTATGGCGATCGATGCCTCCTCGACGGGCACGCCCAGCTGCTTCAAAATCGAGAACGTCATATACATGACCCCGCGCGACGTCGCTCCCGACCGCCCTCTTGAGCCACCGATCGCCACGGGCTTTCCCGTGACAACGCCGGGGACCGAGTAACCCTTGTTGATGGAGTAGGTATCCATGATCCAGGACATGATCTCTTCGTTCGTGTTCATGTCGGGGGCGGGGATATCGCGCTCCGGTCCGATGAGCGGCAGAATCTCACTCGCGTAGCGACGAGTCATTCGTTCGAGCTCGGCCCTCGAGAGGTGCTTGGGATCGACCGACACCCCGCCCTTCGCGCCACCGAACGGGATGTTTACGATGGCGCACTTCCACGTCATCCACATGGCTAGCGCCTTCACCTCGTCGAGGTCGACCCCCGGGTAGTAGCGGATCCCTCCCTTGGCCGGACCCCTCGTTACGTTGTGGTGGACCCGGTAACCCTGGACGACCTTGGTCGATCCGTCGTCGCGCCGGAACGGGATCGCCACGATCAGGGCCCGCTTGGGAGAGCGAAGCGTTTCGTGGACTCCGGGGGCCAGGCCCATGAGCTCGGCGACCTCGTCCAGTTGGGCGAGCGCCGTGGCCCAGGCCGAATCGCCAACGGGTACGCGCGCTTCCGTCAACGGTTCCGACGCCAAGCCATCACTCCTTAAAGGGCAAACCTGCCTAACGAGCCGGGTGTCGGATTCGAACCGACGACCTAAGCTTTACAAGAGCTTTGCTCTACCAGACTGAGCTAACCCGGCCTCCACTGAGGGTACCCGCTTTACCGCTCCCGCCAACGGTGTGAACCCGTCACACGTGTCTCTGCGTAATCGCTTCGAGTGGGACTTGGGTCGCGAAAGCGAAACCAAGCATCGAAAGGGGGAGCTGGTGAGGCTGACTGCGGAACGCCCGCTTCGGTCGGTCTTCGGAGGAATTGCTTCGGTGAGCGGGGTTGAATCTCCGGAGAGTCATGGAGCCCGCTGATCCGGCGGGACGGAGCCCATTCCGCTCGAACTTTGGTTGGTCCTGCCCGGTTTGCGGGCCCGGATGCTCAGAGTTGTCTCAGGCATCGATGGGTCGAATCGGTGCGCGCAGTCCAGGTCACGCGGGAAGCGCCTTGTGCTGCGCGATGTGACGCTCGAGCTTGCGCTTGATGCGCTGAAGGGCATTGTCGATGGACTTCACGTGGCGGCCGAGCATGTCCGCGATCTGCTGATACGACTTCCCGTCGATGTAGTGCTCGAGCACCTCGACCTCGAAGGGAGACAACACCTCTCCCATCTGGGCTTTGATGGTCTGAACCTCCTCGGCCGAGATCACGAGCTCGGCGGGATCGGCAACCTCGATGGTCTCGATCGAGTCGGCAAGTGAACGGTCGTCGTCGTCCCCGCTCCCAAGGGGCCGGTTCAAGGAGACGTACGAGTTGAGCGGTTGATGCTTCTGCCGCGTCGCGGTCTTGATGGCCGTAATGATCTGGCGCGTGATACAGAGCTCGGCGAAGGCTCGGAAGGCGGTGTTGTGCTCGGGCTCGAAGTCTCGGATCGCTTTGTAGAGGCCGATCATCCCCTCCTGGACGATGTCTTCCTTGTCGGCGCCTGCCAGAAAGTACGACCGGGCCTTTGCCCGCGCGTAGTGGCGGTATCTGGTCAGCAACACGTCGATAGCGGCATCGTCGCCGGAACGGGCGAACTCGACCAGACCCTCGTCCGTGTCGGTGAAGGCACCCTCGTTAGACACTCAACTCCCCCAAGGCGAGTCCACATCGACGCCAGGAGACGTCGCGTGCGGAGGCTAAAGCGTATCGGATGAGGCTCGTCTTCGAGCTATCTCGAACATCGCGATCGCCCCCGCGACCCCGACGTTCAGTGACTCCAACGAACCCTTGTGGGGTATACGGACCAGCTCGTCGCACCTGTCGCGGACTCCCTTCGACAAACCTTTGTCCTCCGAGCCGCACACGACCCCGACCGGAGGCTCGGCGAGGTTCGTCGACCAGATGTCGTTCGTCCCGCCGGCGTCGAGCCCGAGGATCCACACTCCTGCCGCCCGCGCCCTATCGATCGCAGCTCCTAGGTTGCTTACCCGAGCCACCGCGACGACCTCGGCCGCTCCGGCGGAGATGCGACGCACGGTTCCGGTGACGCTCACGGCTCGATGTGTGGGGATCACGACTCCGTCGAAGCCGGCGCCATCGGCACTTCGTAGGAGTGATCCGAGGTTGTGCGGATCCATGACACCGTCAAGGAACAACAAAGTTGGGTCCGGCCTCTCGAGCAGTTTCTCCAACGGCGTGTAACGGTAGCGAGCCGTGATAGCGACGACGCCCTGGTGGTTGACCCCGGGTGCGTGATCGTCGATCTCGGAACGGGGAACCATGCGAACCGGAACGCCGAGAGCGACGGCCCGGCGGCGAACCTCTCCGAGGGCGCCTTTCATTGCGGCGCCTTGAGCAATGAGAATTCGTTCAGGAACCGAGCCGGCGCGCAGCATCTCGACCACCGGTCGTCTACCCGCCAGAACGGACGAATCGTCGGCGGGTCTGCGTCTACTGGCCGGTGCCACTCACGCGCCACCGAGGCCCGGCCGGTGTGTCCTCGATCGCGACACCGAGCTCCGTCAGGCGCTCGCGAATCTCATCGGCGCGCTCGAACGCCCGTTCGGAGCGAGCAGACTCTCGCAACTCGAGCAGATACTCGACGAGACCACCGACGAGCTTCGAATCTTCCGGCTTGGACTCAAGCCGGAAGTTCAGGACGCTCGTCAGCTCGAGGAACACCTCGAGGAGCCCGGCCAGCGACTTGCGTTCGCCCTCGTCGCCTCGCTGTGCCCCCTCGATCAGCCTGTTGCCCTCCCGGACGAGGTCGTGAATTGCAGCGAAAGCCTTCGCCGAGTTGAAATCGTCATCCATCGACGACAGGAAACGAGAGATGAACTCGGCCCCCGTCCCCTCCGGGCCGGGATCGCTTAGCGGCCGGCGGTAGGAGGACGATGCGGCCGGCGCCTCCTCCGCCAGAGCGTGTCCCGCGGCTTCCAGAAAGGTCCGCCACCGCTCGAGCGAACGATCAGCGTCGTCGAGGGTGTCGTCCGAGAACACGGCCTGGCTGCGAAGTGACGACGCGAGCATCCAGTAGCGGCAGGTCTCTCCCCCATATTGCTCGATCACGTCGCGCGCGAGCACGACGTTGCCGAGTGACTTCGACATCTTCTCCGACTCCATCTGTACGAGTCCCGCATGTACCCAGTAGCGCACGAACTCGCCACCGTTCAGACCCTCCGCTTGAGCCAGTTCGTTCTCGTGATGGGGAAAGATCAGGTCCCGCCCGCCCCCGTGGATGTCGAACCCCATCCCGAGATACCTCGTCGACATGACGGAGCACTCGATGTGCCAGCCGGGTCGGCCCGGCCCCCAGGGTGAGGGCCACGAGGGCTCGCCCTCCTTGGCGGACTTCCACAGAGCGAAGTCGACGGGATGCTTCTTCCCCGGGCTCGGTTCGATTCGATCACCGGACCTCATGTCGTCGAGCGAGCGGCCGGACAGCTTGCCGTAGCCATCGAAGTTCTCGACCTCGTACCAGACGTCCCCCTCGGCCTTGTAGGCGAGACCCTTGTCGATGAGGCCCTGGATGGCAACGACCATGTCGCCGATGTGATCCGTCGCCCGCACGATGAGGGAGGCGGGCTTGGTTCCGAGCGCGCTCATATCGTCCTCGAACGCCTGCGTGTACTTGCTCGTCACACCCTCGGGTGGGATTCCTTCGATCTTGGCACGCTCGATGATCTTGTCGTCGACGTCCGTGTAGTTCATGACGTAGGTCACGTCGTAGCCGCGGTACTCCAAGTAGCGACGCACCTGGTCGTACCAGACGATCGTGCGCGCGTTGCCCACATGGATGAGGTTGTAGACCGTTGGTCCACACGCGTACATCGAGATGCGGCCCTCGTCGCGCGGCTCGAGCTCGACCACGTCGCGACGCCTGGACTCGTACACACGGATAGCCATAGAACTCAGACTAACTTTCCCTTCCGGCGGAGCTCGCGAGGACCACGACCGCCTGCGCGGCGATGCCCTCGCCGCGCCCGGTGAACCCCAGTCCGTCGGTCGTGGTCGCCTTGACCGACACGGCTTCCGGTTCGACATCCAGAGTGTGAGCCAGATTCGTCGCCATCTCGTCCTTGAAGGCGCCGAGCTTCGGGCGCTCCGCAATGACCGTGCAATCGACGTTCGACACGATCCATCCGGCTGCGCGCGCTCGCATAACTGCGTCGGCCAGAATCGACAGACTCGATGCGGCCCGCCACTCGTCCGAAGCGGGATAAAGCGCACCCAGGTCGCCCAGACCAACCGCTCCGAGCAACGCATCGGTTACCGCATGACTCAGGACGTCCGCGTCGCTGTGTCCACCGAGACCCGGCGTCTCGGGGACGAGAACACCGCCGATGATCAGCGGCCGGTCATCGTCGAACGCATGTACGTCGAATCCAGTCCCGACGCGGATCACTTCTTGTGACTCCCCAGTATCGCTTCCGCAATCACGAAGTCTTCCGGGTACGTCAACTTCATGTTGGCGCGCGTTGAGTGCACTACGACGACCCGGCCCCCGTTTCGCTCTACGAGCGACGCGTCGTCGGTTGCCTCGATACCCGCAGCCTCGGCCTTGTCGTGCGCCTCGCGCAGGGCCTCAGTGCGAAAGCTCTGAGGTGTCTGCACGCGCCAGAGATGCGCGCGGCTGACCGTCTCGTCAACCACATCACCATCGACCCTCTTGAGGGTCTCGTCCAAAGGTGTTGCCACGATCGCACCCTCGGCATCCTCGAGCGACGACAACGTGCGTTCGATCATCTCCGAGGTAACGAAGGGGCGGGCCGCGTCGTGAACCACAACGTAGTCCGAGGTGACGTGTTGGAGGCCGTTGCGCACGGATTGCTGCCGGCTGTCACCGCCGGCGACGACCGTACACCTGTGTCCGAGGGCGCTGCCGATTCCGTCGAGCGACTCCGGTGGCACGACGAGAACCATGGGATTACATCCGGAGGACGCAAGCACATCGAGAGACCATTCGACGAGCGGCCGGCCACCGAGCTGCTGAAATTGCTTGAGTGTTGATCCGCGTGCCCGTTCGCCGCGTCCGCCCGCCGCGACGATCGCCGCAACCGAGCCGATAGCCCGGTCGGCTATCCCAGCACCTCGTCGAGCATTTTCTCGGCCTCCTCCTCGTTGCAGTTCTTCGAGAAGGTCAGCTCGGACACGAGAATCTGGCGAGCCTTGGTCAGCATGCGCTTCTCGCCGGCGGACAGGCCCTTCTCCTGATCGCGCTGGTGGAGGCTCCGGACCACGTCCGCCACCTGGTAGATGTCGCCGGACTTGAGCTTCTCGACGTTGGCCTTGAATCGACGGGACCAATTCGTGGTGTTGGTGGTGGGCTCGTTCTTCTTGAGAACCTTGAAGACCTTCGGCATTTCTTTGGCCGGGGTGATCGCTCGCAGTCCGACTTCCTCGGTCGAGTCGATCGGCACCATCAGTGTCAGTTCTCCATATGCGAGCTTTAGGATGAAATAATCCCGCTTCTCGCCCATCAATTCACGCTTCTCACGCTTCTCGATGATGGCTGCACCGTGGTGTGGATAGACGACCTTGTCGCCGACTGCGAAACTCACGCGAACTACCTCCTGCGATTCCTGTTGATTTAGAGGCTCTCAGACAGGCGAAGAGCGCGTGCTGCGCGAGGACTTGAGGGCCTGAAAGCCGAAGTGTCTTGGGCTCTCAAGGGTACCACGACGGGCCCTCACCTAAGCCTGGACGGCCTCGTCGGGAAGGTTTCCCCACCCACTTGTCCGACGACGGCCCGATCCCACGGTCGCTCTCAGTTCGACCGATCGCTACTCGAGGAGTATCCGACGTACACACACCTACACCGAAAGGATTAGCCGTAGTCGTCTTGTGGATGGATTACAGCGACGAACCGGATATCTAGGCTCGGCATCACACCGGAAGGACGGCACCAGAAGGAATAAGACGAGCGCCGAGCGGATTGCATTAGACATCCCATACGGAGAAGGAGGGAGGCATGGCCGCCATACGGACGCTTGAGGAACGCGGCGTCGGCGCGGCCGCGCTTCTCGACATCAGTGATGAGCGCGCGGCTCTCGTGCATCTCGCCGGCCCCAAAGCGTCCAACCTCGCAAGGGCGCGCACCGGCAATTTTCCCGTTCTGCCCGGCTTTGTACTCACCACCGAGTTCGGGGGACCTCCGGCACTGACCGATGAGGACTTTCGGCGGGAGCTCAGGCGCCGGTGGGAAGCTCTGTCATCCGGCGGAACGCGCCACGTGGTGGTTCGTTCCTCGTCGGTCGCCGAGGACGGAGCCGAGTCCTCGATGGCCGGGATGTTCAAATCCGTGTCCGATGTCGCTACCTGGCCCGATCTTCTCAGTGCGATCGAGGAGGTCCTGGCCTCAGCCGTGACTCCACTCCGGCCCGAACCCGCTCCCATGGCCGTACTGATACAGCTCCGGGTGGACGCAACGGTCGGCGGAGTGATGTTCGGCTCCGACCCGTTGACCGGCAGGCGCGACCGGATCGTAGTCGCCGCCGTTTCCGGTTCCCCCGAACAACTCGTTAGCGGGACGGCCACCGACACGCGCTACGTGCTCAGTCGGCGGGGCCGCGTCCTCGAGCGCGACCTGGGACCCGATGGGGTCTTGCTCACCGGGGCGCGGCGTCGCAAGCTGGCCCGCCTCTCGCGTCGCTCATCCGAGGCATTCGGAGGTCCACAGGACATCGAGTGGGCCGAGGATGCACAGGGCAAGCTGTGGATGCTGCAGAGCCGGCCAGTTACGGCGGGCTCCGAGAGCGCAGCGGCCGAGGGACCGGTGTTGGGTCCCGGACCGGTAGCAGAGACCTTTCCCGATCCGCTAGCTCCCCTCGAACAGGACCTATGGCTTGATCCCTTCCGGGAAGGCCTCAAACGCGCGCTCATCATCGCTGGAGTTCAGTCGCCCACGCGCATCGAGGCCTCGCCCGTGGTCACGGCGGTGGGCGGACGCGCCGCTGCCGACCTCGAACTTCTGCGCGCGCTGCCGTCCAAGCGCTCGCTGCTCGCCCTGATTGATCCCCGGCCCCCGGCGCGACGCCTCGCTGCCGCGTGGCGCGTCGGTCGCCTGCGCGCGGCATTGCCGGTTATAAGCCAGGATCTCCTGGAGCGCGTTTACGACGAACTGGCTTCCATCCCAGTAGTGCGCGCGCTCGGAGAGAAGGAACTGGTCAACCAGCTTGCTCGCTCGCGGCAGCTACTCATTTCTCTCCACGGTCACGAGGCACTCGCAGGAATGCTCATGCCCGGCGATGCGCACGCACCGACGGCGGCGTCGAACGCTCTTCGTTTGCTTCTGAAGGCCCGTCGTGAGCGCGTGCCCGAGCGAGAGATCATTGAGACTTACCCCGAGGTACTCGCGCTCTATCCTCCAGGGATCACTTCTTCCCCGCAATTGCCTTCGACTTCGCAGGCCCCGCCCCTCGTCGCCTCTGACCCCGACCCGCTCGCCGCAGCGCGCGAGTCGCTGAGGTTTGCGGCGCGCCTCGTGCAGGAGTTGTCGGCGCGCTTGGCCCGAGAGCTGGGTCGACGCGCTGCAGAGGAAGGAACCCTGCGCGCTGCCGAAGACATAGCGCAGCTACGATTTGACGAACTCGAGGCAACGCTGCTCTGGAGACTGGTACCGCACGAGCTCGACTCGGCACCTCGGCGAGCGGAGCCACCACTGCCGGCTGCCTTCAGGCTCACGGCCTCCGGTGCGGTGGTCGCGGAGAGCCCAGGCAGAAACGGCGGGGGGTCGCAGGGCGCGGGCGGTGGCAGGGCGATAGGCACCGCTCGGGCCCGCATGGAGGACGTTGGTCCCGGCGACGTCCTGGTCGTTCGCACGCTCGACCCTCAACTCGCCGGTGTCCTGCCGATGCTGGGCGGTCTGGTCGCCGAGACGGGAAGCGTGCTCTCACACCTCGCCATACTTGCGCGCGAGTTCCAGGTAGCGACCGTCGTCGGCGTTCACGACGCAATCCACCGCTTCCCGCCGGGATCGACCGTGATCGTCGAGGGGGACACGGGGGCTGTGTCTCTCGACCAAGACGCATCGGACGAGCGATGACGGCCCGCAGGCTGGCGATCTCGGTAGCCGTACTCACCGCTCTTGCGTCGGGTGCATACGTCTTCCTTTACCTCTACAGATGGGAATGGAATCGTGCACTCATCGCGGGTGTCGTCTTCATCGCTGCGGAGATGGCACTCTTTGGAATCGCGATACTCGATCGTCTGCGCAAGTTCGACCGGCGACTCGACACGATCGAGCGTCTCGACAACGAGCGAGTTCTCTCTCGGATCAAGGAGGCCGCTCCGCAAGACCGGCGCCACTTCGCGTGGCTCACCGACGTCGATGGGCCGGGTGTTTTCGTTCCCGTTCTGATGGGGGCCGGGGTAGTTATATCGGCGCTGGCGTGGGGAATCGAAAAGCTGGCCCGCAGGACCGGCGGCCCCGTTTTGGAGCGGCGTTTGGCCGACCGCCTTTCGCCTATCGCCCTTCCCGAGCGCAGCGACCAGGCCGCAGGCCCCGAGTTCTCTCGAAGGAAACCGGTGGTGCGCGTCGCGCAACAGCTCCTGCTGGCCGCGGTTCTTGTCGCCGGTGTTTTGGCGCTGGCGGGAGCGACGCAGAATCGACCCGATGAGATCCGCGACGGCACCTCTAGCATCGTCTCGTTAGACGTTTTCACCAGTTCCGGCGCCGGCACAGCCAGCGCCGCCGAAAGGCTCTGGCAGTCGTGCGCCGGGACAGTTCCAAGCCGGGCCGAGCGGGATGCCATCGAAGTGTCGAGCGGTACCGCCGTTTCTCTGAGGCTGAGTCCCGCGCTTGGAATTAATGGTGAACGCAGGCTGCGCGGATGTCTCGAAGATGCGACGCTCGACAAGGTTCAGGCAGCCGTTCGGCGCGTCGAGCCGTTGCGTCCGTAGCTTCCCTCTAAAGATTCAAGCGCGCAAACAAACGTCGAGGCGCATCGAGAAACCGGCTGAGAGCCGTTACCGGCAGGGATGGTTCATCGAAGGAGCCGTCCCCCATTTCACTGACAAAGGAGACCTGCTCCAGCGAAGGCGGGCCCACCGCGAGGTTGAGGGCGAGAGCCTCGGTGGACGTCGCTTCTCCGCTCTGAACGAGATAGGCCGCAGCCATCGTTCCGGAGCGACCGACCCCGGCCCCACAATGAACGAACACCCGGCCATCGCTTGCTGAGACCGCGCTGAGAAACCTCCTGACTTCTTCCGACGACGGAGCCTGTCCATCGCGCACCGGTATCCGTAGGAGTTCCATTCCCAGGCGTTCGACCATCGGGAGTTCGCCGCCCTCATGAGTTTCGGCTCGTAGGTCGATTATCGTCTTGACCCCGCGGGAGGCAAGCGCTTCGTATCCCTCGCGCGAGGGAGCTGCTCCTCTCCACAGTCGGTTGTCCACAGCCGCGAGGTTGTCGATGCCCGGAAGCCGCGGTCTGGCTGAGTTGGGACCATTCGTCTTCGCCCAGATCGTCGCGACGCCTATCAAGGCGTTTCCCGCAGCCAGCGCCAGCACAATCGAGATGACGAGCACCCGTGCAATGCACCGGCACCTCGCCGCGTGGTCCACACGATCACGGGTCGCGGTGTCTTGGCAGGGACGGCCATCGACCTGTTGCACCATTTGTTCCAGGGATCCGCCCCGCGGGGATCCGCTCTGCTGAGAGACAGCCACCATCTCCTGACGTTTCGTCGGCCGATTCGCATTCTAGGGGCTCGGAAGACCCAGGTTTGCCGCTCCCTCGTCGAGTTCGAAGTGGAGCGCGTGACCGACGTCGGTCACCTCGATGACCTCGAGGGCCGGCACCGCCGACTTTGTCCCGCGCGGAACCAGGGCGCGACGGAACCCCAAGCGTGCGGCCTCCGCGAGCCGACGAGGGAGACCAGGCACTCGGCGGATTTCGCCGCCGAGACCTACCTCCCCAATCGCGACCAGATCCTCTGCCACCGCCTGGCCTCGAGCGGCGGAATGAATCGCAAGGCACAACGGAAGATCGGCGGCGGGTTCTCTGATCACGAACCCTCCGGCGGCCGCAACGAACAGATCTCTCTTGCTTAGATCGAGCCCGGCTCGACTGTGAAGTACGCCCACCAGCAGGGCCAGTCGCCTGGCGTCGACACCGATGGGCACTCGCCGGATGTTGGGCGGCGATCCTTCGGCCACCAGAGACTGGATCTCGACGAGCACCGGACGAGTTCCCTCGAGCCCGCAGAAGACCACCGAGCCCGACACACCCGTACGCCGGTCGGCCAGCAGCATCGCGGAAGGATCTCCCACCGCCTCGAGACCTCGCTCCCCCATAGTGAAGACGCCCGTCTCGTCACACGACCCAAAGCGGTTCTTCGTCGCTCTGAGCAGTCGAACCGTTCCGGTGCGCTCTCCCTCGAGCGCGAGAACCGAATCGACGATGTGCTCGAGGGTCTTGGGGCCGGCGACCGTGCCGTCCTTGGTGACGTGTCCGACCAGAATGACGGAGGTCCCCGACACCTTTGCGTAGCGCACCAGAGCGGAGGCGCACTCGCGCACCTGGACGACCGAGCCTGGCGACTGGTCCCGTTCTGCGTTCTCGAGTGTCTGAACCGAGTCCACTACCAGAACGTCGGGCTGCTCGGCCGCGGCCAGGGCGAGAACATCGGCCAGTGACGCCGTCGCAGCGGCACGAAGCCGGTCGCGCTCGACGCCTAAGCGGGCGGCGCGAAGCGCCACCTGACCGATCGACTCCTCGCCCGTGATCAGCAGCGCTCGCCGGTTGGAGCGAAGCAGTCCATCGATCAGCTGAAGCACGAGGGTCGACTTCCCGATTCCAGGTTCGCCGGCCAACAGCGACACTCCCCCCAGGACGAGACCCCCTCCCAGGACTCGATCGACTTCGATGAGGCCCGTGGAGAAGCGCTCGACGTCGGACTGGTTGTCCCCAAGGGTCGTCACCTTGACTGCGGATGTGCTGCCCACCGCGGTCATTTCGGCGGCCGAGTTCCACTCTCCACAGTCGGGACACCGCCCGAACCATCGAGGCGAGCTGAACCCGCATGCCGTGCAGGAATGGACGTCGGTGTGACGCCGTCTGGTAGCCATGCGCTCACGATAGAGAGGCCCTGTGACAACCCATCGGCCGTCACATTCGTACAAGACCCCGCCGTGACGGTGGCGTACCGTCGGCAAAGCCCGATCAAGTTCAACTGGCGAACCAAGGGGAGAAGATCATGAACCCCGATGAGTTCAGACGGCTCGCCCTGGCGCTGCCCGAGGCGGAGGCAAAGAGTCACCAAGGCACGCCCGACTTCCGCGTGCGCAACAAGATCTTCGCAACGCTCCGCGAGGATGAGAACCGTTGCGTGGTCAAGACTCCGCAGGAGGAGGTCGAGGAGCTCATCAAGGTCTCGCCGGAGACCTTCGAGTCCACACCCTGGAAGGGTTGGCTCAAGATCAACCTCGAGCGAATCGATGACGAGGAGCTGTACGAACTGCTGCTCGGCGGGTGGGCGAATGGTCGCTCCCAAGCGGACGATTGCCGCCTTCGATGCGGAGACGAGTCGATGAGCGTCGCCATCGAGACGATCGTTCTCCGCAAGCGGAACTGAACGGGCTTGCGAGGGGGTTCTCCTTGATCGCTCTCTACCTGCCTAATCTCTCGATCGACCGCGCGCTGGAACGGATTCGCGTCGAGGTGCTCTCGGGCGGCGTTCTTTACTCGACGGCTCGCCATATCGTTCGTCGCCCCTCGCGCTCGAGGCGGCCCACGCCGCCCGGGTAGTGCCCACAGGCAACGATGACGTCCTTGCCTTCGATGCCGCCGAGGACGACTCTGCGAGTCGCAACGGTTGGTTCGGGTTCCACGTCGAACAGGTAGACCCACTCGGGATGATCGAGGAGGGCCGGGTGAACTGCGACATCTCCGAGGATGATCGCCTCCGAGCCTCGAGATGCGATGCGAATGCTCGAGTGCCCCGGAGTATGTCCCGGCGTCGGAACCATCTGAACGCCTGGTGCAACCTCGATCGTCCCCTCGACTAACGCGAGGCTCCCGGATCGCACGAGGTGTAGCAGAGGCTGAAGGACTCGATCCCGTTCCAGGGGCTCGCGCCCCTCTACCCAGTTGAAGTCCCTGCGACTCGCGATGTAGCTCGCGCGTGGGCACAGCCGCCTACCTTCACTGCAGGCCCAGCCGATGTGGTCGATGTGGAGGTGTGTCAGGACGCAAACATCGATCTCGTCCGGATCGACTCCCACCTCGGTAAGTGCCGTGGGAAGGAGCCCTTCGGCACTCGGTAGAAACGAGCCCTGCGGAGGGCCGACGCCCGCGTCCACGAGCAAGGTATGTCGCTCGGAACCCAGTAGGAAGCAACCGAACGGCAACCGCCAGTCCTCACCATCGAACAACTCCGGGTAGAGGTTGCGATAGGGGTCCCAGGCCTCCGCGGGTACTCCGGGAAACAGCTCGGCAAGAGACCCGAGCACACCGTGGGTGTCGACGAGAACCGTCAGCTCGTAGTCACCGATTCGAATCCCCACGTGGATCCCCCTCGAGATGTGGCCTCCGAATCGAGCGCCCACATTGACGTTCGATTCCTGCGAAGGCTACTCGGCGGCACGCAACGCAACCGCGGGAGCGACGCGCGACGCTTGCTGTGCGGGCCACGCCGTGGCGATGAGAGACGCAAGCAGAGCGGCTCCCGTCAGCAGCAACACGTTGCCCCAGGGAACCTGGAAGCTGATCCCCTCACCGAAATCACCGTTGCTGAACAGCTGCGACGCGGTGATGAGAGCGAGCGCCGTTCCGACCACGATTCCCTCGAGAGCGACGAATCCCGATTCGAGCAGAAACGCCACTCGCACCTTTGGCGACACGAACCCCAGTGATCGCAGGACCCCGATCTCACGGCGGCGCTCGCGCACGGACCGCACCATCACGACACCGAGTCCCGCTATGCCCACGATCAGCCCGAGCGCCAGATATGCCTGCATGAGATTGAAGAACTGCAGCTGGATGCTGAACTGTTCGTCGACGAGCTCCCGGAAGGTATCGGCCTCGACGCCGTTTGCGAGGAAGTCTCCTTGCAGGTTCCTGCCGAGCTGGCGCGCTTCCGCCTCCGACCCCGACGCATCGACGTAGAACCGCGACGCGACCGCGCGCTCCCCGAACAGCTCACGAGCCGATTCCTCCGAGAAAAACCCCCCGACGAAAGTGCTGTCCGAGGCGAGGATTCCGGTAACCGTCCGTTCGGTCTCGGCGCCGGTCACGGGGTCGATGACCGGCAGCGTGTCACCTACCTCGACGATGTTCTCGGGGGGTCCACCTCCCCCCTGAAGAAAGAAGTTGCTGACGATGATGGTGCTCGGATCGGCCAGCATCTCGTCCCAGACGGCGGCGTCGGTCTCGAAGTCGTCGGCGCGCTCCTCGAGAGCGGGCGGGCCCTGCTCGACGAGCTGGTCACCGGCCCCCGTTACGGGCCAGGCCTCAGGTTTGTCGTAGCCCTCGGGTTGGAACAAGGCCTGGCCGGGAAACAGCGGGGCCACAGTGTCGATTCCATCGACCGATTCGAGATCATCGGTCGTCGGAGGATTCGACCCGCTCGCGCTTACGACGAGATCGAAACCGCCGCGCTCGTCCTCAGTGAAGTTCTCGACCTGTCCGTTGAACGAATTCGACATCGACGACAGGAACACCATCGTAAAGATAACGAGTGAATACATGCCCAGTGTCAGACCCGTGCGGAACTTACGGGCGAGCGGATAAGCCAGCCCGAGCCGAAGCGGGAGACGGGATGCTGCGATTTTGCGGAGGGTGCTGCCAAAGGTCTCGTGGCTCTGGCTCAGCAGCGTGACCGCGGAGAAGACGAGGAGCACACCGGAGACGACGAACGCAAAGATGTCGCCGTTCTCGTAGAAGCGGCCGTCGGTGAGCGCATTGCCGAAGATCCCCCACAGAAGGGACACACCCGCCGAGACCAGGAGAGCAGTGCGACGCCCGATGATCCGGCCGATCAGCGGCATCACGCCGAAGGCGATCATCGGCACGCCCACGATGCTCGCGAACCAGGCCCCGGCATCGTTCAGTCCCGCAGCCAGCGCGGCGCCGCCGAGCGCGGCAACCAAAATCCCGGCGGCTACCGAGCGCTTGCGAACCTTGGCCAGCTTCGGCTCTTGCAGGTCTCGGATGGCGACAATGATGTTGATGCGGCTGATTCGGATGCTCGTGAACGCGATGGTCGCAAGAGCGATCAACAGTCCGATGCACAGCCCGCCGATGATGCTCGCCGGCTCGGCGGCAAACTGCAGGTTCAGTCCGAAGTCACCGGCACCACTGAAGATGGGAGCGGCCAAACCAACGATGGCCCACCCGACTCCGATTCCCAGGACAGCTCCAACGATGCTCGCGACGACGGCGTACAGCGATCCCTCGATGATGAATGAGCGCACGAGATCGCTGCGCCGCATGCCCACCGCGCGCAACATCCCAAGCTGTGACTTCCGCTCCTCTGCGAGCATGACGAAGATGTTGACGAGCAACAAGACGCCGGCAACGATCGCGAAAGAACCGATGGCGAGGAACAGCTGGCTGAACTCGTCGCCCGCGGCTTCAGCCTCGTCGAGCATGTCCTGCTTGACCGGCTCCACACGGAATCCGTCGCCAAGCTCTTCTTCGACGAGCCCGGTCACACCCGCGGTGTAATCGGCGCCGTCCTCCACTCCTCCACGGTTGGAGATGAGAACCGAGGTCTGGGGCGGTGCTGCGTCCTCGGACAACTCACGGCCGATCACGTCCTCGAAGGTTCCCGGCGCGACGAATGCGTTAGGCGATTCACTTTCGAACCCTCGCCAGTATCCGGCCACGCCGAGGCGCGGAAGCACTCGCGTTACCTGTAGGTCGATTTCCTGGCCGTAGAGGTAGCCGACGACATCGTCTCCGGTTTCGACCTCGAGGGTCGCGGCGAGGTCCTCCGTTATCGCAACCTCGCCGACACCGGGAGTCGGGCCGCCGATTCCGGTAGCAGCGGAGTCGTTCCCGAAGCTACGGGCCTCATCGAAGTCGGCCTCGATTAGCTGCGCGCCCGGCTCGGCGACTGGGCCGTCTCCCGGGGTGGCTACTGTGGCTGAGGCGCTGGTTATCGACAGAACGCCGTCGATTCGACTGTCCTCGAGTCCGGAGATCGTCGACTCGATGCTTGCCGCATCATCGGGATCGGACGTCACAACAACTTCGTCGAC
This sequence comes from Actinomycetota bacterium, assembly GCA_009379915.1. Taxonomy (GTDB): domain Bacteria; phylum Actinomycetota; class CADDZG01; order CADDZG01; family WHSQ01; genus WHSV01. The sequence continues at coordinate 18,404 of WHSV01000030.1, read as the reverse complement.
CGGCCCGAGTTGGGTCGTCGCCGACGCTCGAATCGATGAGTCGAGGGTGTCGCCGACGATGAAGCTGCCCGTGATGAGGGCGGTGCCGAGGAGCGAACCAGCGATGACCAAGACGGTCTCGCTGGGTCGGCGTGTTGCATCGCGAAAGGCGAGGCGACGCAAGAACGAGCGCCGCAGCGCAACGAAGGAGACCACCAGGAGCGCGAGCGCAGCCAGGATCAATAGCAGGGGAAGACCCGATGGATTCATAGAGGCCCCCTCAGCGAACCGAAGCTGCTGATTCGGTGGACTCGATCGCCCCGTCCCGCATCCGTATGAGCTTCTGTGCGCTCGCTCCTATGGCGGCGTCGTGGGTGACGAGGACCACCGTAAGGCCCTCGGCGTTGAGCTCGTTCAGCAAGTCCAGCACGGACGAGGCGGTTTCGGAGTCGAGGTTTCCCGTCGGCTCGTCCGCCCAGACGATGGCCGGTCGGCCCGCAAGGGCCCGGGCTATCGTCACTCGCTGCTGCTCTCCGCCGGACAGCTCGTTGGGCCGGTGGCTCTTTCGGTGCCCGAGCCCAACTCGCTCGAGCGTCTCCTCGGCCCGGCGGCGAGCGTCGGCCGGCGAACTGCCGGCCAGCAACAGGGGGAGCTCGACGTTCTCGGCCGCCGTGAAGACGGAAATCAGGTTGAAGGCTTGGAAGATGAAACCCATTCGCTCGGCGCGGTGGCGCGTCCGCTTCCCGTCGGAGAGGCCGTGGATGTCAAGACCCTCGACGATCACGCGACCACCACTGAGGTTGTCCAAACCCGACAGGCAGTTCAAAAGGGTCGTCTTGCCGGAGCCGGAGGGGCCCATGACCGCGAGAAACTCGCCCGGGCGGATCCGCAGGTCGAGGCCGACCAGGGCCGCAACGCTGCCGGCGCCGGTCCGGTAGACCTTCCTCACGCCCTCGGCGACCAGGATGTCGTCGTACTTCTCTTGCACCGTTTCTCCTTTGGGTCGGGAGCCTGTCTGTCCCCCGGGGGGAAGTATAGGAACGGCGCCCCGCCGATCCATCGGACCGTGGACCCGAAAAGGTGTCCCACGCCTCCTACCCGAGGATGACCGGCGATGAGGGACATCCCCTAGGCTCGACCCCGATGGCTCCTTCTTGTGACCTCGAAGCTCGCTGAGCGAGCCTCTGTGTCGTGGGAACGTCGTCTCCGGAGAATCGACCCCGCTCAGCGAAGTTTTTCCTCCAAAGTTCCGGGTTTTGAACCACCTAGCAACGAGAGCGGGACCTCACCACCGGACCCGTACCCACGTCCCCCCGTCGGTGCCCGGTTTTGAACCGCCTCCAACCGGAGGCCGGGGCCGGGGCTGTCGCGCAGAGGCCCGGCTTTCTGCCGGGCCCCTGGCCTTGATCTCTCATTGTCCGGCGATGCTGTGACTAGTTGTTCGGGATCTCTGCTTCTCCCTCGCTGCCCTCTCCGGGAGAGCCGGCCATCTCGAGTGGCGGAATGTCGGGAGCGCGCTCACCCTTGCGGAACCCGATCACGTCGTCGCCGTGCTCGTTTTTCTCGACGTCGACCACGATCGTGTCGCCGGCCTCGAACTCCTTCCACAGGATCTTCTCGGACAGCGGATCCTCGACGTGGCGCTGAATCGCACGGCGCAGCGGCCGGGCCCCCAGCGCGGGGTCGTAGCCGATCTTCGCCAGCAACGTCTTGGCGTCGTCGGTGAGCTCGATGTCCACGTCCTGGCTGTGGAGCTGGTCCTCGATCCGCTTGATCATCAGGTCCACGATCGACTTGACCTCGTCGGCCGTGAGCTCGTGGAACACGATGATCTCGTCGATTCGGTTGATGAACTCGGGCCGGAAGTTCTGCTTGAGCTCTTCCGAGACCCGCTCCTTCATCTTCTCGTAGGTGAGCTCGGCCGAGGCCTGACCGAAGCCCATGGCGGGCTTGCGCAGGTTCTGCGTGCCGAGGTTCGAGGTCATGATGATCACGGTGTTCTTGAAGTCCACCGTGCGTCCCTGAGCGTCGGTCAGACGCCCGTCCTCGAGAATCTGCAGCAATGTGTTGAAGACGTCGGGGTGGGCCTTCTCGATCTCGTCGAGCAGGACCACGCTGAAGGGACGGCGGCGCACCGCCTCGGTGAGCTGTCCGCCCTCCTCGTAGCCGACGTAGCCCGGAGGCGAGCCGACGAGACGGCTGACGGTGTGCTTCTCCATGTACTCGGACATGTCGAGCTGGATCAGCGCGTTCTCGTCACCGAAGAGGAAATCGGCGAGCGTCTTAGCGGTCTCGGTCTTTCCGACGCCGGACGGCCCCAGGAAGACGAAGGAACCTGCCGGACGCTTCGGGTCCTTGAGGCCCGCTCGCGTACGACGGATCGAACGAGAGACCGCAGCAATCGCGTCGTGTTGTCCGACGATGCGCTTGTGGAGCTCGTCCTCCATCCGCAGAAGCTTTGCGGTCTCCTCCTCGGTCAGCGAGGTCACCGGGATGCCCGTCCAGGACGACAGCACCTCGGCGATCTGCTCCTCGTCGACCTCGGCGAGGCTTTGATCCTCGGCCTCGCGCCACTCGGACTCGCGCTCCTTGCGCTCCTCCGTGAGACGCTTCTCGTCGTCGCGGTATCCCGCGGCGCGCTCGAAGTCCTGCGCCTCGATCGAGTCTTCCTTCTGACGACGGACGTCAGCGATCCGCTCCTCGAGCTCGCGGTAGTCCGGGGGCGCGCTCATGCGCTTGATGCGCAGGCGCGAACCGGCCTCGTCGATGAGGTCGATGGCCTTGTCGGGTAGGAACCGGTCGGAGATGTAGCGGTCCGCAAGGTTCGCGGCGGCGACGAGGCCGCGGTCCGTGATGTGAACCCGGTGGTGCGCCTCGTAGCGGTCGCGCAGCCCCTTGAGGATGTCGATGGTGTGAGCGACGGACGGTTCGGGCACCTTGATCGGCTGAAAGCGTCGCTCGAGCGCCGCGTCCTTCTCGAGATGCTTGCGGTACTCGTCGAGCGTCGTCGCACCGATTGTCTGCAGCTCGCCGCGTGCAAGCATCGGTTTGAGGATGCTCGCCGCGTCGATCGCGCCCTCTGCGGCACCCGCACCGACGAGCGTGTGGAGCTCGTCGATGAAGAGAATGATGTCGCCGCGCGTCTTGATCTCCTTGAGCACCTTCTTGAGACGTTCTTCGAAGTCTCCGCGGTAACGGGAACCGGCAACGAGAGCACCGAGGTCCAGTGTGTAGAGCTGCTTGCCGGTGATGGTCTCGGGCACCTCGCCCTTGACGATGTTCTGAGCAAGGCCCTCGACGATCGCCGTCTTGCCGACGCCCGGCTCGCCGATGAGCACCGGATTGTTCTTGGTGCGGCGAGACAGAACCTGCATGACGCGCTCGATCTCGTTCATTCGCCCGATCACCGGGTCGAGTTGGTTCTCGCGCGCGAGCTGAGTCAAGTTGCGACCGAACTGGTCGAGCACGAGTGAACCGCTGGGCTGCTCGCCGCCGCCACCCTGAGTTGCGCCCTCCTTGGCGCCGGAGTAACCGGAGAGCAACTGGATGACCTGCTGACGGACGCGACCGAGGTCGGCCCCCAGCTTGACGAGAACTTGGGCGGCGACACCCTCGCCCTCACGAATGAGGCCGAGCAGAATGTGCTCGGTGCCGATGTAGTTGTGACCGAGCTGGAGAGCCTCGCGCAGGCTCAGCTCGAGTACCTTCTTTGCGCGTGGGGTGAACGGGATGTGACCCGAGGGGGGCGACTGCCCGGCGCCGATGATCTCCTCGACTTGCTGGCGGACCTTCTCGAGAGAGATGCCGAGCGATTCGAGTGCCTTCGCCGCGACGCCCTCGCCCTCGTGAATCAGTCCCAAGAGGATGTGCTCGGTGCCGATGTAGTTATGGTTGAGCAGTCTCGCCTCTTCTTGGGCGAGAACTACCACCCTGCGGGCCCTGTCGGTGAACCGTTCGAACACTGGGCCACGCCTCCTTTTCGTTTTCGGTGAGCCGCTTCGCCGCCTCGGCCGCTCCGCCGACTCATGGTGGGATCCGCGGTGACGCCGGATCCCCGGACGATCTTTGCGACCATGGGGCTGGCCGCCGCTTCGGTGCTTGTCGTTCGCCGGTCACCATCGACTCCGACCGTCGAGAGGGTAGAGGCTCATTATACGAACGAGGTCTGATTACCCTCCTGTGAAGCCTTCCACATAATGAACGTTCCAGGGCGTGGAAACGTTCCTACCCGCATTAAAAACGACGCCCTTCACAATCTCTCAATACGTCGTCGGGGCAACCGCTAAACCTTTCTTTCCTTGGCATCGTCGGGCTCAACCCCCCTCTTGAGAAACCCCTGGTCAGCGAATCGGATCTCTTCGCGAGCTCGTGACTCCGAAAGTCATGGTCGAGATCCGGGGAGGCGGGGCGGTCTTCGGGGGCGGGTCCGCGAAGAGATGGCGCCAGTCCTCCGGAAGCACCGTCGTGCGCTGCCCGTTTATGGAGAAACCCCTGGCCAGAGGCACCCACTCGAGTAGGGGGGAGTCCGGCGCTTCGGGAGCTACCGTGGGCAGGGTCCAGAGGCCCACGGTAGCCTCGTCGACCGCCGTGTGATCGTCCGGCCCGAAACTCACGGGCAGCCCCCCGAAACGTTTTCCATCGAGCGTCTCGAGCACCTCGGCGAGGTCGTCGCCGTCGGATGCGTTCTTGGTCGCCCAGCCGATAACCTGGGCCGAATCGTAAGCCCGCAGTTCCCATCCAGTCGGCATCGCAGCCCACCAGGCCTCGAAGGACGCGCTGAACCGCTCGAAGCTGGGGATCGGCAGGTAATGGACCCCGCGCGCATAGGTATCCGACGCCACCATCCCCAAGGGGATCAATTGGTCGGTTTTATCGCTGATGGCCAGGTCAAGAGCCATCACCTGGGGTCGCCAGTACCCGGTACCCGAGCGCCGGCGCCGCTGGCGTCTCGGTGCGCTCGCCACCCGGGCGTCGGCCGTCCCCCTGTAATCGACACCCATGGACCGCAAGTCGGACAGAATCGACGCCACGACCGTCGGGCCACCGTGGACGACGAGGGCCTCGACCTGAGCTTTTCGAAGGACCCGCAGGTCTCCTCGGAAGTCGTCGGCCGCGGGGTCGTAGGCCACGGTCCGGCGCAGCCTGAGCCCCGCCCGCCGCGCCTCCTGCCTCAGGGCAGAGATGGCGGTGCTGCCATCCGGCGAGTCCTCGGCCATCACGCCCACCGTCCGATAGCCCCGGTCGGCTGCGATGTAGCGGCCGAGGGTCCGGCCCTGCCAGAGATAGGAGGGCGAGAGCTGGAAGACATGGGCACTGAGCTGCCGGGCCCCGTAGAGGTCTCCGTAGCAGAGAATCGCCGGAATCCCGGCCGCCGCAAGGGCGCCCTCGGCCCTGGGCAGCGCCTCGGGGGGGCCCGCATAGACGATCCCGACCGTGCGCGGAGACTCGGCGAGTTGCTCGATGAGCTGGACCGCGTGGTCCGGATCACCCTCGTCGTCGAGGCTGACGAGCTCGAAGGGAATCTCCTCGCCATCCAGCCTGCGATTGAGGTCGCCGACGCTGACGTCGGCACCCTCGAAGGCGTCCTCGCCCCTCCAGGCAAGGGGGCCGGAAAGAGTGCCCACGAGTCCGATGATGCGTGAGTCGCTCGCGCTCGCAGTCGGCTGGGGGTCCCCGGCAGCCCCGTCTTCCGGGGGATTCCCGTCGTCACACGCGACGAGAAGAGCTGCCGTGAGTCCAAAGCAGAGGAGGAGGCGGCCAGCTTGCGCCCGGGCCAGATGAGCCATGACGCAGAATCTTCGCATTGTTCCGGTCTTGTTTTCCTTCTCTTTCGACCGACCCGGCCTCTTAGGGCGGATCGGGTCACGGGTGGGTTCGGGGGCGACCCTCGTTTGGTGGCGGTGGAAAACCGGGCACCAAGGGGGTGGGTGCTCTGTGCCTGTTTTCGGGGCCCGCTCCGGCTTGAGCCCGGCCAGATCGAAAAAGGCGAAACCGGCAACGAAGGGGGAAGTTGGTGCCGTGCGGGAGTTTTCGAGGCCCGCTGCTGCTTGGCCGAGACCTTCGACCATTCACCGACGCTTGGAGTCGTCGTTGGTCGAAACTACGGTGCTCGATCCGGCCGTACGCGCGTTCGCGCTCTTCTTTCGCGCAGCATGGTCGAATACCGACCGAACCGGCGAAGAGAAGGCCGGCATCCAGCCATAGCGGCAAGGGAGGGCCAGATCAGTATCCACTCGGGCCCCCTTGATGCCGCCTTTGGTTCTCGCCAGATCCACAACCAATGGACGGCTGCCGGCGCCTCTTGGTTCCTTGGACCGGGCGAAGGTTGATGTGGGAGGGGGTTAGTGGTCGGGCTTGAGGGTTGGAAAGAGGATTACTTCGCGCAGGGAGGGAAGTTCCAGGAGGAGCATCAGGAGGCGGTCTACTCCCAGGCCGTAACCTCCTGCCGGGGGCATACCGTAGCTGAGGGCTTCGAGGAAGTCCTCGTCGGCGATCATCGCCTCCTCGTCCCCGCTGGAACGCTGCTTCGCCTGTTCCTCGAAACGGCGGCGCTGTTCGGCCGGGTCGTTCAACTCGGAGTAGATCGGGGCGATCTCGACGCCGCCGATGATGAGGTCGGTCTGTTCCGTGAACCCGTCGGTGCTGCGGTGGTCTTTTGCCAGCGGCGAGACGTCCTTCGGGTATCCGACGACGAACGTCGGTTCCAGGAGCTTCCGCTCGGCGATGGACTCGTAGATCCCGGCCAGCACCTTGCCCGGGGGCCACTTTGGATCCACGTGGACTCCCGCGCGGTCCGCCTCTTTTGCGATCGTGTCGTAGTCGCCGGCCTTCCAGACATCGACCAGATCCGGCCCCCCGTTCGCCGTGATGGCCTCGAACATCGTCATGCGACGAAACGGCTCGGCGAGGTCGATGGTCTGGCCGCCGGCGGTGAACTCGTACCCGCCGTTCACGGCGAGGGCGATCGCGCGTACGAGCTCCTCGACCAGAGCCATCGTGTCGTCGTAGTCGACGTACGCCTCGTAGGCCTCGAGCATCGTGAACTCTGGATTTGCCTTGCTCGACACTCCCTCGTTGCGAAAGCTCCGGTTGAGCTCGTAGACCCGATCGAGCCCGCCGATAAGGAGTCGCTTCAGATAGAGCTCGGGGGCGACGCGGAGATACAGGTCGATATCCAGAGCGTTGTGACGGGTCTTGAAGGGCCGCGCGGTTGCTCCGGACGCGACGGGTTGCAAGAGCGGAGTCTCGACCTCGACGAAGTCGCGCGCTTCGAGGAAGCTGCGGATCGCTGCGTTCGCCTTTGCGCGTCCATCGAGGGCTCGGCGCGCATCTTCTGTCAGCAGTAGGTCGAGGTAGCGCTGCCGGTAACGGGTCTCGACGTTGGCGATCCCATGGAAGGTGTCCGGCATCGGTCGCAGCGCCGGGGCCAGCAACGTCACGGAGCGCACGTTGATGGAAAGCTCTCCCCGCCTGGTCATCATGACCTCGCCCTCGGCTCCGACGATGTCTCCCACTCCGATCGCCTTGAACGACTCCATGCCCTCGTCGCCGATCACGTTCTGTCGCGCGAATAGCTGAATGCGACCGGTGGAGTCGCGCAGGTCGGCGAACACGGCCTTGCCCTGACCACGCACAGTCATGGCGCGGCCCGCAACTCGAACCTTCTCGGAGGTCTCCTCGCCCGGCTCGAGCGAGTCGAAGCGCGCACGTAGATCGCCTATGTCGGAAGTGCGTTCGTACTTGTAGGGGTATGTGATGTCGTCGTTCACGACTCCCTTTCTAGTTCCCTCCCACCTCGCCGGACCTACGTCCAGCTCCGTTCACGGCAGTACTTGCGATGGCCGAGACGATCGCTTCATTCGGTGATCTCGAAATTGCGTTCAAAGATGAGCCGCAACCCTACGAGAGTTAGATCGGGTTCGATGCGATCCACGAGTTTGCAATGCTCGACGACGATGGGGGCCTGGCCCCCGGTCGCGATGACGTTCGCGTTGCCGCCCACCTCTTTGCTGATCCGCTCTACGAGCCCGTCGATGAGCGCTGCGTTCCCGTAGACGATTCCCGACTGGACGGCCTGAACCGTGGATTTACCGATCGCCCTGCCGGGAGCGATGAGCTCGACGCGCCGAATCTGGGCCGTCGCCTGGTACAGCGCTCCGGCGGCCGTTTCGATGCCGGGAGTGATGGCGCCGCCGAGATACTCCCCCTTGTCGGAGACGGCATCCACCGTGATGGCCGTTCCGAAGTCGACGACGATGGACGGCTCGCCCGGAAACATATCGTTGGCGGCCACCGCGTTCGCTATGCGGTCGGCGCCGACCTCACGCGGGTTGTCGATCTTGATTGCGATGCCGGTTCTCGTTCCCGGCTCGACCACGACCGCAGGAAAACCGAAGTACCGCTCGGTCATCTGACGTAGCTCCTGTGTCAGCGGCGGTACCACCGAGCAAATCGTCACCCCTGTGATCTCGCGCGAGAACGAGAGGCCGACGAGGTCGAGAAACTGACCCGAGATGAGGGCGAGCTCGTCCGCGGTGCGGTCGGGAGCCGTGGACATACGCCATTCATGCGACAACTCGTCGGCCCGGAAGACGCCGAGGTGCGTTTGCGTGTTGCCCACATCGATTGCGAGCAGCATGGTCACCCTCCCCCGCCGTCGGCCGCTTCGACCACAAGGTTATCGATGAGTCTGGTTTTCCCGACCCGTCCGGCGACGATCAAGAGGATGCGGCCGCTTGGTTGCGGGGCATCGAAGCTGTCCGGATCGACGACGCCGGCGTAAGACACGTCGACTCCTTCAGCATCTTGCAGATACTGGAGCATGGTCTTCTCGGTCAACTGGCAGTCCCCCGACTGCGTGTACGCGTCCCGTCCGAGCTCCAGGGATCGCGATAGCGCCAGCGCCTGGTTCCGTTGCTCGGCCGTGAGGTAGACGTTGCGACTGCTCAGGGCGAGCCCGTCACTCTCGCGCACGATCGGTGCAACGACCAGGTCGATGGCGAAGTCGAGATCCTTGACCAGGCGCTTCATCACCGCAGCCTGTTGGGCGTCCTTCTGACCGAAAACGGCGAGGTCTGGTTCGACGATATTGAAGAGCTTCGCGACGACGGTGCAGACTCCGTTGAAGTGTCCGGGCCGATCGGCCCCCTCGTATACGTCGCCGATGGGCCCGGCCGTCACCTCGACGGTGGCGCCGGGCGGATACATGTTCTCGACGCTGGGGAGAAACGCGATGTCCGTCCGTTCGCCTCTGAGCAACTCGAGATCACCCTCCGAATCGCGCGGGTAATGCTCGAAGTCCTCACCCTCGCCGAACTGCTTGGGATTGACGAAAACGCTGACCACCACCACGTCCGACAAATGACGCGCGCGACGGACGAGGGACAGATGCCCCGCGTGCAACGCTCCCATCGTGGGAACGAGGCCCACCGTCAGACCTTTCCGCCGGCGCTCCTCCAGCAGTAAACGAAGCTCGTCTGATCGGCGAACCACTCTCATCTGGGCCGGTTCTCCAACAACTCGAGCATCTTCTCGGCTTTATCTTTCTCTATTCGATGAGCGCGCATCGCTGCGTCCACTATGACTCCGGAGATGCGTGCGTAATCCTCGGCGAGTTGCGGTGACGCGTCCGTCAGGGCATCGAGATGCCGGGCTATGCTTGTCGTCTCGCTCCTCACCACGGGGCCCGTCAGGCTCTCGGCGGCACCTCGCTCGCTCGCGTTCGCAACCGTACCCGCAGCGAGTGGGCCGAGCACTCGGTGAGGTTCATCGATGCCGATGGCCGCGAGCATCGCCTCGCCCGCCGCGAGAAGAGCGGCGATTCCGTTCGAGGTGCTCGCCGCTGCTGCATGCCATACCGGACGCGCCTCCTCGGGAACGATCACCGGCAAGCCGCCGAGGTCGGCGGCGATCAGGCCGCTGGCCCAGGGCTCGATCTCCGGAGACGCCGTCACTCCCCAAGCGGAGCCCGGAAGGCGCTCGATCCCCCGCTCCACGTCCGGGAAGGTCTGAACCGGGTGCAGGGCAGCTACCCCGGCCCCCGCGGCGCTCGCCTCCGCCAGGGGCTCGATCCCCAGCGCTCCGGCGAAGTGGACGACCACCGCGCCGGGGGCCAGCGGCCGGCCGACCTCGGACACGACCGGGCCGATTGCCTCGTCGGGAACTCCGAGCAAGAGGACGTCGGCTGGGGGGAGCTCCGACTTATGGTCGAAGGTCCTGGTCTCGAGACGAGCCGCCGAGCGCTCGGCCGATTCCGCCCGACGGGATGACACGCCGGTGACCTCGTGGCCGGCACGCCTCAGAACCTCGGTCACCGCCGTCCCGACCACGCCCGCGCCGATCAGGGCGACTCGAAGTCGGGAACCCGATGGTGTCGACATGATCGCTGCCTTCGCTCCAGTCCTCGAGGGTACCGGTCGTTTGGCAAGCATAGATGGCTACTGGATGAGCTTCGCCTCGAACTCGGCGCGTTCTGAGAGCGTTCGACCCCTCAGCTCCCCGAAGCGGTGGCCGGATGTCGAAGCTCCGAGTTCTGGTCGCCTAGAAGGGCTCGACCAGACGCACCTTGCCCTCGGCCTCTTCGATCCAGTCCAAGTAGCGGGCGCCCCAGGGGTCGGAGGCCTCGGGCTCGATCTCGAGCAGAGGAACCAAGACGAACTTCCTCTGGAGCATCCGGGGGTGGGGAACCTCGAGGTCCTCGTCGTTGATCTTCTCGTCGCCGAAGGTGAGCACGTCGAGATCCACGACGCGCGGTCCCCAGCGAATGTCGGAGGGCTCACGCCCGAGCATTCGCTCGATCTCCTTGCACACGCCGAGGAGCGTGCGGGGGCCGAGCGAGGTCTCGATTCGGGCAACCAGGTTGATGAACGAACGCTGAGGAGGCCCGCCCAGCGGCTCCGTCTCGTAGAGGCCGGAGGCGGCCGTGACCCTGATCTCGGGGGTGTCGTCGAGGGCGCTCACGGCCCTGCGACAGAAGCTCGAGCGTTCTCCGACGTTCGAGCCAATACCGATGTAGGCCGTCGTCATGCTCTCACTCCTCGGTAACCCTTCTCAGGTCCGCTCGATCCGGACCACAATCCCGCCGACGTCTTCCTCCACGGGCGGGGACTCCTTTGCAACCTCTACCGTAACCCCGTCGACCCTCTCGATCCTTGACATTTGAGAGGCGATCTTTCCCGCCAGGTATTCGAGCAGCTGGCACTTGCTGGATCTGACGATCGCGGCGATCTCGTTGGTTGCCCAGTGATAATTGACGGTGTCCTCGAGGTCATCGCTTTTCGCCGCCGGCCGAAGATCCGTTTGCAGATCGACGCTCACGAGGACCCACTGAGGCTCACTGCGCTCCTCCTCGGTGACTCCGATGTGCGTTGCGACGCGCAGGTTACGGATCGAGATGGTGTCCATCAGGAATCCATGATCGCTTCGAGCATTCTCAGGGTGCGAACAATCGGTTCGACATCGTGGACTCGCACGATATGCGCGCCTTTCGAGATCGCCCACGCCACGGTAGCGGCGGTGCCCTCCATTCGCTGGTCCCCCGGCAGGTCGAGGGCGACGCCGATGAACGACTTTCGAGAGGTTCCGACGAGCACGGGATACCCAAGGTCCACGATCTCATCTAGCCTGCGCAACAGCGCGAGGCTCTGCTGCGGGTCCTTGGCAAAGCCGTACCCCGGATCGAGACAGATCGCATCGCGCGCAACGCCTAGCTCGTTGAGTTGCTCGGTCCGGAGTCTCAAGAAGTCGCGCACATCAGTGACGACGTCGTCATAGTCGGTGAGCTCGCGCATCGTTGCCGGTGTACCGCGCGAGTGCATGACCATGATCGCAGCGCCGGTGCTCGCAGCAACGCGATCCATTGCTCGGTCGGTGGCTTCACCAAGAGTGTCGTTGATGATGGTCGCCCCTGCCTCGACCGACAGCTCGGCTACCCTTGGCTTGCGGGTGTCGATGGAAATGGGGGCCGATGCCTGTCGGCTCAGTGCCTCGATTACCGGAAGGACGCGGTCGAGTTCGTCGGCTTCGGCCACGGGTTCGGCCCCCGGGCGCGTCGATTCACCGCCCACGTCGACGATGGCTGCACCCTGGTCGACCATCTCGAGACCGTGGGCCACTGCTCGCTCGGAATCAAGCCACAGCCCTCCGTCCGAGAACGAATCAGGAGTCACATTCAGCACACCCATGACGATCGGTCGATCGAGCGAGAGGTACGAGTCCCTGCATCGAAGCTTCATGTTCGCAGTGTAGCCAGGCCGAAGTGTCGCCGGCCCTGTTTGGTCAGCGGCCGTGTATGAGGCCCATAGCCTCGGCGCGCGTCGCCTCGTTGCGACGGAACAGGCCGCGTACCGCTGAGGTCACAGTCTTGCTCCCAGGCTTGCGGACGCCGCGCATGCTCATGCAGAGGTGCTCGGCCTCGATCACGACCAGAACGCCACGCGGGGCCAGCGCCTTCTCGATCGCATCGGCGATCTGAGTCGTGAGGCGCTCCTGGACCTGGGGGCGCTTGGACAGCAAGTCCACCAGACGAGCGAGCTTCGACAGGCCCGTGATCTGACCCGATTCGTTCGGGATGTAGGCGACGTGGGCCTGCCCGATGAAGGGGATCAGATGGTGCTCGCACATCGAGCCGAGAGGGATGTCCTTGACCATGATCATCTCGTCGTGATTCGCCTCGAACACGACGTCAAGCTCGTCGGCGGGGTCGGCGTGCAGACCGACGAAGAGCTCCTCGTACATGCCGGCGACCCGCCGGGGCGTCCGCAGGAGCCCGTCCCGGCCCGGATCCTCGCCGATCGCCTTGAGAATCGTGCGCACCGCCTCTTCGATGGCGGCCGTGTCGATCGGGCCCTGGGGCCGTATCTGAGCTATCTCCTCGCGTGGATCTGCCATGGCAACACCCTAAACAGCCCGGGGGCCTAAGCCCTTCCCACGCTCCCGGACCGAGAATGAAAGGCCCCCAGGCCGGGGACCTTTTTTGATTGGTGATGGTTAGACCTCGCCCAGGCGCGGTTTCGGGGTCCGGCGCGGCATGCGACGCCTGGCCTCGTCGGCCTCCTTCGATGCTGCCGCGGCGCGCTCCTCCTCCTCGCGGGCCTTGCGGCGGAGACGGGCTCGTTCGGTGCCGTCGGCGGGAGACTGCTTGGCGACCTCGCCGAAGATCTCTGCGACCTCTTCCTTCTCGACCGACTCCTTCTCGAGAAGCACCTCGACGAGGAGGTCGAGCTTGTCGCGGTACTTCACCACGATCTCGCGGGCCTCGTCGTGTGCTTCCTCGACGAGGCGGTGAACCTCTTCGTCGATCTTTGCGGCGACGTCGTCGGAGTAGTCCTTGACGTGGCCGATGTCGCGGCCGAGGAACGGCTGCTGCCCTTCGGTCTCGCCGAGAGCGAGGGGACCGAGATCGCTCATGCCGTACTGCATGACCATCGACTTTGCTATCCGGGTACAGCGCTGGATGTCGTCGGACGCGCCGGTGGTCGGCTCGTTGAAGACGATCTCCTCGGCCACGCGGCCCCCGAGAAGCATCGCCAGTTCGTCGACGAGCTCGCTACGCGTCACGAGGAAGCGATCCTCGCTGGGCAACGTCAGGGTGTAACCGAGCGCGCGTCCGCGGCTGACGATCGAAACCTTGTGGACCGGGTCCGCGTTCGGAAGAGCATGCGAAACGAGCGCGTGACCACCCTCGTGGTAGGCGATGACCTTCTTTTCCTTCTCGGAGATGACTCGGCTGCGACGCTCGGGACCCGCTACGACTCGGTCGATGGCCTCCTCGAGCTCGTTCATGGAGATCTCGCTCCGAGAGAAGCGAGCGGCCAGTAGCGCCGCCTCGTTGACGACGTTCGCGAGATCCGCTCCGGTGAACCCGGGTGTGCGTTTCGCGAGGGTCTCGATATCGATGTTCTTCGACAACGGCTTGCCGCGAGTGTGCACCTTCAGCACACCGACTCGGCCGTTCAGGTCCGGACGGTCGACCACGATCTGGCGATCGAAGCGCCCGGGACGAAGCAGTGCGGGGTCGAGAATGTCGGGCCGGTTGGTCGCTGCGATCAGGATGACGCCGCCTTTGATGTCGAAGCCATCCATCTCGACGAGCAACTGGTTGAGCGTCTGCTCGCGCTCGTCGTGGCCCCCGCCGAGTCCCGCACCGCGGTGACGCCCGACCGCATCGATCTCGTCCATGAACACGATCGAGGGCGAGTTGGCCTTGGCCTGCTCGAACAAATCCCGCACGCGGCTGGCGCCCACGCCGACGAACATCTCGACGAAGTCGGAGCCCGAGATCGAGAAGAACGGAACGCCCGCCTCGCCGGCAACGGCGCGGGCGAGCAAGGTCTTACCCGTGCCCGGAGGTCCGTAGAGGAGCACGCCCTTGGGGATCTTGGCTCCCATCGCCTGGAACTTCTGCGGCGCCTCGAGGTACTCCTTGATCTCGTGCAGTTCCTCGATGGCCTCGTCCAGTCCGGCGACGTCACCGAACGTGATCTTGGGCTGGTCCTTGGTGACGAGCCGAGCCTTCGACTTCCCGAAGCTCATCACACGGTTGCCGCCTCCCTGCATCTGCTGCATGAGGAAGAAGAAGAACCCGACGATGATCAGGATCGGGAGGAACTGAAAAAGGATCGACAGGATAGGGGAGCCCCGCTGCGGGTCGGCCGTTACCGGGACGTCGTTGTCGACGGCGATCTGCTGGTACTCGTCGATCGTGTCCTTGGGGACGAACAGCTCGTACTCCCGGCCGTCGCTGAGCTCGCCGGTGACCTTCTCGTCGACCGTCAGGAACTCCGCCGACTCGATCTCGCCCGCCCCGACCATCTCGACCCATTGGTTTACCGAGGCGATCTCCTCGGGCTCCTCGGCGCTCTGCCGGTACGCATTGATGACCCAGACCACCGCGATGATCAGGACCAGGTAGAAGATCGCGGACCTGAAGATTCGGTTCATTCTCTCTTTTCCGTTCCCTGGAAAGAAAGCGATCGTCGAGACGATCGCTTCTCTGCTGTTGAAAACTTACCAGTCTCGTATCGCTAAACGGCTGCTGCCATGAGGGTTTCGCCACGTTCGTGGGCGGCCTCTCCCCGTGCTTTACGGCCCGCTTTAGGGAGAATCGGCTCCGTAGGCGGCGGGCTTGAGAACGCCTATATAGGGGAGGTTGCGGTACTTCTCGGCGAAATCGAGCCCGTAGCCCACGATGAACACCGGAGGAATCTCGAAACCCGGGTAGCGCACGTCCAACGGAACCGCCTGTTCCCCTTTTTTCCAGAAGAGCGAACAGATCTCGAGGCTGGCGGGCCCGCGCGCTTCTAGGTAACGGAGCAGGTAATTGATGGTCAGCCCCGAATCGATGATGTCCTCGACGAGTAGGACGTGTCGGCCCGTGATCTCGTAGTCGAGGTCCTTCAGGATCCGAACCACGCCCGAGGACTTGGTCGACGATCCGTAACTCGACACTGCCATGAAGTCGAACTCGACCGGCAGCTGAATCGAGCGCGCGAGGTCCGACATGAACACGAACGCTCCCTTGAGGACCCCGATCAAAAGGAGGTCCTTGCCCCGGTAGTCATCGGTGATCTGCTTCGCAAGGCCGGCGATCTTCGCCTGAATCTCGTCCCCGGATATGAGGACTTCCTCAATGTCCTCGTGTAGATCGACTGGGTGCAAGGGTCCCCCTTCTCGGAGTTGGCGGCGAACCAGAAGGATCGTCCTCGATCATCCTATTGTTCGGTCGCCGATCGTTGCACGACGACTTCGTCTCGCGTGATCTCGATGGTGGTTCCGGATGCGACGTCGAAGTGGCGGATTCCGCCGTCGGATTTCTCGAGCGCGTCGAGCGCGGCTTCGATTCCTCCCGAACGGTCTCTCACCCGGCCCACCGCCCGCTCGAGCATTCTCCGCCGCAGGGCACGCGGCAGCGGATTGAGGCCGGGGCGCTCGAAGTGAACCTCACCGCCCTCGCCGCGCGCGAGCTCGTTGTAGAGAGTGCCGGCGAGTCCTTTCAAAGCCTCGGCGTCGTCACTCAGGCGCTCGGCCGAGGTGGCCATCGCGGCCACCGCCCCCTCCCCCCAACGTTGTTCGATGGGAGCCACCACCGTGGCGCGAACCGACGAGCGATCGAAGCGATCGTCCGAGTTCGCCGGGTCGTCGTCGTAGGCCAGCTCGAGCTCGTCGCAGTAGGCGCGGGTGGCTCCCCGCCGGACCTCGATCAAGGGCCGCGCCCGCTTCGCCCCGGCCTCAGCCTGAATGACAGGTGGAATGCCCGCCAGACCCTCGGTCCCCGCGCCGTGGATCAAGCGCGCGATTGTCGTCTCGACCCGGTCGTCGAGCGTGTGCCCGGTCGCTACGACGTGGGCGCCGATCTCTCTCGCGACCGTCTCGAAGAACGAGTAACGAAAGAGCCGGGCGCGGGCGTGGAGGTTCGACCCTGCGAGATCGGGGGCCTTGATCAGGTGCACCTCGAAGCCCGCCGCGGCGGCGTCAGAGGAGACACGGGCTGCGATGGCCTCAGAAGCTTCACTCAGGCCGTGGTCGACGTGGGCGACGTGGAGCTCCCAGGAGCGCTTGCTCGACAATCGGTGGAGCACATCGAGCAGGCAGGTCGAGTCGGGTCCCCCCGAAACCGCGATCACGACGATGTCGCCCTCGGCCAGCATCGAGTGTCGATCGATGGTCCTGGTGGCCTGCTCGACAATGGCGAATCCGGGGCCACCGAATTCCCTCTCCACGGCGAATCAGGCCGCGACGCGCCCGAGCCAGAGCTCGGGCGACTTCAGCTCGGCGAGAGTGGGGAACTGGTCGGGCCCACCCCACAGCCGAGCGAGGACGTCGGGCCCGGCCTGGCGAACCGCCGCCTCGCAAAACGCCTGACCCAGTTCGTACTGTTTCAGCTTCATCTCGAGACCCAGGGTCGACGACAGGATCTTCTGTATTCCGTTGACCTGGTCGCGGCGCCTCTCGAAGACGAAACGCATGCGCCGCATCGAGGGTATGACGCGCTCGCCCACCGAATCCATGACGTAGTTGCCGTGACCCTCGACGACCGCCATCAGGGCCTGGATCTCGTCGAGAACGACCCTCTGGTCGTCGGTGGCGAGCAGATACATAGGAGATCGCTCCTCCGGCGGCAGGTCCTTGGAGGCCAGACGTTGGGCCGCGATGCGGAGGCGGGTGATCAGACCCTTGGTGTCGATATCGACCGTATCGATGTAACGCTTGACGAGATCGAGGAAGTGCGGTCGCAGCCACGGCACGCCCTCGAACTGGAACCGGTGGGTGACCTCGTGGAGCGCCACCCACATGGCGAAATCACGCGGCACGAAGCCGTAGCGACGCTCGGTCTCGATCAGGTTGGGGCCGACGAAATAGAGGGCCGCGCCCCCCGCGGGGAGCTTTCGCCGGCGGCGTCGGGCCTCGGGTGAGCCGTCGTCCTCGGGGACGAGAAGGTCGTACTGACCGAGCACCCGCCGGGAGACGTAACCCAGCAGGACTCCGACCTCGACCGAGACGATCGCGCGCTGCGCGGCCTTCGCCGCTGTCGGAAGCCTGTCGAGCCGGTCGCCGAGCTTCTCGGCAATGGGATTGAGCATCGCGGTCATGCTCGAGATGTTGGCGTCGGCCCAGGTAGCTCTGTCGATGAGGCCCCAGGCGACGGGCGGAGGCGCCGGAATCCCGCACGCCTCGGCGACCAGCTCCTCGGATCGCGGAACGGCCTCGTCCAAATCGGTTCTCAGTCTGTCGAGCAAATACGAGCGATCGAGGCCGCTCGTCCCCGCAACGCGGCGCGCGACCGCAGACGCGAGCGCGGGTTCAACGAGTCGTGGCATCGAACGAGCTTAGGCCGTCGAAGCGGCTAGAGAGGCTAGAAACCCTCGCGGCGCCGGGTGGCGACGAAGCGGTAGTAGGCGAAGGCCACTCCCAGGATCGTCAGGGCGAGCAGAACGAGGGCGATTCGTGCCATCTGGTAGGTCCAGGGAGGTCCGGTCTCGGCCGCGGCCTCGCCCTCCTCGGAACCCCCACCCTCCTCCTGGTTGCCATTCTCCTCCTGGTTGCCGCCCGAGTCATCCTCGGAGTCGGTTTCCTGAGCGAGGTTGGGTCCCGTCGATGACCGGGCCGGAGAGCCGAGCGCCGTCACGCTTGAGACCATCGCCATGAGAGCGATCAAAATGGCAAGCCGTGCACGCATTCGGAAGCCTCCGTAACGAGCTAGTCGTGAGAACGGCGACAGGATATCTCGCCGCGTTGGGGCCCGTGGCGGATCGGCGCGCGAAGAGCGCCCGGTTCGGGCAGCGGCGGCCGCAGCTCAGGCAGATCCGGCGGCCGGCTTGCGGCCGCGCAGACGGGGCACCTTCATCTCGGCGTGGGTCCAGCACTTGTCGCGACGGTTGTAGGTGGACAGGCGCGTCTCGCATCCGGGTTCGGCGCAGACGCGGCCC
>WHSV01000029.1 GCA_009379915.1 Actinomycetota bacterium | reverse complement strand
GGTGGCCCCAACGGGATTTGAACCCGTGCTACCGCCTTGAAAGGGCGGCGTCCTGGACCTGGCTAGACGATGGGGCCCTCGCGAAATCGCGCGCGGCAAGCGTACACGGGGCTTACCGGCCCCCGACCCAGCGACGGTGAGACCTGGTGATCGCAGCGGCCCTGAACCCAGTCCCTATTTGTGGTTCAGGATGTTCGCTTAGCGAGCATGGTGCGCGCGAACCCAACGTGAACCCAATACATCGAGGACGAACACGGCCCCTAGACCGTCCGACGATGGCTCGTCAGTCTTGGTCTACCTCGCCCCCGAAAGTCCGGGCGATTCCATCTATCAGAGCCTGCTTCTCGGCGTTGCTGAGCCTGGCTTCCGGGTGAAGAAAGGTGTAGCCCAGCGGCGGCATCTCGTCGTCGGCGATGACCTCGATGAGGTCCTTGATCTCTTCCTGCTCTCGATCGAGCTCGGACAAGTTCAGGTCCGCACGTCCCGCGTCGACGTCCCGCTGAACCAACCACGATTGCGGAGCGACATTCGAGTACCACGGCCACTCGGTCTCGTTGCTGTGACAGTCGGCGCAGGCGTCGTCGAAGAGCTGCTCGGTGCGCACGCCTTCCCACTCGACTATTTGAGTCACCGGTGGGTTGTCGTGCGCACGGCCGTAGGGAACGAACTGGATCAACACGAAAACGACCGCGCCGGCGAGGATCAGACGTATCAGCCAGCGTTTCACGGCCAGGTGGTCGTTACTTCGTCCCAGGCCTGACCGAGGCCGTCGCGCGCTCCCTGGAAGGCATCGTCGATACCTTCGCGTGCTCCATCGACGGCATTATTGAAGCCGTCTTCGATGCGCTCCGCGAGCGACGGCTCCGGGCCCTTCGACACCTCCAGAAGGATCGTGTCCCGCGGGCGGATCTCGGTGCCGGGCTCGGGTCGCTGAGATAAGACCATCCCGACGGGTTCGTCGCTGAAGCTTCGTTGCACCGCGAGCCTGACTTTCAACTCTTCACCCTGTCGCCGGGCGTCCCGAAGGAAACGCCCCTCGAAGGTCGGAGTTGTCGAAACGTCCTCTGCGGTCACTCTGTCCGCGACGAGCCACACACCGGCAAGGGCGAGCAACCCTGCTAACAATGCCAGCGCGACCAGCATCGGGTTGAAGTTCCGACGAGCAGTCGCAACTCGCTCGCGCGTCTGCTCCAACGGAGACACCGGTTCGTCGAGCACGAGAGTCGAGCGCACCTTCTTGCCGGCAACGAAACGGCCCAGCTCGTCGCGCATCTCGGCAGGCGACTGATAGCGCGCTTCCGGTCTCTTTGCCAGGGCGCGCAACACGATCGCATCCAGTTGAGGCGGCACGGCGCCATTCAACGTCGATGGGCGCGGTGGATCGTTCAGAACGTGTTGGGACGCGAGTGCCAGTGAGTTCTCCGCGAGGAACGGCGGTCGACCGGTGAGCATCTCGAACATGACGACGCCGAGCGAGTAGATATCTGTGCGCTCGTCGACGCTCTGACCTTGCGCCTGTTCCGGCGAGATATAGGCAGCGGTCCCGAAGACCGCCACGGCCCCCGCCGTCGTCTGCTGATCGTGTTCGTCCATCACGCGAGCGATGCCGAAGTCGGTGACCTTTGTCTCGCCGGTCGAGCTGATCATCACGTTTTCCGCACTGACGTCCCTGTGGACGAGCCCCGAGCGATGCGCTCGCTCGAGCGCGCTTGCAACGTCGGCCGCGATCCCGGCAACTCGCACCGGAGGCATCGGTCCCTGAACCTCGACGAGCTCGCCGACCGTGCGTCCGTCGATGAACTCCATGACGATGTAGGAAGCGTCCTCGGTGGCGCCGTAGTCGTGGAGCGCGACGATGTTGGGATGACTCAGCCGAGCCGCAGCCCGGGCCTCGCGCCGGAAGCGCTCGACGAACTGAGGGTCGCGCGCGAGCTGGTCGTTCAGTGCCTTGACCGCCACCTCGCGGTCGAGCAATTGGTCGTGAGCGAGGTAGACCTCGGCCATGCCCCCGCTACCCACGCGACGCCTCGCCTCGTAGCGCCCCCCGAAGACTCTTTGACCTGCGTCAATCGCCATGTTCCGGCAACTCCGTTCGTGAAATCACGCCACTGAGAGTCTTGCAGAGACCCATACCTAGTTAAGCGCCGTGGTCTCGGTTTCGTTACGGACGTAGAGTGTCGGAAACCTGATCGCGAGGAGATCCGGTTGTCGCTTTCGACAAGTTCGATCTCGAATCCCACCCGAAGATCGAGCTCCACGTTCATCTCGAGGGCAGCGTCACCGCCGACACGGCCGTCGAACTTGGCCGCCGACACGGCCACGATCCCGCCGCCGTCCGGCGACTGGTCGACGGGCGTTACCCGAAACGCTTCACGGACTTCCAGGAGTTCCTCGACATCTACCTGGCGGTGAGCGCCCAGATCCGGGAGCCCGGCGACCTGCAGGTCATCGCCGAGGCGTTCACCCAGGCACGGGCGAAGCAGAACATCGTCTACACCGAGACGACGTTCACCGCGATAACTCACGTCCGCTGGGGAATGGATCCGAATGAGATGTGGGGCGCCCTGCGCGAGGGGCTCGAGGCGGGGGGCGGCAACGTGGGACTCATCGCTGACACTCCGCGCGACAACGGCGTGGAGGCCGCGCACCGAACCGTCGAGATGGTCGAAGTGGCCGACGCGCTGGTCGTGGGGCTCGGCCTGACGGGCATCGAGGGTTCGGCGCCCGAGGGCGAGTTCCGCGTGCTTCGGGAGGCGGCGGACAAACTAGATCTCGGCCTTGTGGTTCATGCAGGAGAGACAGGAGGTCCCGAGCGAGTGTGGGCCGCGCTCGACGATCTCGGCGCCGACCGCATCGGACACGGCGTCGCCAGCGTGCGCGACGAAGCACTCGTTCAGCGACTGGCGCGAGACGGCATCCCGGTCGAGGTCTGTCCCTCGTCCAATGTGTCGCTCGGCATCTTCGAGTCCCTCGACGCGCATCCGTTCCCCGAACTGTGGCGGTCGGAAGTCAACGTGACCGTTAACAGCGACGACCCGCCGTTCTTCTCGACCACGCTCGCCCACGAGCTCGGCCACGCGGCCCGGCTCGCAATGCTGACGCGGAACGACGTCCTTGAACTTCAGCGCCGGGCCGCGCGCGCGGCCTTTGCGCCACCCGACGAGCGGTCTCGCCTGGAAGATCGAGTGTCGACCTAGCTCAGCATCCTGCGAAGAGCGGCCCCTACCTCCGGGTCGCGGAACTCGAAGCCCGCGTCCTGCAGTCGCTTGGGTAGCAGGCGCTGGCCGCCGAATATCATCTCCTCCGACATCTCGGTGCCGAACAGGAGCTTGATGGCGAGTGACGGCACCGGCATGAAGGTCGGCCTCCCCAGCGCTTGCCCCAGAGCACGTGTGAATTCGGCGTTCGTAACGGGATTAGGAGCCACCAGGTTCACGGGTCCGGAGATGGCGTCGCGCTCGAGCAGGAACTCCATCCCCGCCACCTCATCCTCGAGCGAGATCCAGCTGAAGTACTGACGCCCCGATCCGAGCTTGCCCCCGATGCCGAGCCTGAAGGGGAGGAGCTGTTTCTGCAGCGCCCCGCCGTCGGGACTGAGGACGACGCCGCTCCGAGTCCGGACGACGCGGATGCCGGCTTTTTCCGCTGGCTCGGTGGCTGCCTCCCATTGTTCGACGACGCGCGCGAGGAAGCCGCCCCCGGGAGGAGCGTCCTCCGTAAGCGGGCGCTCTCCGCTCTCGTACCCGTAGTAGTGGGCCCCGGATTGGCTCACCATGACCTTCGGCGGAGTCTCAAGGCCGGCGATGGTCTCGGCGAGAAGGTGGGTCCCGCGCACCCGACTGTCGAGCACCCGGGCTTTGTGTCCCTCGGTCCACCGGTGGTCGCCGATGCCCTCTCCGGCGAGGTGCACGACTGCGTCCAGCCCCTCGAGGTCGGCGACTGCGAGACGGGCCGACTCCGGGTCCCAGTGCACCGCGTCCTTGCCGGGTGACACCGGTCGTCTCGTAAGACGGATGACGCGGTGTCCCGAAGAGGTCAATTTGTCTGCCAGCGCGGATCCGATGAAGCCGCTCGCGCCGCTGATCAGTATTCTCATGTTTGCCTCCTTGGGGAGGTGATTTAGACCTACTGTTCTGACTCGGCGATTCGTTGCCGGACGCCATACCCGCTTGGAACCTTCGAACGCGCAAAGGATGCAGCCGTGGCTCACCTGATCGTAAGAGACGGCCCCCTGCGGGGTCGGCGCTTTGAGGTTGAATCCGGCGAAGTCACCATCGGCCGCGAGAGCACGGACGTCCTCATCGAGGGAGACGGCGAGGTCTCGCGCAACCATGCCGTGGTTCGAGCCTCCGATGACGGAGTCGAGGTCGAGGATCTCGGCTCTACCAACGGCACGTTCGTCAACGAGCGGAGGATCTCGGAGCCGACCAGGTTGAGCACGGGCGACATCCTGCGAGTCGGCCAAACCCGTCTTGACCTCGAGATCGAAGAGGATCCGAACAAGACGGTCGTCTCCGGTATCGTGACCCCCCCGACACAGGAGCACTCCGCTCCCATCGCTCGAGTCCCTCCGCCGGGCTACAGCCCGCCCCCCGAGGACGTTCCCGGTGAACCCTCCGAGCCTGCACCTCCGTCGGAGTCGCAGGTCGACGAACTCCCCTTGCCTTCTTCCAAACGGGTAGAGGACCTACCGGAGGAACCTCCCGATCCGGAAACGCGCCAGCCGACGGCGGAGCTCCCTTCCCGGAAGAGGGTGGGCGGAGGCGGAGTACAACGAGCCGGTTCCAGCAAACGCACGATGCTCGTCGTGGCCGGCGTGGTTCTGTTCGGGATCGTTGCCTACCTGCTGTACACGGTCATTGCCGGTGGAGCGCCGACCAGAGCCGAATACGTGGCTTCCGTCAACGATGTGTGTCGCGACCGCATGCCGCGCGTCGCCGGCCTGAACGGCGGGCGCGCGCGAAACACCGAGCGTGCGGCCTCCATCATCGGGGACATCACCCTCGAGATCGAAGAACTCGAACTGCCGGAGGGTAACGACCGCGAGATCGACAGGTTCGTATCCACGTTCGAGCAAGTGGGAAGCGGTGTCGAGGCTCTGAACGTGTCGCAGAGAGCAAACAACAACAGGCGAGCACAAGAGGCCGAGCGGAAGCTCAAGCGCAGTGTAGAGCGTTTCGAGGATGCATCGAGAAGCCTTGGAACACGGCGGTGCACGTTCGAGCGGTAGAAGGCTCTAGTCGTTGAGGCGTTGCATCTGAGTCCACTGCCCGTGGCTCGTGATCGGGAAGTCGTACAGGCTCGCACCCAGGGCATCGAACTTGACCGCCGCTCGGGCAAAGCCGCGCACTTCCGCAACCGAAGCGTCACTTGCGATGCCACCGATCACGTGCACCGGAACCTTCTCGTCATTCGTCTTCGCTCGAACGATCGCGAGCGCGTCGCGCGCGTACCGGTGGACTCGGCGCTCCCCTCGAGTTCTGAACGTCCAGTAGGCCATCGTCAGAAATACGTCGTAACGAGCGCGCAGCTTCTTGTATGGGAAGCTCGGCCAGAACCGTTGAGTCACGGGGTCCGGGGTGATCGCGCCCAGCGCGTAGTCGTCGCCCACGTACCGTCTGAGTCTGTCGGAAAGAGCAATCGCGCGCCGATTCCGAACGGCGATCTTCGGTTCCACGGTCGCTTCGATGTCCATAGCGAAACCATCGAAGAACTGGCCGTTGCCGCTGACGAAGGTCACCGCCGCTTTAGTCCGGCGCCAGTCTCGCCGGGGGTGTGCGTAACTCGGGAGATACCAAGCAATGACCTTCATGCCGTTGGCGTGGGCCGCCTCGAGCAAGCGGGACATCGCGCGCGGTCTGTAGATGTCATTGTTCTTCCTGTAGTTCGAGGTCTGAAGAAAGAGCGTCGCCGTCCCGCGCTCGGCCATGCGGCGCGTGGTTCGCCCGGGGTTCTTCCAGGGACCCTTGTCGAACATGTCGACCCATGTGGCGAGGCCCCCATAGGTCCCCAAAGCGGAAGCCGGCCCTGCCTCCGGGCCGCCGGGTCGAGCAGGACCCCGAGCAGGTCCAGGTAAGGAGTCGGGGATGACATATGTCGCGGCCGGCAGTGACAGAGTCGCCACCAGGGCCGCGCCGAGAGCACGCGTCCGCCACACGATCGAATGTTCCTTCCCTTCCCGCGATTGAGACCGAGCAACGGTATCAAGAGCCCGGCGCTTGGTCCCCCCCGAACTCCACTCGATTCGAAACGTTTCGATAACGGAGAGTCACCGCTCGCACGGGCTCAGGCGCACAACCCCAATATTTCGAGTGGTCGCGTCGAGAGTGCTTGACGTGGCAACCGCATCCCCTCCAAGGTGAGTTCAAATGTCGCTGTCAGACCAGACTTTTGCCCGTCCGATTCAAACAACCCGGACGTTTGAGGCCGCGATCGAGCACATCATCGAGGGCATCGAGCGTGGACGCCTGCGTGCCGGTTCCGCCCTTCCCAAGGAGTCTGAACTCGCGGAACAGCTTGGCATCTCGAGGCCGACGCTTCGTCAGGGCCTCCGCGTGCTACAGGATGTCGGCTACCTCCAGGTCAAGCCGGGCAAGGGCGGCGGAATCACGATCCTCTCAGACCTCGTGCCCACGGCCGAGATCTCCCGCGGAATCGCGCTCGAGGAGGAGGCCATCGTCGAGGTGCTGCACGCCCGCCGAGTGCTCGAAGGCGCGATCACGTTCGCGGCGATGCAGTTCGCATCGGAGGAGGACTTCGACGAGATCGAACACACGATCTCGCTGACCAGGGAACATCTCGGCGATCGGTACGCGGTGATGAAGACCGACGCGATGTTTCACCGGGCGGTCCTCAGGGCCTGTCGCAACGCGCTGCTCAGCGAGTCGATGCGGGGGTTGAGCCGGCGGATGGCCCCCATCCGGGATTCGTACAGAGGCGGGCTGGACAGCGACCGTCAGACTCTCGACATTCATGCCCGGCAGCTCGGCGCCATGCGGGCCGGGGATGTCGTGACCCTCACTGTCGTTCTGCACGATCACTTCATCATGCTCGAGGAGGAGATCGCCGAGGCCACGGGCCATTCGTGGGACGAGCTCTTCGGGCGCCTGGCCCAGCCGCTGCACGATCTTCTCGACAATCGCGGTGGAAGCGGTGATTCCCCCTGACCGCATAAGGGCGACTGCTTTCCGTCTGAACTGACGGGGGTCTTTTCGGAACTCGATCCAGGAGCTTGTCGGGGGTTTTAATTCTTGGTGCAGCGCCAGATCGTCAGCCGCCAGAGCAGCCTGCTTCCGCGCTGACGAAAGCTGATCAGTCCGTCCGATACGAGGCGCGCGACGTCCTTCGAGCGGCTCACCAGGTTCGGGAGCGGAAACTCGCGCGAAACGAGCTGCTCGATGTTGTCACCGAAGACCCGACGAGCCGCGCCCAGCACCTTGCTCTCCGCCTGGATCGTCCCGGTGGGGAGGTACATCCGTCCGCCGGGCCTGAGGATGTCACCGATCTCATCGATCATCGCAACGGGGAGCTCCGCCCCCGTGGGTCCTCCACCTCGGCCCCCGGGAAACCACCCCGTCAGCTCCGCGATGGGGTCGGGAATGCCGGAGATATCGCCGATGATCACGTCGGCCTGCACGTCTCGAACCGGGTCGAGCAGGCTCCCCGTCCTGAACTCGGTGACGTCGGCCAGTCCCAAGTGCCGAGCGTTCTCGCTCGCCATCCGCACCGACTCCTCCGAGATGTCACATCCGACCGCACGCTCGGCCCCCAGCCGGGCGGCAACGAAGGCCAGCACCCCGCTTCCACATCCGGCGTCGATCACCACGTCGCCCTCGTGTATCTCGAGGGCCTCGGCAACGATGGTGCTGGTACTGCTGGGCGCGAAGACATCGGGCCCCATTCGAAGCGTGAAAGGACCGGTTCGACCTCTCCAAACGAACTCTTTGACCTCGTTGACGCTATCGACCATCTCTGTACCACCCCCCTGGGGTCCGCCCGATGATTGTACGCGCTGACGCAGACGGTCAAGGCGGCCCGATCGATCAGGTCCGGGCCCCTACTTACTCAGAGACCCTAAGCGCTCGGTGGCAAAGAGGATGGAAGCGGGAGTCCGTGAACCCGCTCGAGATCGTGGGCAGCGTCGCCCGTGGCTGTGCCCGGCGAGGAACTGCTCGGAGATCTGGTGGAGCGGCGCATCTAGGGGGGCCACCGTCCCTCCGGAGGTTCGAGGAACTCGAGCTCTTGGGCGATGTCGGAGCCGAGTCCCGTAGCTCAGTCAGGTTCGGATGCCTTCGCCGTCGAGGTTAGAGGCGAATCACGCCTCGTCCCCGAGGGCTCGAAGAGACCCTGAGGTCGCGCGCGCTCGATCGCTCACGGCCGAGCGAAGCCAAGCATCGCTCTGACCGCGGGCTCCGAGGGTCCGATTAAGGCTCGTCGCCCGCCAGGCCACCTCGCGCAGCGTGCCGGCCCGGTCTGACCGGAACCTGCCGATTTGATCGCGGCGGTTGATCCCGATCGGTGCGTCTTGTCCGGTTGAAAACCGGCGATTCTGAAAAGAGGAGAAGCTCGAAGTCGCCCGAACTGCAAATGAGGGATGGCCTCCACGCCGACTCCTTCCACTTTGCCGCGGTCCCCATGACGTCCTCGTTCGTAAGGCGAATGCTCCGACTCGCTCTCGACACCAGCCGGTAGAAGCCTGCCTGATTTGGGCGCTCTGCCCGTTCATGCCACGTTCAGCAGACGTTCGATCGCGCGCTGAATCCGGCATGGATAGAGTGAGTGGCCTGGGAGTTCGTCGCTCGTACAACGGCGTGAGCAGGGGAGGAAGCATGCTGTCCATTCGTAGAACGATCGTGGGGATCGCGGTCACGGCGCTCGCACTGTCGGCCGTTCCGGGGGGAGCGGTTGCGAGGTTCGATGACAAACGAGACGACAACAGGGTCGTTCGCTTCGCCACTTTCAACGCATCACTCAACCGGAACTCGGCGGGACAGCTGATTCAGGATCTGAGCACCCCGAACAACGATCAGGCGAAAACTGTCGCCGAGATCGTTCAGCGGAACAGGCCGGACGTGCTTCTGATCAACGAGTTTGATTTCGATGCGGGTCATGAGGCTCTGCGATTGTTCCAGGACAATTATCTGTCCGTGGAACAGAACGGAGCGCGGTCCATCAACTACGAGTACGCGTACACGGCGCCCTCGAACACCGGAATTCCCTCGGGCTTCGATCTAAACAACGACGGGAGCATTGGGGGCCCGGACGACGCGTTCGGCTTCGGGTTCTTCCCGGGTCAGTTCGGAATGGCCCTCTACTCTCGCTACCCGATCGACGTCGGCGAGATCCGGACCTTCCAGAACTTCCTCTGGGCTGACATGCCCGGTGCCAGACTGCCGGACGATGCCAGCACCCCTGCTCCGGATGACTGGTTCTCGCCTGAGGAGCTCGAGGTCGTGAGGCTGTCGTCCAAGAGCCACTGGGATGTTCCCATCGAGATCGGACGGCGCACCGTGCACGTGCTCGCAGCTCATCCCACTCCGCCTGTGTTCGATGGGCCGGAGGACAGGAACGGACTCCGCAACTTCGACGAGATCGGATTCTGGTCGGACTACGTTTCGCCCCGCAGAGGGCAATACATCTATGACGACGATGGAGAGACCGGCGGTCTCGCCTCCGGTGAGCCCTACGTCATCATGGGCGACTACAACTCCGACCCCAACGACGGTGACAGCGTTGTTGGCGCCATCCAGCAGATCCTCGATCTGCCCCACGTGCGAACCAAGATCACGCCCTCGAGCAAAGGGGGGCCCGAGCAGGCAGAGCTCCAGGGTGGCATCAACGAGACCCACATCTCCGACCCCGCGTTCGACACCGCCGACTTCGCCGACACCGCGCCGGGAAATCTGAGGGTCGATTACGTGCTGCCCAGCAGGCCGCTCAAGCTCACCGCCGCGAAGGTCTTCTGGCCCCTCCAAAACGATCCGCTATTCCGTCTGGTCGGCGTGTTCCCGTTCCCGAGCTCGGACCATCGGTTGGTTTGGGCGGACGTCGATGTACCGGATGGACGCCGGTAGCTAGAGAAAGGGGGGCGCCTTGGGCACCCCCCTTCTCATACTGCGGCAGAAGACTTGATTCTGGATCCTGTAGGTCTCCTTGTTGAATTTGTCCTGGAACGTCTTGTCCGGGTCGTAGTTGTTCTCGATGTTGCCTTGGCGTCGACCGCGAACCACTTCAGGCCCGTGGTCTCCGTGATTGTCAGGGTCTCTGCGCCCTCACGAATTCCTGCGGACTCGAGCGTCGGCGAGTCGAAGGTGGGCCGGCTGCCGTCGATTGTGTAGCAGATCGACATCGACTCCGAGATGAACGCGTATACGACCGGGATTCCCGCAAATGTCCGAGTTGTCCGAGGGGGCTAGTCCCCCTGTGTGGAAAAAAATGGCTCATAGGTACCATCCAGGACCCTCGATCGAGTTTCGATAAAAACCCATGCGCATAGATCCGTTCACCCTCCTGCGGGCCCAACACCCCGTGAGACAGACCGAAGGTGGACTCGCGCTCGCAATCAGGGTTGAAAGGAAGGACCCGTGGCGGCTAGGAGCAACGAGGTGACGCGCTGGCCGCTCATTTGCGCCATCGGCGGCATCGCGCTGACTCTCTTCGTGTGGCCGGTTGCGGGCCTGGATCCGACCCCGTCGGACATCCGTATCCCCTGGTGGGCTCTGCTGGTTCTCTTCGCCGTCTCCGAGGTCGCGGTCGTCCACGTCTTCTTGGCCGGTGAGGCGCATTCGTTCTCTCTGAGCGAAGTGCCGCTCGTCCTTGGTTTGTTCTTCGCCGACCCCATCACCCTTGTTGCCGTCTACGTCGGTGGTGCCACACTGGCACTCGTCACCTTCCGACGCCAGCGTCTCGTGAAGGCGGGGTTCAACGTCGCAAGCTTTGCTCTACAGGCAAGCCTCGCAACGATCGTCTTCTACTCGATTCACGGAACTCAGGGTCCGCTGCAACCCATCTCCTGGGTCGCGGCTCTCGCTGCTACGATTTGCGTTCTGATGGTGGCAGATGTCTTGCTCAACCTCGCCATCCGTCTCTCCGGCGCGCGCATCAGCTTTCGTGACATGCTCACGACCCTCGGCGTAGGGGCCATTGCGACCTTCATGGGAACCTGTCTGGCTCTCATCGCCGTGGTGATCCTGTGGACCTCACCCAGCGCCGGTTGGATGGCGGCGGTTCCGACCTTGACGCTGTTCTTGGCTTTCCGTGCCTACTCCGGCCAACGAGTCGAGCGTGAGCGGATGGTGGGACTCTACGAGGCGACCCGTCAGCTTCACTCGTCGCCGGGATTCGAAGCCACTCTGAAGACCGCGGCCCGCTCCACCCGCGAAATGCTCGAGGCCGAGTTCGCTCAGGTGATTGCGTTGATGCCCCCGGAGGTGATCGTTTCTTCTCTCGATCATCGCGACGGATCATCCACTCACGGGGATGTTAAGAACCAGGCGTGGCCCTCTGGAACTCTGGCCGAGCTCGACTCTCTGGACGAGCCAATCTTCAGCAGTGCCTGGAAGCGGGCGGACCTGTTGCGTTCGTTGGTCCCCGATCATTCAGTACGTAATGGAGTCATAGCGCCTCTTCGCATCGACGGACGGCTTGCGGGCGCGGTCATCGTCGCGAACCGCCTCGGTGATGCATCCTCGTTCACCACCCTCGATCTCAAGACCTTGCAGACGTTGACGGAACACATCAGCGTGTCGCTCAGCAACTGCCGGCTGGAGGACTCGCTTAGTGATGTCACGGAGTTGAAAGAGCAGTTGCGCCACAAGGCCTTCCACGACGATCTCACGCATCTAGCCAACCGCTTGCTCTTCATGGAGCGGGTGGAGCACGCGCTCGAGCGCCGACCGGGTGCGAAGAACCTTGCCGTCGCGTTCATCGATATCGACGACTTCAAGACCCTGAACGACAGTCTCGGACACGCTGCCGGTGATGCGGCGCTCGTTGCCGTGGCCGGCGCCCTCAAGAGGTGCTTGCGGCCCGCCGACACCGCAGCGAGGCTCGGGGGAGACGAGTTTGCGATTCTTCTCGAGGATCTCGACAGCGATCAGGATGTCCACGGAGTCGCTCAGCGAATCCTTACGACCTTGCGCAAGCCTGTTCGCGTGCAGGGTCAAGTCCTGACCCTGCACGCAAGCGTTGGATTCGCGGTCGTGCAGCCCGGTGACACGGTCGAGGCGTTGATGCGCAACGCGGATGCAGCCATGTACGCGGCCAAACGAAACGGCAAGGATGACTACGCGCTCTTCGAGCCGGAGATGCAGCGCTCGGCCTCCAAACGCCTTGAGATGAAGCGCGGACTCGCCCAGGCCCTCGAGCGCGACGAGTTCGAGGTCTACTACCAACCTGTGATCCGGCTCGAGGACGAGCGCGTGATCGGAGTCGAGGCTCTCGTGAGGTGGCGGCACCCCCAACGTGGCTTGCTTACGCCCAGTGAGTTCATCTCTCTGTCGGAGGAGAGCGGCCTGATCCTTTCGATCGGGCGGTGGGTCCTCGAACAAGCCTGCACTCAACTGCCGTCTCTAGCCGCGGCCTACGACAATCCAGACCTAAGTGTTTCTGTGAACCTCTCGCCGCGCCAGGTCGAAGATTCAAAGTTGCTCGAGACCGTCAAGGAGACGATCGCCCGGTCGGGCATCGAGCCCGGGCAACTCATTCTCGAGATCACCGAGAGCGCGTTGATGGACGAGAACGGCGCTGAGATTCTGGAGGCTCTCTCGGAACTCGGAGTAAGGCTCGCCATCGATGACTTCGGGACCGGCTTCTCCTCGCTGAGCTATCTCGATCGCTTCCCCATCGACATTCTGAAAATCGATCGCACCTTCATCTGCAGCTTGGGTGAAAACGGTGATCCGACGCTGACGCGCGCCATCCTCAACCTGGGCGTGACGATGAGCTTGGCGATCATCGCCGAAGGCATCGAGACGCCGATCCAGAACGAGATTCTGGAGGCCATGGGTTGCGAGCTCGGCCAGGGCTATCTATTCGCACCTCCTCGCCCGCTCGGTGACATCACCGAGTCATTCGAGCGTCCCTACATCGTCAAGTCCGCCTCCTAAGCGTCGGACCCCCTTAGTTCGGTCCCGCTGGAGGTCTGACCCAGAAACGACGTGATTCGTGTGCTCTTTCGGGTCGGACTCGCCCCCTTGAGGTGAATCACTACCGCGAGCGGAGTATGCGGGCGCTGCTCCCGGTGGGGGACGCACACCGATCCCCTTTCTCGGTAGCTTGACCTCATGTGGCTCCGCATTCGACCGACCGCGCTCGACGTTGGACTCACCGTGGGCCTGGGTGCGATCTTCATCGTTTCGACGCTGGCTTCGAACGACGAAGCTCGCTCTCTCGATGCATTCGGATGGCTGATGCTCGGCGCCAACACCGTCCCTGTGCTCGGTTTGCGGCACAATCCCCTGGCCGTCGCCCTTGCGTTGAGCGTCGCCTATCCAACCTGGGCCATGTTCGACTATCCGACACACATAATGCAGTCCCTTCCCACCCTGGCTGCTCTCGCTGCGACGGAAGCGGCACCGAGACCGCTGTGGTGGCGCGCAATTGCGCTAATTGCGCCGATCGAGATGATGTGTGCCGCCCTTCTGGGAATCTGGGACGTCGACTTCCCGGAGATCGGCTACATCGCCATTGTCTTTGCGGTGGTGTGGGCGCTCGGCGTTGCGCTGGGATCGCGGAGGGATCACACTCGAGCACTCACCGAGACGACCGTAGCGCTTCAGGAAGCGAGGGAGGAGTTGGCTCGGCGGGCGGTCAGCGAGGAGCGCACCAGGATCGCGCGTGACCTCCAGACATCGTGGCTCACGCCATGAGCGTCATTACCGTCCAGGCCGGTGTCGGGGCACACTTGATCGAGCGTTCGCCCGAGAAGGCGGAGGCTGCCTTGCGCTCAATCGAGAAGACGGGGCGCAGTGCGCTCGACGACATGCGTCGCATGTTTGGTGCCCTGCGCTCCGACGAGTTCCCTACTCAGCCCCAGCCAACACTGAACTCAATCGATCTCCTCGTGGCCAACGTTGAGTCGGCGGGGACGCCGGTTCAGGTGACCATCGAGGGCGTTGCACGGCCCCTTCCCGCAGGTCTCGAGCTCACGGCCTACCGGATCGCTCAAGAGGCGCTGACCAACAGCGTCAAGCACGCGCCGGGGGCCAAAGCCAGTCTGACCCTTCGCTATGGGCCCGATGACATTGTGATCGAGATCGTGGACTCGGGTGGGTCGCCCGATCCCGCGCCGAACGACGGGGGCCAGGGGCTGAAGGGAATGCGCGAACGCGTGGAGCTGTACGGGGGCTCGGTGGAAGCAGGTCCCTGCAACGACGGTTTTCGCGTGGTCGAACCCTTCCGGTGGACGCTCTATGAGCGTTCGGGTATTGGTCGTCGATGATCAAGAGCTCGTCAGAGCCGGTTTCGTAGCCCTTTTGGGATCGGATCCCGACATCGAGGTTGCGGGCGAGGCCGCGGACGGTTCTGTGGCGGTTGAGCTTGCGAGCAGGACCGAGGTCGACGTCGTGTTGATGGACATCCGGATGCCTGTGATGGATGGGATCAAGGCAACGAGTGCGCTTCGGGATCTCGCCTACCCGCCGGAGGTTGTGATCCTCACGACCTTCGACACGGACGACTATGTCTACGAAGCGTTCGGCGCGGGGGCCTCAGGTTTCCTCGTGAAGGACACTCCTCCGGTCGAGCTCTTGCGCGCGGTTCATCACACCGCCGATGGAGGGACCGTTATCTCGCCCGGCACGGCCCGTCGACTGGTCCGGAATCTCGTTGCGGCTCGGCCGGACGAGCGACCCACACCCGAATCCTTGAAGGCTCTGACGGAGCGTGAGCTCGAAGTGCTTACCCTGATGGCGAGGGGGTTGTCGAACGCCCAGATCGCAGAACGGCTGGTCATCTCCGAGCTCACTGCAAAGACGCACGTCTCTCGAATTCTTACGAAGCTCAACTTGGTGAGCAGGATGCACGCAGTCGTGTTCGCCTACGAGACGGGTCTGATCAAACCCGGCTCTGGCTGAGAGTCGTCGATTCCGACGATGAGGCCCTCGTTACGTTTTGCGCCCTAGGCGTTGCTCTGGCAACCCTTCTTCCAAGCGCTCGTGCCGCTCAGTCGATCGGACTGCTGCTGTTCTTTGGATGTTCTTCATCTCGGGCGGAGGTCCACCCGAGCCGATACTGCCCGCCGGCGTTGTTTTCGTCGCAAACGCTCTCCCGATGTCATACGCGGTTGAGGCGCTGCAGAGCGGATGGTGGGAAACTGGCATGGTTCAGGCATCGCCGTCTTGTTCTCCCTGATGGTCGCATGTTCGTTCGTCGCAGTGCGCGGATTGCGCGAGGTGTAGCCGGTCGGTGGAAGAGCGTCCGAATATGACCAGATAAGGTCGTAAGCAGCGGCGTAGCGGTGAGGGGGCGGTAGCATTTCGGGATCGGCCGACCATGGAGGCTTTGCCATGCAGGGACACAGCACGCTCATCCTCTGCGACGTTTGCAGTCGCCCCGTCCCGGATCAAGCGTCCAAGGAGGTCCTCTACCAGGTCGACAAGGTGCGGTACCGGCTGGAGCTGTGTCCGTCATGTCTGGGCAGCGAGATGAAGCGACACGACGGCTTCCGAGGTGTTCCCGGGTTCCGCAAACGAGCCGCGATCGTAATCAGGCTGAACTCACCCGAGGAGTTACCGAGGGCCCTTCCGATCGCCTGAACCTGGTGACGGGTCGCGTTCAGGGAACGAGGATGACCGGAATCGACACGACGTTCTGCTCGGAACCGTCCTCGGCGGAGTAGGTCAACACTTCGATTCGCCCCCTCTGCCGTTCGTCGACCTCGAAGGCGACCGCTTCCGAGAAGTCGCCCCAGCAACCGTTGCCACAGGTCGCGGTGGCAAAGGTCTCCCCTAGGACGTCGCCGTTCTCGTCTCGGATCACGATGTTCACGTTTGCCTCGAAGACGTTGGCGAAACCGGTGACGGTGACGGGACTCGTCACCTCGCCTCCAGGTTTCGGCGACTCCACCACGATGAACGGAGCCACGTCCTGGAAGTCCCGCCGGGTCAACGGCTCGGAAGAATCCACCCCGTTGTCACTCATCGAGTTCGCCCGCTCGCCGTCGACGAGGATCCGCACAGCTTCAATGCCTTCGAACTGTGTGGCGGTATAGACGATCTGAGCGACTCGTAGCTGCATCGCCGGGCCTCCGCCGCCGGACTCGAAACGTGAGCTCACGTCCACCGCCATCACCGAGCCCTCGCGCGACACGCCGAGGAGCTCCGTTCCAGCGGGGATTGCGGACGTCGCCCCCACCTCCTGGTCGGGGCCAGTGGGCCCGCCGAGGAGGATCCGTAGCCAGAAAGCCGCGTTCCGCGTAACCGGGTCATCGGTGGCGAGCTCGGCAGGGAGCTCCCCGCCCATGACGGTCGACCCCCACGACAAGCGACCGTCCTGCACGAACCAGAGTTCGAACTCGGAGACCGGGACCCGAACGGTTGCGGGTTGGTTCGCCTCCGGGGACTCGTTCGGCGTAGAAACGGGTTGTAGGAGGCGATCGTTCGCACGATCGGATGTGAGCGCGCCGGCCGAGAGGGCAGCGACCCCTATGAGCACCAGCGCTCCGGTGACGGCCGCGGCCCGGCGCACGATCAAAGATCTGTGGGCGCGCCGGCTGAAGTTGTTCCACTCGGCCTCTGTGGCGGTCGACTCCGCTCGTGCCGCTAGCGTGAGTTCTCTCAGCCGGTCTTCGGTGTTCATCTGGACTCCCTGATGTCGTCGTCGAGCATCGGTCGCAGTTTCTCCAGCGCCCTCCTCAGGTCGGACTTCACGGTGTTGAGTGGGCGGTCGAGCACCTGGGCGATCTCCGGCTGAGTCATGTCCTCGTAGAAGCGCAAGAGGACGACCGCGCGCTGGATCGTCGAGAGAGCCGAAAGGGCGGCGGCCACGCGGAGGGCCTCCTCGACCCGGCCCTCCTTGTCGACGACATCGGTGGGAGGCGCCGGCGCCTTTCTCAATTCGAGCATTCTTCGGCGGTACGCGCTGCGACAGAGGTTGACGAGCACACGCCTTGCGTATGGAGCTGGATCGTCGTTCCTGATCCGGTTCCAACCGGTGTACATCTTGATCAGAGTGTCCTGCGCCAAGTCGGAAGCTCGCTCGGAATCACCCGTGAGCATTACCGCAAGCCGCCTCAACCGGGGCGCCTCGTGTCTGTAGAAGTCCTTGAACTCCGAATCACGGTCTCGAATTCGCATCTCACTCCCTATGACACTCAACGAGACAGGGAAGGTTGCAGCCCAGTCAGCAGTCTTTCGCCGGGGCGCTGATTGGCCCGGTATTAGGGGGAGCTCAGTCTCTGTCTGAAGACGGGGATGAGCCCCCCGGCCAGCAGCACGTCGACCTGCCGTTTCGACAGCGAGTGCCTGAGCCGATGGCGCTGGTCCTTGGTCGTGTTCTCGCCTACGAGAGTGCGATCGGCCGAGGTAAGCGCCTCTTGTAGTCCTGAGAACCGCATGACGTCACCTTGCTCGATCGCGTCGTAGTCGGATTCGTCGTCGAACTCGAGCGCGACGATTCCAAAGTTGGCGAGATTCTGCCAGTGGATACGGGCGAAACTCTTGGCGAGAACTACCCGCAGCCCGAGATACCGAGGCGCGATCGCCGCGTGCTCCCGACTCGAACCCTGA
Organism: Actinomycetota bacterium; assembly: GCA_009379915.1. GTDB lineage: Bacteria > Actinomycetota > CADDZG01 > CADDZG01 > WHSQ01 > WHSV01. The sequence continues at coordinate 19,782 of WHSV01000029.1, read as the reverse complement.
CCGTAGTTGCTCCCTCCCACGACCATGTGACCATCGCCGGAATCTCGGAGCTCGATCGCCTTAGCCGGATAGTCCCCGTCTATCTGGTAGTAGACGAACTCTGAGATCTTCGGGATGTTGCTTCGGTAGGGCAACACTCGCTGGCCCGCGGGCATGATCTCATCGGTCGATACGTTGTCTCCGACTTTCAGCAGAACCTGGAGTTCGAGGTCGTCGGGGACCTCATCGAAGTCGGGCAAGCTCGAGATGTTGGGTCCCTTGACCAGCTCGACAGCGCGGCCGTCCTCGGGAGGCGGCACGAGCATCTCGGTGTTGGTCGGTTGCGGTTTCACACCGAGATCAAGCGACGGGTAGCTCATGTCGAAGAGCTCTTCGAGTTGGCGCGGGTCCGTGATGGTCCCGGTTAGCGCGCTCGCGGCCGCCGTTTCCGGCGAACACAGAAAAACAGAGTCTTCCTTGGTGCCGGAACGGCCGGGGAAGTTACGCGGGACGGTGCGAAGACTGTTCTGGCCGGTCGCGGGGGCCTGTCCCATCCCGATGCAGCCCATGCAGCCGCTCTGATGTATGCGTGCGCCGGCTTGCACGAGCTTTGCGAGGAAGCCCAGGTTCACCATGTTGGTCAGCGTCTGGCGCGACGTCGGGTTGATGTCGAACGAGACGCGCGGATGCGTCTGGCGACCGGCGACAATCTCGGCCGCAATGCCGAAGTCCCGAAGCCCCGGATTCGCGGACGAACCGATCACGACCTGGTAGATCTCCTCGTCCGCAACGTCCGACACCGGCACGACATTGCCGGGGCTCGACGGCCTTGCGATCAGTGGCTGCAGCGTCGAGAGGTCCAGTTCCTCGTCGATGTCGTAGGACGCGTCGGCGTCCGCGGTTACTTCCGCGAAGTCGTCGCCCCGGCCCTCGGACTCGAGGAACCGCTTAACCTCGTCGTCGGCGGGGAACACGGTCGTAGTCGCTCCGAGCTCGGCCCCCATGTTTGCGATGACATGACGATCCATTGCGCTGAGGCCGTTCAAGCCCGGACCGTGGTACTCGATGATTCGACCGCGACCACCTTTGACGTCATGGCGCCGGAGCATCTCGAGGATGACGTCCTTGGCGCTCACCCAGCGCGGCAGAGCTCCGACGAGCTTGACTCCCCAGATCTCCGGCATCGACAGGTAGAGCTGCTCTCCCGCCATCGCCATCGCGACCTCGAGTCCCCCCACACCGATCGCCAGCATTCCCAATGAACCCGCTGCCGGTGTGTGGCTGTCGGATCCGGCGAGCGTCTTGCCGGGAACGCCGAAGCGTTGCATGTGTACCGGATGGCTGACTCCGTTACCGGCTTTCGAGTACCAGATGCCAAAGCGTTGACAGGCGCTCAAGAGAAAGAGGTGATCGTCGGCGTTGCGCTCGTCCGTCTGGAGAAGATTGTGGTCGACATACTGCGCCGACAGCTCGGTTCTGACCCGGTCGAGGTTCATCGCCTCGAGCTCGAGCATGACCATCGTTCCGGTTGCATCCTGGGTGAGCGTTTGGTCGATCTTGATGCCGATCTCCTCACCGGTGGACATGTTCCCGCTCACGAGGTGCGACTCGATCAACTTCTGAGCAACGTTGAGTCCCATTAGAAGCCACTTATAGCATCGAAACCGCCTGGGCCCTCGCGGGCACGGATCCGGTCACCAGTGTGCGTTCTTGACTTGTGGTCGGGGTCGAAGCAGGATTCGACCTGCCCGACAAGGAGGAGAAAGCGGTGGCCGTCGATTACTTCCTCAGGATCGATGGCATCCCCGGAGAGAGCCGGGATGCCAAGCACAAAGAAGAGATCGAAATCCTCTCCTGGTCGTGGGGGGAGTCGGCCGTGGGCCAACCTGGAACTGGGTCGGGAGCCGGTTCCGGCAAGGTGCAGTTCCAGGACTTTCACTTCACGTCCTTGATCTCGAAGGCAAGTCCGAAACTGATGGAGGCGTGCGCCTCCGGCAAACACATAAAGAATGCCGTACTCACCGCCCGCAGGGCCGGGGGCGGGAATGTGGAGTTCCTGACGTTCGCTCTCTCCGACGTCCTGGTTACCTCCTATCAGACGGGTGGCACTGAGAGCGAGACGGCCCCGGTTGACTCGGCCGCCCTGAAGTTCTCTCAGATCCGAGTCGAGTACCGAGTAGTGAGGCCGGACGGCACGTTGGGCAGCCCCGTCAAGTTCGGTTGGGATAGCGCGAAGAACAAGAAGCTGTAGCCACCTCTTGTGCCTCGGACCATGACCTCGGGGTCATAGAAGCGAGCCCGGACCGTGCCGTTCGAGCGACTTGATGCCGAGCGCCTCGTGGAACGCCGGCGTGGCGCTCGATAAAGAGGAGGCCGAGCTCGAGTACGTGCCCTCGCTCCACCGGGGCGACCGTTACGAGTCCACACGCGCCGGCAACGATGCGGCTCCGTCGTACTCGTGACATCGACCTCTCAGGAGTCGCCGCACGCAGACGAAACGACTAAGAGGCCGTCCCGTCATCTTTCCGCTCGATTCGAAGGATGTAGCAACCCGCCTCGGTATTCCTGACGTGGATGTAGTCGACGTCGGGGCGACCGAGCATTCGTTGGATCGTGGTCTCGATCGCTAGGGGATCGGTAGTGCGCTCTTGCGCGTGCAGTAATCGCCCTCGCCCGTAGCCGTTGAAGGTCAGGGGAAGCTCTTCCAACTCGCCCGGCATCGGTTGGTGCTCGGGATGGCGACCGCACGAGTTCTCGCGGACGTAGATGGGGCCGGGAAGAGGGAAGGGCTCGAGCTGCTCGAAGGGGTCATAGGTGAACAGGATCCGCCTGTCCGTGCCCGTCTCGAACGTCCGCAGGCAAAGCCGGCAGGGGCCGTAACTGGTCGCGACGTCGGTGAAAGCGGGATGACCCCACCCCGGAGCTTCGCCCGTTCGCCTGACCTCCTTTGCGATTTGGTCCTCGATCACCATCACTCGGTAACCGATCACTGATGCTCCTCTCCATCAGATTTTTGAGGGTGCTCAACCTAATAACGGGCCAGAGATCGAGGATGTGAGTCTTGCCTTTTCGACGTCTGAAATCAGCCGGAAGTGCCGGCACCACCTGGATTTTGGAATGGACAGAGTTACGGGATGCCAAAACGAACGGCATCAAGACGTCAACCATTCTCGGTTCAGCAAGGCACTCGTTTCCCGTCGCGAAAGAAACCTCCGGTTGGTCCCTCGTCGGGAAGTTCGATTGCCCACCGGACGCTGGCGGCGCCATCTCTCACAGGCCTGCCACCCCGGCCACCCATGTCCGTGGCGACCCATCCGGGACTGACTGCGTTGACGAGGATTCCGTCGCCCCGCAACTCGTCGGCAAGCATGAGCGTCAAAGCGTTGAGCGCTGCTTTGGACGCGCGATAGGCGGGGATGCCACCAGACATACCGGTGAGCGAACCCGCACCACTCGATACGTTGACGATTCGACCGTGCTCGCTCGCGCGTATCAGAGGCAGGAGCGCGAGCGTAGTTCGCCACGCCCCGAGCAGATTCGTGTCGAGGGCCTCGCCAACAACCTCGAGGTCGGCCTCACTAGCTTGCTGCCATGTGTCGTAGTGGATGGCGGCGCTGTTGACCAGGACGTCGACGCGTTCGAATCGATGCAAGACCTCGTCGGCCAAGTCGCTCAGGAATCCTGCTGGGTGACGTCCAGTCTTCTCGGAAGAACGTCGAGGCCCTTCCCTGCGAGGACCCCGGCCGCTTGTTCACCTTTCGCCGACTCACGCGAGCTAAGCGCCACGGTATCTCCGGCTGCCGCTACCTGGCGAGTGAGCTCCAAACCGATTCCGCGATTCGCGCCTGTTATCACGACGACTCTGTTGGTCACCGTCCTTCGTGCTCCCCGATAGTCGAAGGTGTCTCCTTCATTACCGCCGGAGTCTATTGGCGCCTCAGTTGGACGGTGGGCACAAGAGCCGATGTGCGATTTCATCGATTCGTAATGTGGATCTCCGATCAAAGCGTGGTGACCGCGTTAGCGTGCCGGAAATGGACGCTCCGCAAGCCGGTCCGGCCGGCAAACTGCTCGCCGGTCTCATCGTCGTGGCGGTGCTCGTCGCCGGGGTCTTCTTTTGGGGCAGGGTGGCGAACGACGACCGTCTGGCCATGCTCTTCACGACTCTGTGGTCCGGTGCCGTGTTGGCCGGTGGCTACTTGGCGACGCGCGCACGCACGGAGTTGCGTGTCCCGATGGCCCTCTGATTCGCGGTCGTTGCGGTCGCTACGACGATTCTTGTGGGACTGCCCATGTTTCAGACCGACGAGGTAAACGAGCGAGTCGTCACGGGCGAGCCTGTAAGTGAGACCTCTCGCGACGAGCAGTCAGAGCAAGTTCCCGATGAGGAGGGGGAACGGCCTCCGCGCAACGTCGAGCTGGCGCGTGGTCTTTTCGTTGGGCTCGCCCATCCCGGGTCGGGCGTGGCCGCGGTCGTGGCCTTGGCGGAAGGCGGGCGCAAGCTGACGCTCACCAAGTTCGCCACCGACAACGGCCCGGACCTGCGGGTATACCTGTCAACCAAGAACCCGGCCCAGAGCAGGGAGCTGGGGGAGTTCAAGGACGTGGGAGCGCTCAAGGGAAACGCCGGCGATCAGCAGTACGACATCCCGAATAATCTCGATCTCGACCCGTTCTCGAACGTGGTCATCTGGTGCCGGCATTCAGCGTGGGATTCACCTCGGCATCCCTCGAAGCCTCTTGAACTTCGAGCCACCGGATCGACCCTCGGCCAACAGCCGGAGGCGGGGGCAGGGCGCCTGATGCCGACGCCGAGCCCTCGGGGGAGAGAGCGGGTCAGAGCAGAGCGTCGGCCAGGAGGTCGACCTGACTGAGTTCTGGGATGGTCGGATCCAGAATCAGCTCGTGGACGCCAAGGTCCTCGAAGCTGATCACCAGTGCTTTCAGCGCGTCGGGCGTTGTGGGGGCCGACTCCGCGATTCCGTCGGCCCACTCCCCGAGGTAGGCGTAGTAGTCCTTGAGATACTTCGAGGATCCTTCCTTAGCATTCGGTCCCAACGCGAAGTAGCTCAGGGCAACCAAGCGCGGCTCGCCGTCGCGGCCCGACTCTGTCCAAGCCTTCCTCACCTTTTCGGCGATGGGCGCCATCATGTCCGGGCCCCCGCCTCCGGCGGTGTATCCAACACCGAACTTAGCCGTGCGCTCGACCGCCCTGTCGGATGATCCACCGATCAGGATCGGCACCTCGCGTCCGGGCAGGGGGGCCGAGGGCTGCGCGCTGTCGGAGAGCTGCTCGCCTCGCCATACTTTGCCCATGACCGCGAGCTGTTGCTCGAAGCGCGCACCGCGCGTCTCGAACTCCTCGTCCACAGCTTCGAAGTCATCTCTTCGGCCCCCGGGGGCGAGGCCCAGCGTCAGCCGCCCGCCGGAGAGCCGGTCCACCGACGCCGCCTCCTTCGCCAGCAACACTGCGTCGCGGGCCGGGGCGATCAGGATGTTGGTCATCAACCCGATGCGCTCGGTCACGGCCGCCGCGGCCGCGAGGGAGATCAGCGAGTCGTAGCTCGGATACACGATGCGGTCGATCGTGGCCAGAGTCGAGAACCCGGCGACCTCTGACCGCCGAGCCCATTCCACTAGCGTGGCACCATCGGTATTCGGGACGGGGTTGGGCAGTCCGACGCCGATTCTCATGTCACACTCCTCTCCTTGCCGCTCGGATAGAACAACAGAGTTCGCACACGTGGATTCCCACCCATAAGGGAAGGGGTCGACTCCGATCACCCCCAGGCGCGGTTCATTCCCAGGTCCACCATGTCAGCTTGGCCGGGCGCATGCGTATCCAGGTGTCGGGTTGCTCATCGGGCGTATATTGCGGATAGCGCGCGTGAAGCGCCGTCGTTAGTTCGTGTGGTGCTCCCGCATCCACCGCCGCATGTGCTCGCACCATCACCCACGCGAGCCGTGTCCAGTCTTCGTCCCAGTGATCGACGAGAAGAGTGACGCGGTCGTCGCGCTCGATGTTGCTCAAGCGTTGGAGTTTCCGGCCGGACTTAGGTTTGTTATCGATCGGCGACACGATCTCGTCGCCGATCACCACGAAGACAACGGGGACCGAATGCCCGCTCCCATCTGGATTGAGAGTCGTCATGACACCGCGCCGCTCACGTGCGAGCAATGCGCGCACCGGCTCGGGTAGATCGCCGAGTGCCCTCACGCCACCCCCAGCCATCAGGGGCTGCGAACCCTGTGGTGGCTCATCTACACTCCTCACCGCGCGTAGCTAAGCGTTGCTAGAGCACAGATCTCGCGATGCTCCGTGACCTCGAGGCAATCTGAGTCACACCGCCATCTTGGACTAGTTTGGAACGGTGTTCGGTCGCCTCCTGACCGTGGAAGATGGGGTCATCATGCTCATGGAACGCCAGTACCTCCCCTAAGGAGGGGCCTATGGACGTTGAATCGATCGTCGGGCAGGCCCGCGATGCGATTACGGTGAAGCGGGTCTTCGGCGACCCCTACGAGCGCAACGGCGTGACCGTCATCCCCGCGGCGACCGTCAAAGGCGGCGCGGGTGGAGGAGGGGGCGAGGGCACCGGCCCCGAGGGTCAAGGGCAAGGCCGCGGAGAGGGCAGCGGCTTCGGGCTCACGGCCAAGCCGGCTGGTGCCTACGTGATCCAGGGGGACTCGGTGCGCTGGCAGCCGGCCGTCGACGTGAACCGCATCGTCCTCGGCGCCCAGGTCGTGGCCGTGGTGGCGCTGCTCACGCTCCGAGCCGTCCTGCGTCACGCTGACCGCCGTTCGAGATAGCTCCGTTCGCCGGGGTCCCAGCAGCGATCCGCACGTACGTCGAGCGGTTCGTCAGGTTGATCGCGCGAACCGCCACCCTGCCGGCCGCTAGCGGGGCGCGCTCCTATCCAGATCCTGGTGCTGCCGATGGCCGCTCAGTCGCCGGTCTGTCCGTCGATCAGTTCGCGCAAGATGTCGGCGTGTCCCGTGTGGCGCGCGGTCTCTTCGATCATGTGGATCAGGATCCGACGAAGGTTGTACTTCTTACCGGCGCGCACAGACTCCGCATCGAGGTCTTCGGTCCCGGCGACGATGGCGCGGCTCTCGGCACATGCCTCGCGATAGAAAGCGATGATCTGCTCCGCCGTTTCCTGGGGTTCGATACGCCAGTCGGCATCGGGATCCTCATCGCTCGTGGGAAAGTCAACTTGTCGTCCCGCGAAGACCATCTGGAACCACCAGATCTCGATCCATGCGAGGTGCTTGACAATTCCCAGCAGAGTCGTCTGCGAAGGAACGATCCGCGCCCGAACGGTCTCGCCCGAAGCGCTTTCGATCTTTCGGAGGATCGCAGAGCGGTACCACTCCAGATACTCGTTCAAGAGTTCTCGTTCGGTGCCCTTGGTGTTCGGGTACTGCAGTTCCGTCATTGGAGTGCTCCTTTGATCTTGTCGATCATGCTCTAGTTGCCGGTCGTCTCACTTGCCTCGGAGATGCACGGCCTCACCCGCTTGCGTTCCCTGGAGACCCCAAGCGGTTCGGGGGCTCCAAATGCCGGCACGTGATACCCGGTTACGGCTCACTCGGACTCCAATGGATATGAATGAAGGTCGAATGATCCCTCGCCTCCGTCGCTGTAATTGAAGAACAGATCCCATGTCTTCCTGTACGCCTCTATGCCCTTCCATTGGAGCGGAGGCGGCACATCAAACATCAAGATGTCCTCGGTGTGGTGCGCGAGTATCCCGCCCATATCGACCTCACGAACAGCTTTTGCCCAGTCCTCGATCACCGTTCGTATCTCGGTTTCATTCGAGCGACTGCGATCTGAAGAGAACCCTGCGGAGCATCGGCACCTATCGAGGAGAGGAGCGATGAACGATCCATTCGGAGAGTAGTTCACTCAGTCGGCCTGGGCGCGTTGCAGGATCTCGTCGATCCTCTTTTTCATCCGCGAGTAGTGGGAACCGGGCCAGTAGGAGCGCCCGCAGACTCGGCAACGACTGAAGGTATTGTGTTCTCGTAGTGTGGCCTCCGGGAGGAGGTCCCTCACCTCCTCGACGGCGACTGCCTCCAGCGGCTCATTACATTCGAGGCACCGCGACAACGAACGGAGGCTGCCGGCGAGATCGAAACGACGGACAATTTCCGATGCTTGTTCGACTGGGTCGGTCGCCCTCACGTAGTAGCCGTGAGTGATTTCCTTTCTCTTCAGCACGGCGACATCGCGGGTCAGCAGCACTCTCTTCTCCGAGGCAGAGATCCGTGCGATTTTGTCGTCGGCGAAATCGTTTCGGAAAACCGCGTCGAATCCGAGCATCCGCAGGTGGCGTGCAAGTCCGCCTAGGTTCGAATCGACGACGAAGCGAGTATTGCGAAGGGGCTCGGGCCTTAGACGTAGGATCGGTCTGATGTCGATGGACTCGAATATTGGGTAGACGCTAATCAAGTCATCGTGGCCGGGGCGATGATCGAACCCAACGGAGGTTCCGTCGATGATTACCGCGTCGACCTCCGTGTGAGGGATCCCGGTCGCTTCGATCAGATCTTTGACCGTCTGCCGCAACCCGAGCGGATGCCGGAAGGTCACGGACCGACGATCGGGTGGCAGGAAGTCATTCAGCTCTGCATAGACACGGACCTCGACGGATCTGTCCACGACACCATCATGCCAATCAGGGCCGGCCTCGATGTTGTGGTCCCTTCCCGGGGGCCCGACCCATCACCTGCTCTTCCACTCCTCGGTGGGGTCGTAGTCGACCTCGAGCGGTTCCTGGCCGGGACGATCGGCCTCGGGGACGTTCTTGAGGTTGAGCCGGATGCGCGTCCAGGTCCTGCTGCGGCCGCGCATCGAATCGATCAACACATCCGCCGGCGCAAGGTGGGGCCACACGTCGGAGTGCCGAGCCTTCCAGCGTTCGAGACCTTCGAGTGCCTCAGCCTCCGTCGCGGCGCGCGCGATCTCGATGAGTGGCACTGTCGTTCTGCGCCGGCCGGTCGGTCCACTGCTCTGGCCGGGTGCCGGTGGGGGCACGCTGCCGGCGCGCTTGCCGCGCCCGGCCCCCCTCTTGCGCTTGGACGGTTGCACTCGTGGCGCTTCGCCCTCTTGCTTCGTGAAGTGCGGGGGCCAGGGGGCGTCTTCCAATCCGGCGGCTTCGTCTTTGTCGGCTAGCTCGAGAAGGGCCTCGATGGAACCGGTCGCTTCGTCGATTCCTTCCGAAGGGTCCCCCACGGACGAAACGCGCTCGGGCACCGTGGATATCGTGAACGCCTCCGGCTCGCAGTCCGCGACCTCGTCCCAGATCAGCGGGGTTGATACGCGTGCATCGGAGGTTGGACGCAAGGAGTAAGCGGACGCGATCGTGCGGTCCTTGGCGTTCTGGTTGTAATCGAGAAAGACGCCGTGGCGTTCCTCCTTCCACCACTTGCTGCTCGCCAGATCGGGCACCCTCCGTTCCACCTCGCGGGCGAGCGCGACTGCGGCGCGGCGAACCTCGGTGAAGCTCCACCGGCGTACGATCCTGCAATAGATATGGAAGCCACGAGAACCCGACGTCTTGGGCCAGCCCACCAGCCCGAAGTCCTCCAGCGTCCTTCGCGTTGCCAGGGCGACCTTCCTGACCTGTGACCACGGAACTCCCCGCACGGGGTCGAGATCAACGCGTAATTCATCGGGGTGCTCGAGGTCGTGAGCGCGGACGGGGTGCGGGTTGAGGTCGATGCATCCGAGATTGATCACCCACGCGAGTTGGGCGGCGTCGCCAACCACGACCTCTTCGGCCGTCCTCCCCGATGGAAAGCTCAGCTCCACCGTGTCGATCCACTCGGGCCTGGACTTCGGGGCCCGCTTCTGGAAGAAGAAGTCACCCTCCGCGCCGTTCACGTAGCGCTTGAGTGCCATCGGACGGGCCCTAACCCCGCGCAGCGCGCCGTCGGCTACGGCAAGGTAGTAATGAACGAGGTCAAGCTTGGTGTGTCCGGTGCCGGGGAAAAAGATCTTGCCGGGATTCGAGATCGCAACCTCGCGCCCACCGACATCGAGAATCTCCTTGCTCGCGAGCATACGACAACCCTAAGCGACTGCTCCTGGCCGACGGATGCGAGGATCGGCCGGATCCGCCCGAGCTGATTGTTAGCTTTGTTTATCGATGATGCAGAAGAGGTTGCCCTCGGGGTCTTCGAGGACAACGAAGTCTTCGTCCGGCCCGGGTGTCCGGGGGTGCCGGGTCGCTCCGATCCCAAGAAGGCGCTCGATCTCGGTGGCCGGATCATCGGTGTAGAGGTCGAGGTGCAACCGGTTCTTCCCCACGCGTTTTTCGGGAACCTGTTGCAACGAAACGTTGACGTTGGCGCTATCGGGGTCTCGCAGGACCACCCAATCCGGCTCGGGTGGGTCCCGGGGGACGTAGCGGAGAGCCTCCTGCCAGAAGGCCGACATCGTGTCGAAGTCGTTGCAGTCGATTACGACGGAGCCGATCCTCACGTGATCCCTTCCTCCCGAGAGCGCCGGCGAGACACCTTTTCTTGAACTCTAGAAGCACCAACCCTGCCCTTGCTGTCACACGTCTCGTTCTACTTTGAGCACATGAACGTGGGGAGCAACGATCGTAGCGGAGTCAGGGACGAACCCTCTTCCAGGGGCCGAAGCCGTTCTCAACTCCACTGAGGGCCGGCGCGAGCTGCGGATAGTGCCTCAGCAACACGTCGACCATCGTGGTGTTGCTCACCCAATCGATGCCCTCTTGCGTGTAGACCTCGGGCCTGTAGTCGATCGTGAAGAAGCGGTCGCTGTTGAGCCGCCGGGACGCCATGAGGATGAAGACCCGAAAGGCCGTGTCGCTGAACCCGAACCCCTTTGGGAGTGGCTCGGCATAGAGACCGATCATGAGATCGAGCTTTTCGATGTCTCCACCGTAGATGCTGCTCAGTTCCTCGGCCCGCGCCGCGTCCTGGGTCAGATCCTCGAAGGACTCCGCGGGTTTGAGGTGCCAGAGCCTGCGGAACTCGTTGTAGCGAGGGACGCCGCGCTCACGCGTTCGCATGATGTCCACGGCCGCGAGGTCCATCTTGGTTCCGTCAGGGCGTTCGAAGGTCTGAAGGAAACGAGGATAGTTGTGCAACGTGATCGCTCCTGGATGCGCGACTCCGAACGAATACAGCGCGTTCGCCATTCCTATCTCTTCGATGCGGGTGCGGGTTTCGAGCGCTCCGACCTCGCGGAAGGTCCTCTCCTGAAGGACGCCGTCGTTCTCGAGCGAGCGGAAGGTGAAGTCGTCGGGGAGGAGAGGATGCATTCGGTAGACGGCGACGAACTCCTCCGTTAGCGAGTAGGGCACTCCGAAGTGCTTCGTCGGAGCTCCAGGGATGCCGCTGAGGATCTCGCTCGACCCGACCCGTCCGAAGCGCTTTCTGAATCGTTCTCCCATCAGGCCCCACCAGTTGGCGTTCATGGCGAGCTTGGTGGTGGGGTGGGCGATGATCCCCGGCGTCCACTCGACGGTGTGGATCTTGGCCATCAGCGCCGCGTTGATCAACCGTGCGTGGTCGTAGAGCTTTTGATCCGACCACGTCGGATAGGCGTCCCGTAGCCGCTCGCAGATGGCGTTGTGCTCGAGCGAAAAGAGCGTGTGCAGCAGGCCGAGGCCGATCCAGAAGTTGCCCTGCGCTCCGGTGAGGTCGAGTCCCTCTTCCAGATCCTTCGGAAGCAGACCCGATGAGTCGATCCGGATCCTTCCGTCCTCGTGCGCACGCAGCTTGTCGGCGAACTCGCGCGTATTTCCGTAGATCTGCGAACCGTCCCACCAGTGGCTGTCGTCGGTGACGTAGGTGGGGGGAGTTGCTTCGTCGAAGTCGGAGGTCGGGTCCTGGCGGGTGCGTTGTATCTCCATGGGGTCCTGGGCCCAGTCGTCGCCCTCGTCGAGCTCGATCTTCCAGGGTTTCTCCGGTTCGTTCTTGCCGTGGCTGAACCAATCGTGGACCTCGAACTGTAGCCACGCACCGGCAAGGACGTTCAACGTCGTGGCTGCGATGAACTCGTCTCTGGTCAGCAGCCGTCGGCTGATCAGTCGAGGACTTGGCTCCAGGATGTCGGGTTCTTTCTCCTGATGCGTGGCCTCGAGTGGAACGTTGCGCCCGAAGCGGCTGCCGATGCTCCCCATCGCGGGGTCGTTGAGATCGTTATAGCTGCCGTCGAGCGTGCGGGTATTGGTGTTGGCCGGCGCCTCTTCCTTCCTCACCGCCTCCTCGGTGGGTGACGTCGTGTTCGTGTCGTAGAGGTTCTTTTCACGGTAGAGGTTGCGCAATCCCGCGAGGGTGAAGATCCCCAACGGCCGCGGCATGCGATCCCAGTGGAACCGGTTGTCCAGTGCGTTAGCGGAGCTGGTCCACATCCGCGCAAGAAATCCCGACATGTCGAACTCCCTTCGCTACTCGGCTAGAAGCGACGTAACCAAGAATATGAGTGACGCGCTCGTCGGTCATGGGGTCCTGCCCGCGGCCGCAGGCCGCAGTCTGGGCCTCACGGCTCCCCGGCTCGATCGACGTGTAACAAGCCGTCGCGGCTCGGAAGGGGTTGTAATCAAGTGGTTGGAGCACTTGGTGCGGCTGGAAGACAGCCGTTGGGGTGCCTCGCATCAGCCACCACCTCCTGGCGAATCGGATATCCGTGCAGGTGCTACCACAGCGGACACCGATTCACTGAAGCAAGTCGTGCCCGCGCGGGTCCAGCCGGCCTGGGTCTCCGTCAGCTCCTTCTCAATCGGGGTTCTCCACCATGGCGCTGCCACCGCCTCGTCGCACGGGTTCCGCCGCCGCCACCACAAGCCCTTCCGGGAGGAAGGCGATCCCCGTGGCGGCCCCGATCTCGGCGCTGGTCGTGAACGTATGACCGCGCGCGGCCAGCGGCGCCTCCCAGGCGCTCCGGAAGGCCGGCTCGGCGAACACGTCCGCGCTGTTGCGCTGGGACGCCCGCGGCGCGGCGATCGAGTCCGGGAGGCTCATCCCGAAGTCGAGGTGGTTCGCAAGGATCTGGAGGACGGTGGTGATGATCATGGAGCCGCCCGGCGACCCCACGGCCAGCACCGGCCGCCCGTTCTCCAGCACGATCGTCGGGCTCATCGAGCTCCGGGGCCGCTTGCCGCCCTCGACGCTGTTGGGGTGGTCCAGGAGGGCGAAGTCGAAGTCAGTGAGCTCGTTGTTGAGCAGGAAGCCCCACCCGGGCACGGTGATCCCGTTGCCGCCCGTGGACTCGATCGTGTAGGTGTACGAGACCACGTTTCCCCACCGATCCGACACCGTGAGGTGGGTGGTGGTCTCGCCGCCCGGCCCGGCCGCCGCGGCCGTCGCCACGCTCCCGCTGCCGGGCTCGAAGGGCCATGGATCGCCCGGCGGAACCGGCTTGGCGGCGGCCGTCTCGCCGATCAGGGCCCGCCGCTCGTCGGCGAACCCCTGCGAAAGCAGCCCCTGGAGCGGCACGTCCACGAAGTCCGAGTCACCGAGATAGGCGTTCCGGTCGGCGAACGAGAACGCGGAGGCCTCCAGGAAATAGTGAAGCGCCTGCTCCCGGGGCAGCGCCCCCAGGTCCCAGCCCTCCAGGATGTTCAGGGCCTCCCCCGCGGTCGAGCCGCCGCTGGAGGGCGGACCCATCCCGTACACGTCCAGACCCCGGTACGAGACCGCCGCGGGCTCACGGAGGGGGGCGCGGTAGCCCATCAGGTCCCGCATGGTCATGTCGCCCGGCCGCCAGACATGGTTCGCGTCGGGGGTGAGGGGCGGTTCCTGCGCCGCACGGACCATGGCGGAGGCGATGGCGCCTCGATAGAGGCCCTTGGACCCGAGGTGGGCGATCCTCTCGTAGGCCCGAGCCATGTCGGGGTTGCGGAAAGTGGAGCCCACGTCGGGGGCGGTTCCGTCCGGGTCGAGGAAGGTCTCCTTCGTCGAGGAGATGTCGTCGAAGAAGTCCTCGACGGCAGCCACCTGGTCGTGGAACACCTGGTCGACCTCGAAGCCCTCCCGTGCCACCCGAATGGCCGGCCGGAGGGTGTCACGGAACTTCATGGTGCCGAACCGATCCAGCGCCTCCTCCCAGCCGCGGACGGACCCTGGGACGCCGGCGGACAGACCGCTCCACCGAGCGTCCGAGAAGGAAAGCGGAGCGCCTCCCTCCCAGAAGGAGTCGGGCCGCATGGCGGCGGGCGCCGTCTCGCGGTGATCGATCGTGGTCACGGATTGGTCGGAGGCTCGGTACACGACCATGAAGCCGCCCCCGCCGATGCCGCAGGAGAAGGGCTCGGTGACGCCGAGCACGGCCGCGGCGGCCACCGCGGCGTCCACCGCATTACCGCCGGCCCGGAGGATCTCGATGCCCGCCTCCGAGGCCAGGAGCTCCACGGAGGCCACGGCCCCGCCAGTGCCGACGGCGGTAGGTTGCTTGGTTACCTGCGCAGTCGTCGGCGTGACGCCGAGGGTCCCGGGGAGGACGAGGACGAGGGCGAGCGTCAGGGTGAGGGCGGAGCGGGTACTTCTTGTCACGGCGCGCCTCCTTGCGAAGCAAAGGGCCCAGAACGGGCGACACGGCTACGCCGAAATCGTCTCACCGACCTCCGTTTGCGTCCAATCGCACCGAGGTCGGATCGCACTCCCACTGATAACAGTCAGTCGACTTACATGCGCGGGGCCGCAACGCTGGTATCGATCAAGGTCCTGAAGGGATGCTTGCCAAGCTGGTGCTGGCAGGCGGGCGCCGACGAGTAGTGCTCATAGACGGGGGCCGAGGTAGCAGGAAACGGACGTTCTTTCGCATGGCGACGGACATGCCGCAACATCCACTCAACCGGTCTTCAACCGCAACTCAACCGCCGTGCCGCAATGTGCATGGAAAGTTGGTTCACAACCCTGGAGGTGCAACATGCCCTTGATCAACGTCAAGCTCATCGAAGAGGTCTTCTCGCCACAGCAGAAGCGGGAGATCGTCGAGAAGCTCACCGACACGATGGTGTCCATCGAAGGCGAAAACATGCGCGGTGTCACGATGGTCGTCATCGAAGAGGTTCGAAGCGGCGACTGGGGTATCGGAGGCAAGGTCCTCACAACTCAAGACGTCAGGGACCTCGCGCAAGGCGCGCCCGTCGGATAGAGACTCGAGCGTCCGATAGCACCAAGCGATCCGCTTTGAAGCTTGACCCGGGCCTACGAGTACCGGGTCAAGAAGAGCAACAGTCAAAAAGAAGGCTTCCATGCCTTTCGAAAGGAGACACAGATGAAGAGGAAACTCATGGCCACCGTGAGTGTCGTGTTGGCGGTACTCGGCGTGACGATGGCGACGGTGCTGCCGTCGGGTGCGCAGACCGAACCTCCTCCGATCGCCGTCGAATTGCTTACACCGCGCGGCGAATTCACCGACGACGTCGGCCTCAAGGTCCACTACAGGCTCGACGGAACCACGCGGCGCCGGGTCATCAAGCTCAAGGACGCCTCTCGCACCGCGGTGGCGCGCATCACGGTCCAGCCCGGTGCCCGTTTCCCCTGGCATACTCATCCCGGCCCGGTGCTGGTAAACGTCGCCCAGGGCGAACTGGTCTACGTCCGAGCCAACGATTGCGTGGAACGGCCTTATCCGACAGGCACTGCTTTCGTCGATCCCGGTAAGAAGGCCGTGCACACCGCTTTTAATCCCACCAACGGCGTGACCGTCGTGTATGCGACCTTCTACGACGTCCCCGAGACCGGCCCTCTGACCATCACCGAGGGTGTCGAAGCGCCGGACGATTGCTCGATGAAGGTCGGATCGCACTCCCACTGATAACAGTCACCCCGGGAGGAGAGTAGCGACCACCTCCCGGGACGACTTACCTGCTCACCGAGCGAGCGCCAGCAACGCTGATATTGAGCGGGGATGGAGTTGGGACTGGCTCCGTGCGTGGCTGCTGCGCCTGGGTCGGTTCTGACAGAACGACCCCAAGCCTTCGATGCTGTTTCATTGCCATGTTCTCCTCGTTGGCTCTGCCCGGATCGACTGACGTCCAGCTCAGGGGGCCACGTCACGCATTGTTGCCCAGAACGCATCGTGCGATGGCGCGGTCGGGTTCCGTTGGAACGGGGGAGTTACGGTGGCGTTACGAGGAGCCGGGAAGCCTTCTCCTAGAGCTTGTGATGGCTCACAGGGTCGTCGAGATTGACCCCTGAGGATCGCCTGCCGCCGTGGCCCGTTCGCTCCAGCGGGTTCCCGCGTCGATCCGAAGGTAGGTGTCTTTGACGATCGCAATGTGCTCGCGGCTCTCACCGGCTCGACCAGCCTCGATCAGAGCCCGTGCCCATCCGAGGTGACCTTCCGCCTCCTCCCAGACGAGACTCCACCGCGTGAGGAGTTCGATTGCCTCGGCAAAGTCCCGATCCGCCTCGGGCCCGCGGTCGTCGAGGGAGCGAAGTCGCGCTTCGGCCAGGGACACCTGACCAGCACGACCACCCCAATCCTCGCCTGTGGCGAGAATCTCTCGGCATCTATTTAGGTGAGAACGCGCGTCGTCGAGCTGTCGCATGTCGAGGCATGCCTCCGCGATCTCCGTGCGGAGCATGAGCTCGAGCGGAACCTGGGGGCCGTCGAGCGCCATGGTCAATCCGCGCTGTAATGCGTCGAGGCCCGCCTCCGGTCGGTCCCCGACGCGGCGGACGCGGCCCAACCAATAACAGTTCAGCGCCGCCTCGAGGCGATTACCGGCACGAAGGTCGGCAGCTTCAGCGTCCGCCCACGCCCGCTCAGCTCGCTCCCATTCACCGTCCCAGAAGTGGACCAGTCGTTCGACGACCGAGTTCTCTCCTACGTCGGCAAGAGACTCTCGCGCTCGCGCCAGATCCCCTCGTGTTCCGTAGACCTCACCCTTCCGGTCGAGAAGATTCTTGTGCTGCCGTGAAAAGGCGGTCAGGTCGGGCAGCGCGAGTCCGCGGGTGCACCAGGCCTCGGCCTCGATTGGATTTGCGAGGTAGATGCCGCTCCAGATGCTGCGACCGAAGGCGCACCACGCGGCCGTGCGAGTGTTGTCGAGCCGGCGAGCCCGCTCCCAGATGCGATCGTTGAGGCCAAAACTCTCGGCCAGCCGGCCCTGGTTGAACAGATACCAACAGCGCGAATACTCGGTCGATTGAACTAGTTGTTCGTTGCCGATTGTCTCGGCAAGCTCCACGGCACGCGCCGAAGCCGCACCGATTGAGCGGGTTTCGAGGGCGAAGACTGCGGCGATAGCCATCCCAAGGTAGAGGTAGCCGGCCGTCACGCTCTCGTCCTCGCCCAGAACGTCCTTTGCGGCGTGATAGTGGCTGAGAGCCGCAGGGATGTCCATGACGGTCGGATAAGTCGCCAACTGCAACCCGAGCCTGGAGTGCACCCGTGCAGCACTCCTTTCGTCCCCTATGGCCTCGAAGTGGTCGAGGGCTTCCCGGAGACAAGCGAGGCCGAGTTCATACTCAGCCCCAGTTGCATAGGTGAGAGCGCCTATGCGTTCGGCAAGGGCCGCTCGGTCTTCGCGCGGGGCCCCCGAGCGACGCAATCGTTCGAGCACGAGACGAAGGTGGGCTATCGCGTCATCCCAGGCGTACACGCTGCTCGCAGCTTCGCTCGCGGCCATCAAGCGCGGAATCGCAACATCGTTCTCGGCGGCCGATCCCGCAAGGTGAATGTGTGCGGCGGCCGCGCTGATCGTGCCGAAACCGGGCTCTGCCGAGGCTTCGATGAGCTCGGCGGCCCGAAGATGCAAGCGCTGGCGCCGGGGTTGACTGAGACCGTCATAAAGGGTCCGGCGTACCAGAGCGTGCGAGAACGCGTAGTTCGCAGCCCAGGTCGTCTTCTTCTCAATGAGCAACCCCGCCGACACAGCTTCCTCGACGACGGGTATCAGTTCTTCTTCCATTCCGGCAAGTCCCCCGAGCATATGGAAATCGAACTGCCGACCAAGAACCGAGCCCTGCGCCAGGACATCGCTCGCCGAATCCGACAGTCGCAAGAGCCGCCGTCGGATGATCACTCTCACGCTGTGAGGGATCCCGGCTTCCTCGAGCGACTCCGAATCGGGCCAGAGATCGCCGGACGGGTCGAGCGCACCAGTGTCGATGAGATGACGAAGAAGCTCCTCGATATAGAACGGGTTACCGTCGGTCATGTCCGTGAGCGCCTCTACGAACTTGCTTCGGGGCTCGCCGGAAACAATCAGCGAGGTCATGCGAGCGATGGACTTGGCGTCCAGCGACTCGAGAGCAATATGCTCCAATCGCCGGCTGGCGTGAAGATCGGACAGCAACCGGGCGACGGGGTGCCGGTCGGAAACGTCGCTCTGCCGGTATGTGCCCAGGATCAGAAGTGGAATGTCGGGAACCCGCGCTACATGATTCAAGAGCGCGAACGTTGCCTTGTCGACCCAATGCAGGTCCTCGAGGACAACCAGAAGCGGCGTCCGCTGCGACGCGGCGGTAAACATCGAAGTGACGGCATCGAAAAGCTGGTACCGGCTGAGCTCATGGTCTTCGTCAGAGGGGTCGAGCGACTCCGAACCGTCCATCGAATCGGGAATGAGCCGTAGCAATCGATCACGCCCGGTAGGTGTTGGGAGATCGACCATCTCTATCACCTCGGGGTTCTCCCTCAGGGCCTCCACGAACGGCTGGTAAGGAAGGAGAGGTTCTTCGGCACAGTGACCAACCAGAACCGTTGCGCCTTCATCGCGTGCGAGCACCACTACCTCCCGCGCCAGTCGGCTCTTGCCGATCCCCGGCTCACCCCCGATCGTTGCAAACCTAAAGGTGCCGCCACGCGCTAGATTCCATTGCGCACGGAGCATCTCGAGCTCCCGATCGCGACCGACCAGAGGCAGGCCGCCGGCGACGCGGGGACGCGCGTCGGCGTCACCGATACCACCGGAGGGACGCGGGGACGCTGCTGCGGTCGATGATTCCGGGGGCCTAAGCGCCGGATCCTGACGAAGAACTCGTTGGTAAAGGTCCTGGAGATCAGGACTCGGTTCGATTCCCAGCTCATCGACGAGCGCCTCTCTCAGGCGCTGAAAAGCCGACAGTGCGTCGGCCTGACGTCCGCTCCGATAGAGCGCGACCATGAGATGGCCGGTGAATCCTTCTCGGAACGGATAGGTGCGAACCGCTTCCTCGATCTCAGGCGCGATTTCTGCGTGACGACCCAATTCCAGATCGGTCGCCACGCGCAGCTCGAGCGCGGATAGGCGAAGCGCCTCCAGTCGTGCTGCCTCCGATCGAGCGAATGGCTCGGACGCCATGTCTCCCAGGACCGGCCCCCTCCAAAGACCCAGGGCAGTTTCCAGCTTGACTCGTCCTCGGTCGTGGTTTCTTGACGCAATCGCCGTCCTCGCGTCTCGCACCAATCGCTCGAACCGTAGGCTGTCGAGCTGGTCGGGTTCCACTCGGAGGGAATATGACGAATGGACGGTGAGCAGCAGTCGCCACGGTTCCCCGGCAACCCGTTCTGGTTCGAGCAGCTTCCGAAGGTGCGAAATGTATGTCTGGAGAGTCTTGCCCGCGGTCGCCGGGGGTGAGTCCCTCCAGAGCTCCTCGATGAGGGAGTCCGACGAAACCTGCTCGTTAGCATGCAGAATCAGGATCGCGATCAGGCTGCGTTGCTTGGCCCCGCCGAGAGCCAGGGCTCGGCCGTCACGGATGACCTCGAGAGGTCCCAGGATCGAGAACCGCATTCGCTCCAATTGTCCCTATCTACCGTTTCTCAAGTTTTCTCTTACCAGCACGGTCTCAAATGAGACCATCGCAGGGAGCACGTCTAAG
>WHSV01000119.1 GCA_009379915.1 Actinomycetota bacterium | reverse complement strand
TTGGAGCCTCCCGTCACGGATGAGGCCGCGATCGCCGCGATCGACTTCCTAGAAGACGCTCTCCGTCGGGCAGGCGAACCTTTGCCCGCAGAGTTTGTGCCAAAAGGGGCGGAGCCGAGAAGGAAAAGGAGGAAGTGAAGGTCGCTCACTCCCTTTTGGAAGCACACAGCCCTTAACGCGATCCGCTCTCAGGAGCTACCTCTGAAGAGGACCTCTCAGAGGTTGGCCGAGCCGTCGTTGACGAGAAGCATTCCCCCAGCAGCGTGGCCACGCGCGCACGCGTCGTGGACCCCTTCCATGCCTGCGGTAGCCAGATGCAATTCGAGGCCGGTGATGAGAAGGCAGTTGCGTTCGAGTTTCAAATGCGAGTACCACTCAGTCGGTAGAGCGCTCAGCGGGTACGTGAAGAGTTCGTCTCCTTCGTCGTTCAACGCCATCACGTCGAAGTCGTAGTGGATCGCAAGGAAGAGGCCCTCGAGGTAAGGAAACGTCCAGCGATCAGGGACGAAGAGCTCGAATCCGCGGTCCAAGAAGACCGACATGTCGTCCCCGCCCGTGTACGGGCGATCGGGCAGCCTCCATGCCGAGGCGTCATAGCTCTCGAATACCAGAAGGGGACGCCTCCCCAGCGTGCCCTTCGGCCACTCGAGGTCGGTGAACAGCGCAACGCCCGCGACCTCGCCCACGACGCCTCTACTCCTCTCCCGCGCCGAGACGCTCCTCTAGCTCGTGGTACTCCTCGGTGGCTTCCTGCCATTCGGCGAGATCCTCGTCGGAGAGCAGATACTGGTTCATCTCTGTGACTTTGAGGCCCGTCTTATTGGTCGCGTACATGAGTGCGGGATCGATCCCCGCCCTGCTCATGACCTCGATCATGTCGCGCTCGAATCTCTCGGGATCTATTGGTGTCGGCTCGTCGGCGTTCGGGTCGAAGAAGACAGGATCAGTTGGTCCCGGATCGCGGCCGAACTTGGCTCGAAACGCCTGCCGCTGCCTCTCCAGGGCCTTGACGACCTCGGGGTCAAGCTCAACCTGATTCGACGGGCGTGGAGGACGGCCGCCCTTCCTTCTGGGCGGTGACGGGTTCGAACCAGCGACCCCTGCGTTGTAAGGGGCAACGGTCGCACATACGTTCGCACCGACTTCCCGAAGTGCCATCGACACGTTAGCGTCCTTCGCTTCTCGCGACACGGGGAGACGACCAGACCCAGGGGTCAGAGATTCGATAACCTCGGGAACCGTCAGCTCGTCTCCTGCCGGAAGACCTTCTCGGCGTAGTCGCTCAGAGCTGCCTCACATTCCTTTAGGCGACGCTCGGCAGTAGGACTCGATGCGGTTTGGAACATCGTGCGCCCTGCGATTTCTCGGTGCCATCGCACCAGCCGCTCGTAGCTCTGCTCTTCCTCATCCAGCTCCGCCGACGTCAGCTTGCCTTTGCCTATCTCCTTCTCGATCTCTTTGAGGAAGCGATCACACTCGACTAGGAACTCGCCGTACTCTTCCTCGCGGGCATCGACGTACAGATTCTCCAGACGCTGCGCGGTTGCATCGTCGAGAGCTTCGCCTCGCAGGAGGACGACGTCACCGCCTGCCTTTGCAACAAGCTCTTGGACGCGCTCCAGCGCGCGACGCGCCGGCGACCGGTCCGGAAGCACCCACACCGCTTGCTGCGGGGAGACGGCCCCGATCCTGCGGAGCTCGCGCCATACGGCGACCCGGTGCCGTGACGTATCAGAGGGCACCGTGTAGCAGCACACGATCCAGTCCACTTGAGCCTCCTGCAACACGTGTTACATTGCAGATTGTATCAGGTGTTACAGGAGGCTGCGATGGTGGTCATGTTTGCCGATCTTGCCGGCTACACCCCGCTAACCGACGTCCACGGCGACGCCGAGGCGGTGGCCGCGGCCACGTCATTTGAGGAGGTCGTGGGACGGTCGCTCAGGACCACAGCCTCCAGGTAGTCAAAGGGATCGGCGACGCCTTCCTGTTCACCGACGACGCTGATTCGGCGATGGAGGCGGCTCGAAGGACCGTCCAAGACATGGGGGCGGTCGAGCGAGCCCCCGCGGTTCGCATCGGGGTCCATGAGGGGCCAGCGACAGTGCGAGCTGGCGACGTCTTCGGGCACACGGTGAACATCGCGACGCGCGTTGCCAGCGAAGCGCACGCGGGCCAGGTTCTCGTCACCCCCCAAGTGCTCGCGGCTTCGAAGGCGGCACAAGGCCTTAAGCCTCTGAGCATAGGCACTCGCAGCTTCCGTAATGTCTCAACGCCAATCGAGCTGTTCGACATCTGCCACGACCGGCAGTCTGACAAATTCATCGATCCGGTCTGCCAGATGCTCATATCAGCCGAGGCGGCGGTGGCCACCCTCAAGCAGGAAGGCGACACCCTCTTCTTCTCCAGCGTCGAGTGCCTTAAGCGCTTCGTCGAAGCAGCTGGCACGAAGCCATGATCGACGTGCTGCTGCTCGTCCTTGGGATCGCCGTTGTCGTAGCCGGTGCCGAGATCTTCTTCGATGGGCTCCTAGCTCTATCTGCGCGCCTGAAGACAGCGCCGTTCGTTGTCACGGCACTCATCTCTGGGTTTGAGCTCGAGAACATCGCCGCGGGCATCGCAGCCAACGCAAAGGACCTGCCGGGCGCGGCGGCGGGCACGTTTCTCGGAGGGACAACGTTCCTCGCCCTCGGCGTCACTGGACTCGCGGCGATCATCCGCCCCCTCGAGGCGCGACTCCCCTGGAAGCCGCTTGCCGCGGCTGCCGCGTCCCCACTGGCGCTCGTCCTTGTCTCCCTCGACCGGTCTCTTTCTCGAGTCGATGGAGCCATACTCATCGCATGGTTCATCGCGGTGATGATCGTGCTCGCCCGGACGGGTAAAGACATCGTCGCTCCCTCAGCCGACGATGACGATGAGAAAAGTAAGCCGGCTCTGAGACTGCTGGGCGGTCTCGCCGCTCTTACCGTAGGCGGCGAAGTCCTCGGCGAGGGTATCCGAGCGACCGTGTCCCGCTTCGGGGTGTCACAAACACTCCTGGGCAACACCGTCATCGCAGCGTCGGTTGAGGCCGAGGAGATCGGACGCGTTGCCGTTCCCGCGAGACGCGGGCGTGGCGATGTAGCGCTCGGGAACATCATCGGAACAGTCGCCCATTTCATCGCCTTCAATGCGGGCGTGGTCGCACTTGTGCGCCCACTCGCCCTCGACCGGACGACGATGAACCTACATTTGCCCGTTGCCGCGATCAGCGTCCCCATCGTGTGTCTCCTGCTCATCGGGCGCAAACGAATTTCGCGCCGGGGAGGAGCGCTTCTAGTCGTCGCATACATCGCGTACATAGCTGTTGCGATCGCAGGAGCCTTGGACTGAGACGGGCTTGGGGTAGCAGCGAAGGAACCGACCCACGAACTGCGCTCGGACATGGCGGCCTTTCCGTCCAAGCGACTTTTAAGTTCTCAGCACCTATCGTCACAACTAATCTCGGGCAATGGCCCATATCCCCAGCCGCTCGGTCTCGCGGTGGCGCTCAACACCGGCATCTTCGTCTTGGAGCTAGTCGGTGGTCTGAGCGCCCATAGCCTCGCTCTCATCATCGATGCCGTTCACAACCTGTCCGACGAACTCGCTCTGATCTGCCTATGGCTCGCCTATGTCTTAGCCGTCCGCATGAGTCGTGGGCTACAACGAACAGCGAACGTGCTCAACTCGCTCGGACTCGTTGCGATCAGGGGGGTCGTCATCTGGCAGGCGATCGATCGCATGTTGCACCCTCGTCCTGTTGTCGGTTGGGTGCCGGTTGTCGTCGGGCTTCTGGCCGCAGGAGGAAACTTCATCGTCGCACGGACGCTGCGCGGCTGGAGTCAAACCAACGCTGCCATCCGGTTGGCCTACCTTCATTTTTGATCAACTTCTCCTGGGCGATCTTGGCACGGAAGTAACCGCTTTTCGGCAAGACGTTCGGTGCCCACGACCGACAACGCGACATGATGGCCCACGCCTGCTGCTCCTTCAGCGTCAAGGATGTTGTGGGTTGATGTCTCGAAGAACTGCAGCACTGCCGCGTCCTCGTAGGACGCGGGTCCCTCCCCGACGCCGGGCCTGCGAGAAGGGTCGTTTCGGGCCCGCCACTTCGGGAGCGAATCCGCCACCGTGGGAGATGACGATCGGGAGCTAAAGAGGCGAACTTGGCTGCTCGTTGCAGTGGTGAAAATCGCCGGCATATCTCGCCTCCGTTATCGTTCTGATGTGGCTTGGAAGGCGGGAAGAGGCTCGTGCCCCTGCGGGGTTCATCCCCCACTGCATAGTTCTGTTCAGAGGCTCTTGTCGGATCCTGTATGTCGAGAGCAGCGTTGACGAGATCGAATGCATTGGCGCTCGCCTCGTCCTCGTTCGCGCTTCGAGTGATCTGCACCATGAGGGACCTCATCGGATGCGTTCGCGGCGGTGTCCTTCACGTGCTCCGTTTCGCCATCCACAGCGGACAACGTCTGGTCCTAGAAATTCCTTCATGGCTCGCCGCGTAGATATTGAGGATCTCGGTCCTCCTGCGACCGACCACGTGAATCGCCGGCGGGTCGAGGAGTACGTCGCTAATCTGGACCACATGCCTCCCGTTGTGGTGTATCGCACTCCGGAGGGACTTCTGCTCGTTGATGGGTACCACCGCGTCGCGGCCGCGTTGCGGCTTGGGCGAACCTCCATCGAAGCAGACATCCGGGACGGCACACGGAGCGACGCTCTGGAGTTCGCCATCGCCAATGCCGCTAAGCAGGGCGTCGCTCCCGAGTCTGCGCTCGCCGCTATTAAGAGACGCCATCAGCGCTAGGGATTCGTTACACCCAGACCAGCGAGGATGCGGCGAGCACCATCCAATGTTGGTGCGGCGGCGGCATCGAGAAGATCCAAAAAAAACGGCGCGTCGTCGACACCGCCGTGGCGCCTGCCGATGGTACATCCCCCAAATCCGGCCTGGCAAACCATGGGACTCCTAGCCGTCACCTTTTCGTAGAATTAGTCACATGGCGAACCTTGGCGCTGGAGAGATGCTGATTATCCTGGCCCTACTCCTTGTGATGTTCGGCGCAAACAGGCTCCCGTCTCTGGCCCGATCATTGGGTCAGGCCAGCAAGGAATTCCGAGAGGGTCTCAGCGACAGGGGCCATGCGGAAGCCTCCCGGGAGCTCCCCGCGTGTTCATCTTGTGGGAGCGACCTTTTGGACGGCGCGCGGTTCTGCCATCGTTGCGGCCAGCACGTACCGGAGCGCCCCGAGCGGTAGCGGCGGTTCGCGGGAAGGGCATCGTCCACGCGACGACTGCTGTATGTGCCGGTACAGAGGCAATGGCGAGAGGCGTCCTGGTCGCGATAACACCCTGGGCCCCTTGTAACCCGCTGACTCGTCGCGAATGCGATATCAAATCTAAATGACCGTCACTCTGGCCGAACTGGTCTGGATCGCCGTGCTCGGATGCGTCTCGGGCTCGTTGGGGGCCGTCACCGGGATCGGCGGAGGCGTCATCATCGTCCCCGTCCTCGTCATCGTCTTCGGCTTCGATTTTGCGACCGCGGTCGCTTCTTCTCTCGCTGCCGTGGTCGCAACCTCGACCGCGGCAGGAAGCGCGTACGTCGCCGAGGGCCTCACCAACATGCGGCTGGCGATGACGCTTGAGGTCGCGACCACCATCGGTGGCATCACCGGTGGCTTCCTCGGGGTCTTGCTCCCCGAACGCGCTCTGTCGGCGATCTTCGGTGTGGCGATGCTCGGCACCGCTTTCCTCCTCTCACGAGGCCGCAGCGGACACGGAGGTGCCACGACAAATGAGGCGGATCCCTCCCGAGCCGAGATCCCCGCGGACTCGGGCCCCCTGGATGCGCGCTACCGGGATCCCGACTCGGGTTACAAAGTCGTCTATCGGGTTCGCCGCGTCCCGTTCGGCATGGGCGTGTCGTACGGAGCCGGGACCGTGTCGGGGCTTCTTGGCGTGGGCGGCGGGTTCATCAAGGTGCCGGCGATGAACCTCGTGATGGGGGTTCCGATCAAGGTCGCGGCGGCTACCTCCAACTTCATGATCGGGGTGACCGCGGTCTCGAGCCTGGTGGTGTATCTGGGGCGAGGCGAGGTGCACCCTGCGATCGTTACCCCGCTCGTGCTCGGAACGGTCGTTGGAGCGATAGCCGGAACACATTTGCAGGCCCGCATCCCGTCGCGCCAGGTCCGTGTCGCGCTCACCGTAATCCTCGTCTTCGTTGCGATCCAGATGGCTGTGAGAGCGGCGGGGGTGGGAGTTGGCTGACGCTGTGCTCCGTAGACGCCGCCGACAGTTCATCCAGATACTTCTGCGACTGAGCCTTTCCGCATCGGTCCTGCTGATGGTTCTCGGCATGATCGTGTGGGTCGCAAGCGGGGAGCGCGAATCGCCGAGCACCACGCCTTCTGAACTGCTCGGGGTGCTGGATATGGGGCACCGTCTGATGCTGACGGGAATCCTTCTGCTCGCTATCACACCGGCGCTGCGTGTAGTCGCGCTTCTCGGTCTATGGATCCGAGAACGCGCGTGGCGCTTCGCCGCCACCGCTGCTTTGGTCTTGGTGCTCCTGGGCATCGCCTTCTGGGCAGGTGGCGGCTAGCGCGAATCGGAAGGATGCGTCTGAGAACGCTCGAGGTCTCAGATCTAGACCGAGGGAGCGGAGAGCATACAACACCGACATGAGGATCAACCGAGCGACGTCGATGGCACCGCAGTCGGTACGGCCCTGCTGCGCGCCGTAGAGAGTCAGCGAAGTGACCGGCTATTCGACGATCCGTTCGCCGAAGCGTTTGTCGCCGCTGCATGAAACCATCTGTGCCGGGGGGTGCCCAGGTATTCGAACTCGATTTGGCCGACGTCTATTAGCCCGAAGCCTCCATACAATGACACTGCTGAGGTCAAGTCGGAGGTGGCAAGTGAACGTTCCAGGCGGAGGAGATTATTCCTTGTCCTCCCCGTCGTTCTTCTCCTTTTCGGTAGCTCGAAACTCCCTCAGCTCGGTCCCTCCATGGGCCAGGCGAGCAAGGAGTTCCGTCAAGGCCCCCAAAGACACAGCGGCGGATCGCAACGAGAATGCCTGCGCCTTCTGGAGGGCAAGCTTCCCGATGGGGCCAGTTCTGCCTCACTGCAGCAAGCCCACACCT
>WHSV01000028.1 GCA_009379915.1 Actinomycetota bacterium | reverse complement strand
ACCAAGCTCACAACTTGATCATCGAGGTGGACGGTCGAAAGTGGCACGCTTCTCGTGAGCGTTTCAACGACGGCCGGCGACGGGACAATGCCGCATTCCTGCGAGGGCAAACGGGTCATCCGATTTACCTGGACCACGTCTCAGACGTGGTGCGAGACGAGCCGTATGTCGTCCGTACAGTCACAAAAGCGCTGGGAATCCGGGAGCTCTTCCAAGTCGACCGTTCCATGGATACTTAGTGCCGGTTTCCGGTGCCTAATCTCCATCGAACCGGTCGGGGCGCCCGGGGGGCGGGTTAGGGGGCCCGGTTCCTCTATTCTGGCCCCCTATGGAGCAGAAGACTGCGCCCGCGCCCGATAGACGACGGCTCAAGTTCCTCGTCGGCGGCAGCCTGATCGCACTCGCTCTCATCGGTCTGGTCGTGTTCGCCATGACCAGACCGAACGCGACCTCCTTTTACATGACAACCACCGAGATCCAGGCCGCGGGCGCGTCTGAGCCGAGCGGGGACGTGAAGGTCAACGGAGACCTGGTGCGGGACTCGGTCGTGGAGGAAGGGATCACGACGACGTTCGACATCAGCGACGGCAGTTCGCAGCTAACCATCACGACCGACTCGACGCTGCCCGACGCCTTCTACAGCGATTCCGACGTGATCGAGATCATCGCCCAGGGCGAGTACGACGGTGACACCTTCACCGCCACCCAGGTGTTCGCGAAGTGCCCTTCCAAGTTCAAAGCCCAGACGTAGCGTGAGCCCCGTACGGTCTCTCGCCGGACTGGGGCGGCCGTCATTGTTGGTCGCTCTCGTCTTCTCGCTGCTCGCCATCGGCGCGTTCATCGCCGCCGGGCGCACCGGACGGCGCGACCTGAGCGAAGCCGGCAAGCGCGCTCTGTATGCGACCTTCGGGTTCACCGCGCTGGCAACGATCTCGCTGGTCAGCGCGCTGCTGGCCCACGATTTCAGCCTCAACTACGTCGCCAACTACACGTCTCGCTCACTCAGCGTCCCGTACACGATCAGTGCCCTTTGGGGTGGCATGGAGGGCTCGTTGTTGTTCTGGACGACTCTTCTCACCGGTTTCTCGGCTCTCGCGATCGCCAAAGCCCCCGCGCGCCGCTCCAGGCTGATCGGTGGGGCCGGGGCGGTACTGATGGCAATCGCCGGGTTTTTCCTCTTCATGGTCGCCTTTCCCGGCAACCCGTTCGCCCAGGTCACCGGCGATGTGCCGATCGACGGGAATGGTCTCAACCCACTCCTTCAGTCCCCCGGGATGATCATTCATCCGCCGCTTCTCTACACCGGCTTCGTCGGCTTCTCGATTCCATTCGCCTTCGCGATCGGGGCGCTCTTCACCAACCGGGTGGACGACTCCTGGTTTGTGGCGACGCGGCAATGGACTTTGTTCGCCTGGACCGCCCTGAGCGTCGGCATCGTCCTCGGTGGCGCGTGGGCGTACACCGAGCTCGGCTGGGGCGGGTACTGGGCCTGGGATCCGGTCGAGAACGCGTCGTTCATGCCCTGGTTGACGGCCACCGCGTTTCTCCACTCGGTCGTGATCCAGGAGAAGCGACGGATGCTCAAAGTCTGGAACGTCACGCTGATCGTGCTCACCTACGCGTTTGCCGTATTCGGGACCTTCCTCACACGCTCGGGCCTGCTCAGCTCGATCCATACCTTCTCCGAGGGCCCGATCGGCAAGTACTTCCTTCCGTTCCTCGCACTGCTCCTCATCGGGGGCCTCGGAATGGTCGCCTACCGGCTCGACGCGCTGAGGAGCGAGAACCGACTGGACGCACTCATCTCGCGCGAGTCCGCCTTCATCGCCAACAACGTCTTGTTCGTCGCCGCCGCCTTCACGGTCCTATGGGGCACGATCTATCCGATCGTGGCCGAGGTTTCCTCCGGCATACGCTTGTCGGTCGGCCCCCCCTTCTACAACGCGATCTTCACCCCCATCGGTCTCGCCATCATCGGGCTCACGGGAATCGGACCGCTCATCTCGTGGCGCCGCATGAGCAAGGGCGCGTTCTGGCGCATGGTCAGAGTCCCACTGGCAGCCGGAGGGACGACCGTCGTCGTCCTCGGAGTCGGCGGCTTGTCCAGCCCAGGCGCGCTTCTCTCCTTTGCACTGGTTGTCTTCACCGCTACGGCGATCATCGGCGAGTTCGTGCGCGGCAGCCGCGTCTACCGGCGACGCGACGACCTCGGTGCATTCACCGCCCTCAACCGAACGATCGCGCGCAACCGGCGTCGCTACGGCGGCTACATCGTGCATCTCGGGGTGCTTCTGATCGTCATCGGGTTCGCGGGAAACGCGTTCAAGGTCGAGCGGCGCGCGGACATGGCTCCCGGTGACACACTCGACATCGCGGCCTACACGCTTACCTACGAAGGCGTACGCACGGCGACCACCCCGGAGAAGGAGATCCTCGAGGCACGGCTCTCGGTCAGTCGCGGCGGCGACGACCTCGGGCCTATGCGTCCCCAGCGCAACCTGCATCTCGCCCAGGGCCAGTGGCAGAGCGAGGTCGCCATTCGCACGAATCCCATCGAAGATCTCTACGTCGTCGTGACCGGCTTCGATACCGATGGATCCGCCGTCATCCGAACCTTCGTGAACCCTCTGACGTGGTGGATCTGGGCGGGGGCCGCGGTGATGCTCTCCGGGATGCTGGTGATCATGTCGGGCCGGGCCCCCGTGACCGTGACCTCGGTAAAGCGGGCCCCCGCCAAACGGGCACCGGCGGTGGCCCGATGAAACGAGTCGCGTGGGTGACGTTCGTGTTCCTGTCGCTGGCGGCTCCGGCGATGGCACAAACTCCCGAGGACCTCGCCAACGACATCTCAAACAAGATCAACTCACCCTTCTGTCCCGGAGTGACATTGCACGACTGTCCCTCGCCGAGCGCGCTCGACATGCGCGACCGCATCGAGGGCTACGCGCGCCAGGGGATGGACGAGTCCGCCATCATGGAGCGACTCGAAGCCGAGTACGGCCCGTCGATCCGAGCAGAGCCCTCGTCCGAGGGGGCAGGCATCCTCGTCTGGCTTCTGCCCTCGGTTGCGGTGCTCGCGGGCGGAGTGCTCGCATGGATGCTCGTTCGTCGCTGGACATCGTCGCGCCGCCCACAGCAAAGCCAGAGTCCCCAGACGACGGTCGAGCTCTCCGCCTCCGAGAGGCAACGACTCGACGCCGAGCTCGGCCGGTTGAGGAAGGAATCGTGATCCAAGCGCTGCTGATCGCCACGCTGGCCCTCGCCGTTCTCGCCTGGGTTGCTGTCCCGTTGCGGCGCGGCCCCAAGGTCGACGAACCACTCCCCTCCCTGCAACTCGAGGAGGCCGATGCCAGGAAAAGGGCTGCGCTGATGGGGATAGTGGACATCGAAACCGAGCGAGACACGGGAAAGCTCTCCGAGGGCGACTTCGTCGCGCTTCGGTCGGCTTACGAAACACAGGCCCTGATCGCGCTGCGTGAAGCCGACGCTCTGCGAGACTCAACCTACGATGACGATGAGCTCGAGCATGAGATCGCCGCTATCAGGGAGCGGTTGAGGTGCCCCAACTGCGGCGCGGCGCGGCGTCCGGGCGAGTCATGCGAACAGTGCGGCTCCTAACCGCCACACTCCCCGTCCTCCTCCTCGTAGGTCCGACCCAGGTTGCGGCACAAGAAGGCAAGCGCGGCACCATCGCCGGGGTCGTTACCAACGGGACCACCAACGAGCCGCAGCAGGCCGTCGAGATCTCGTTGCTCGGTGGGGTTCGGGACGAGGAGGGGAACTTCAACCAGGAGATTTCAGGGGTCGCGACGAGCGACGAGCGCGGGAGGTTCGAGTTCAAGGACCTGCCTTCCGGCGAGGACCGAGCCTACGTGCTCGACGCGGTCTTCGACGGAGGCTCTTTCCCCGGCGGTGTGGTCACGATCCCGTCGGACGGCGACGTCATCGAGATAGAACAAAGAGTCTGGGACACGACCACCGATCCGCGCGCAATCGTGATTCAGCGGAACAACATGTTCGTGCTTCAGGGTGACGAGGGAGCGAACGTCATCGACTCGTACACGATCATCAACGTCAGCGAAGAGGCCTACATCGGGCGCGGGGCCGCGACGCGCGCCGCCTCCGATGACACTCCCGCGCCGACGCTCTCTTTCTCGTTCCCCGAGGGGGCCGAGGGCATCCAGGTTGCCGAGTCCAACCTCGACATCCCCGAGCTCCTTAGCACCGAGACGGGGCTCGGTATAACGAGCGCCGTGCCGCCCAAGGAAACGCGCATCACGTTTGCCTACGACCTCCAGGTGAACACCGGACAACTCGATCTCAGCCGGCGCGCTCTCTATCCGATTCTCAACCTTGGGGTCTTCGCCGAGCCTCCCTTCGTGGTCGATTCGACCCGGCTCTCTGAGGACGGCGAGGTCACGATCGAGGGGGAGACCTACACGCGCTACCGCAGCGACGAGAGCGTGACCGAGGGCAACTCGATTCCGATGATCGTGACCGCGCAGGCAGACGACGACTCTGCTCTCATTCTTGGAGCCATAGCCTCCGGTGGGTTGCTGCTTGTCATCTTGGCGCTTGCTCTTGCCCGGAGGCGCGCACGTCGACCGGCTCCCGCCCAAAAGCCAACGCCGCCGAGCGACGAGACGCGCGACGATCTGCTGGTTGCCATTGCTCGCCTCGATCTCGACTATCGCAACGGCAAGATCGAGCACGAGGAATGGGACGCGCGGCGCGCGGAGCTCAAGTCGCGGCTGGCGAAGCACAAGCCACCGGAGCCCGCAGTTGAGTAACTCCGCTTTTCGCTCGGAACAAAGCTGCATCGAGCTTGTGGGACTCACCGTGTCCTACGGCTCGACGCTGGCACTGAGGCCGGTAGATCTGACCCTGTACGACGGAGTCACGGGGCTGTTCGGCCCAAACGGGGCGGGGAAGTCCACCCTGCTCCGTGTACTGGCCGGACTTCTGCGCCCGACTAGCGGCAACGCGACTCTGTTCGGGGAAGAGATCCGTGCGTCCAGAGAGTCGATCCGTCGGAGGATCGGCTACGTCGGACACGAATCGGGGTTGTACGCCCGGCTCTCGGTCATTGAGAACCTGACTCTCTTCGCGAATCTCTACGGAGTTGCATCAACTCGGGTTGAGGATGTGCTCGAGCGACTGGATATGAGCGAACGACGAACCACGCAGGTGGGGGCGCTTTCCGCCGGACTCGTTCGCAGAGTCGCGGTGGCGCGGGCGGTGCTGCACGAACCGGACGTCTTGCTGTTGGATGAGCCCTACGCCAACCTCGACGACGACGCCAGCGAGCGCGTTTCGGCCACGGTTCTGGACTGGCGCGCTCCGGGACGAGTCGCGATCATCGCCACGCACGGAGCGAAAAGAGTCAAGGCCTTTGCCGACGCGGGCATCATCATTCAGCGTGGCGCCGTCATCAGCTATCGCCGCAGGACCGCGACGGGCTACGAGGTGGCCACCTAATGGCGGAACGGGGATTCGTCGCGAAGACAACTCTGTTGATTCGCAAGGATCTGCTCGTTGAGACACGCGCCCGCGACACGCTGCCACCCATGCTCGCGTTTTGCTTGACCGTCGCCCTATTGCTCGCGTTCTCTCTTCCCGGGAACGCGGTCATGCAGGACGTCGTGGAGGTTCCCATCGGAACGGTTGCGCTCGCCGACGTCATCGCAGGGTTTCTGTGGATCACGATTCTCTTTGCGGGCTTGATTGGTTTCGCGCGCACGTTCGAAGTCGAGCGCGCGGACGGAGCGCTCGATGCCCTCCTCTTGGTTCCACTCGATCGCTCGGGCCTCTTTGCCGCAAAGGCCTTGAGCAACCTCGTCTACATCGCGGTCGTAGAGATCGTTCTGGTCCCGGTGTTCACACTGTTCTTCACCTTGGAATTGGGAGCGGACTGGTTGGTGCTAGTGCTCGTCATCGCGCTCGTCGATATCGGGTTCGTCGCCATCGGCACCCTGTTCGCATCTCTCGCCGCTCAGACCCGCAGCAGGGAGCTGATTCTCCCGGTCCTAGCCCTCCCGTCCCTGGTGCCGATCTTCATCGCGGCCGTGGAGCTCACGTCGGATCTGTTCGCAGGCGGGGGGCTCGGGGCGGTCGCCGCCAGAGGTTGGTTCGGCATACTGCTCCTGTTTGATCTGGTTTTCGTTACGGTGGGGGCCTTGGCGTTCGAATTCGCAGTCGACTGATGATCGATTCAGGCGGTCCATGAAAAAGCTCCTGGTTATCTCCTTCCTGGTTCTGCTCGCTCCGGCCGCTTGCGGGAGCGATGGGACCGACGCGCCTCCGGCCGACGAGCTGCTGAGCGAGGCCTCCTCGGAGGGAGGGATCTCGCTCCCCGACCCGGTCGACGCAACCCCCGCGTACCTCATCTCTCCCGACGAGCCGGTCGACGAAGAAACGGTCGAGCGCCTGAAGGGCGT
This sequence comes from Actinomycetota bacterium, assembly GCA_009379915.1. Lineage (GTDB taxonomy): Bacteria > Actinomycetota > CADDZG01 > CADDZG01 > WHSQ01 > WHSV01. Next base: position 31,492 of record WHSV01000028.1, on the reverse strand, counting down.
CGACGGGGTGAGCGTCGTCGTTGCCGCGTCCGTCCAGAAGTTGGAGGTGTCGGGACCGGAGGGGACCAAGAACCTCAGGATCGCGACCGTGGACGCGCTGGATTACCGGTCGATCGCTCCGGTTGCCACCAACGAGGCCGAGTTCGTCTGGACCTCGATGTTGAGCGGCGAGGCCGTGCTCACCTTCGAAGCGGCCGAGGACCTGGGCATCGAGGGCGGCGGCACCATCGAACTGGACGGGGGCCGAGACGTGGAGGTGGGTGCGTTCGCCGATAATCAGACGCCGAACATCGCGGACGTCATGATCGACTCGAACGTCGGTGGGCAGATCGGGGACGCCAGCGATCAGGTCCTCACGGTGGGGGTGCAACCCGGCACCTCGCTCGACGCGCTGGGGACCGCGCTGTCAGACGAGCTACCCGGCGCGAGGTTGGTCCCCCTGATTCCGCCCGACCTCATGTCGAATCCCGATCCCCTCACGGGAGCGATCGAGGACGGCAGCTCCGGCGGGGGCATCATCGGCACGATGAACTACAAGGTCCGCGACGACGGCTTCATCAAGCCGGAGCAGGCGTGGGTCGACAGCAACATCTCGACGGCCACCGTCTCGATCATCGGCGACGTTAGCTGTCACCGCTTGATGCTTCCTCAGCTTCAGGCTGCACTGAGCGAGATCGAGAGCCGCGGGCTCGGCGGCGAGCTGAGGCCCGGCGACTACGGCGGGTGCTACGTGCCTCGCTTCATCGACCGGAACCCGTCGCTGCCGCTCTCGATGCACGCCTTCGGTCTCGCCGTCGACCTCAACGTCTCGACCAACCAGCTCGGGACCGAAGGAGACATGAACCCCCGCATCGTCGAGATCTTCGAGCGATGGGGCTTCGTGTGGGGCGGGGACTGGTCGAGACCCGACCCGATGCACTTCGAGCTGGGCAGCCTGGTCGAGACCGGCTAGGCAAGGCAAAGTCAAAGGCAAACCCCGGCATCTAAGGGAGGAATCACGGGGGCCGGGGGCCGGGCCCGATCCTCCCGCTCCTGTGGGTCTGCGCGCCGCTTTGAATCGGAACCAAGGACAACTCCGGGCATCCGTGCCCGGTTACCGGGCAGATTTCACCAGAGTTCGAGCTGGGACGGGCTCCGTCCCGCCAGATCAGCCACTCCATCACTCTCCGGAGATTCAACCCCGCTCACCGAAGCCATTCCTCCACAGACCGACCGGAGCGGGCGCGCCCAACCCGGCCCCACCCCCTTCCCCTTCGCTGCCGGTTCTGGCCCACCACAGACCAACTCGAGGGGCGCGCCCAATCCGGCCCCACCCAAGTCCCCCTTCGCTGCCGGTTCTGGCCCACCACAGACCGACCAGAGCGGGCGCGCCCAACCCGGCCCCCCCCACAAGTCCCCCGGCCCCCTACCGGCCGGCGGTGGGTAGGCTTGGCCCGTGAGCTCTAGCAACGCTTCGACGCCCGGCCCCGAGACTCGAACCGCGGACTCCGCAAAGGTCAGATCCCTCGGCGCCGCGGCCTGGGCCTCGGTGGCGGTGGCCCTGGGGATGATGTTGTTCGTCGCCCGCGTCGACGACTTCAACGGGCCAATCCAGAAGATCTTCTACGTGCACGTACCCTCGGCCTGGCTCGCATATCTGTCCTTCGCGATCGTTTTCGTGTGCTCCATCGCGTACCTGCGAACGGAGAGCCGTCGCTGGGACCTGCTGGCGCATTCGGCCGCCGAGGTCGGCGTAGTCTTCACCAGCCTCGTTCTGATCACCGGCCCGATCTGGGCTCGTCCCATCTGGGGTACCTGGTGGCAGTGGGACGCTCGGTTGACCTCGACCCTCGTGCTCTGGCTCGTCTACGTCGGGTACCTGCTGCTGCGGGGCCTGTCGACCGATCCCTCACGCAGCGGCCGGCTGGCCGCCGTCGTCGGCATCGTCGGATTCATCAACGTGCCGATCGTGCACTACTCGGTTAACTGGTGGAGGACGCTTCATCCGGTCGGTCCCACGGTGGCGGACCCCCTCAACAACTCCGGCTTCGAAGCTCCCGAGCTGGCCACCTTCTTTGTGGCCCTGGGGGCTTTCACTCTGCTGTTCGCGTGGCTGCTGTCGATCCGCGTCCGCCTGGGTCGCCTGGCGGACGAGGTCGAAGCCAGGGCTCTCGCGGTGGAGGGCGTCCGAGATCCGGGTCCCTCTCCCCGCCGCCCACCAAGGCCGGCCGGGAGCGAGACATGAGCACGACCGCGTGGATGGTCGTCGCGTTTCTGGCCGTGGGCGCAGGAATCGGCGGCTACCTGTTGTCGATAAGCGCGCGGACGAGGGTGTTGAACCGGCGATTGGAAGAGCTGCGGGGTCGCCCGCCACACCCCTGACCGGCCGGATTGTTCGAGCAGCGCGAACACGCAGGTCAAAAGCACAATGGCACAACGTAAAGCGCGCGTTTGGTTGCTAATATGGCGCGCGGATGGCAATCACGGAACGCATTTACAAGCGCACGGACCAACCGATGAGTTGGACCAAGGCAATCGTCATGGGCTCTATTGTCTGGATCCTCGCGATCCTGCTGTTGGGACAACTGCCTTCGGTGATCATCTATTACGCCGACCAGTACGTGGCCCAGATCATCGATTTCTCAACCGGCATTCCGGGTGTCGATGCGGAGGGCCTCAACCCCAAGCAGGTCGCCATCCTGCGCGACGTGGTAGCGAATGCGGTCCAGATTGGCGCCCTCACCATCGCTCTGATCGCCGCGTACATCTGGCAGGAGCGCAAGCGCAAGCGGCTCGGGACCAAGGGTCACACGGACACCGTCAAGGGCTACATGTCGGGCAAGTAAGCCCAGCTCGATCGAGCCCACAAAAGGAGGTGTGAGAGATGCCAGAGCCAGAACCCAAGTCAATGGAAATCATCGAGAAGCCGATCTTTCGCACCGACTACGACATGCAACTCGTGGATGCCGACTGGCTCAAGGGAGCGGTCAAGCCCAAACGCTTCATCGACTTCATCCCAGAGCAATGCATCCTGTGCGAAGGTTGCGTCGACATCTGCCCCTGGTACTGCATATTCATGGTTGACCCTCAGGCGGTGGAGGACTCGGGCAACGTGGAGTTGTCGCGGCAGATGTCGGGAAGCGACATCCTTTTCTTGATCGATGACAACGCGTGTACTCGCTGCAACCTGTGTGTCGAGCGGTGCCCCACCGGAGCGCTCGTCCAGTCGGAGGTCACCGGTGGGAAGAAGAGGCGCGGCGCCCGAGCCATGGGCGCCGTAGACAAGAGTCAAAAGGCTTCCTAGAAAGGTCTCTTAGTGGCGAAGGCTTCGGGCTGGAATCCTCGACAGAAGCTGGCCGAGAGGGTCGACCAGCTGCACAACGGACAGCTCTGGCGCTCGATGTTCCGTCCGGGCTCGATCTTCAGGCGCGGCTACGCCGACTCGCCGCGCAACCGTGCCTACGTGGTGATGAATTCGGTGCTCTACCACTTGCACCCGGTGAAGGTGAAGCGGCACGGAATCAAGCTCAGTTACACGTTGTGCCTCGGGGGGCTCACGTTCTTTCTCTTCATCCTTCTGACGATCACCGGCATCTACCTCATGTTCTTCTACCGCCCCTCGGACATCGAGGTGTATTCGGACATGCAACGTATCCACACCCAGGTCAGCTTCGGGCTTCTGGTTCGCAACCTGCACCGATGGGGCGCTCACCTGATGGTCATCAGCGTGTTCCTGCACATGGCTCGCGTCTTTTACACAGGTGCGTACAAGCCTCCGCGCGAGTTCAACTGGATCGTCGGCGTCATCCTGCTGCTGTTGACCCTGCTGCTGGCCTTCACCGGCTACCTCCTGCCGTGGGACCAGCTCGCGGTATGGGCCGTCACGGTCGGCACCGAGATGATGAAGAACTCACCGGTGATCGGGGATCAAGTACAGTTCGCCTTGCTCGGCGGGCCGGTCATCGGGGCGGAGACCCTGTTGCGCTGGTACACGCTTCATGTGTTGTTCCTGCCCTTCATCATCGTGATCTTCATCTCGATTCACTTCTGGCGAGTTAGAAAGGATGGAGGAATCTCGGGCCCGATGTAGGGCTCGCGCGAGATCGGACAAAGCTATGCCGACGCCGGACGAGGTATTCGAACAGGTACTGGCCGAGGAGACCGCCAAGGGCTCCTCTCCCGCCGTCGCGCAGGGGCGCGCCAAAGCGGCGCGGGTGAGGGCGCAGCGCGGCGCCAAGAATCCCAGCGTGCCCGACAAGTCCACGGCGCCGGCTCCCTCGAGCAGTCCCGAGTCGAGTGGCGCAGCATCCGCTCCTGCGACGCAGCCCGAGTCCAAGCCCGCTGCGGCGGCTACTCAGGCGAAACCGGCCGCCGCGGCCAAGCCCGCTTCGAAGCCATCCTCGGGCGCTCCGGCCCGCAAGGCGGTGGGCAACGGAAGCGGAGCCGTCCCCGAGCGAGTGCAGCGACTCCTCGCAGTGGTAAAGCCGGAGGCCATCCAGAAGGTCGAACGTCAGCCGATGGATCGCGTCAACGTCTGGCCTCACCTGATGGCCGCCGAGATGGTCTCGTTGCTCGTGGTGCTCGCCACAGTCACGATCTTCTCGATCATGGTGGACGCCCCGTTGCGCGAGCTCAGCAACTTCAACCAGACACCTAACCCGTCGAAGGCTCCGTGGTACTTCCTCGGTCTGCAGGAACTGCTGCGTTATTTCCACCCGCAGGTCGCCGGCGTCACGATCCCGACGGTGATCATCATCGCCCTCTTTGCGGCGCCGTACATCGACCGCAATCCGTCGACCAGCCCCGACGACCGCAAGCTGGCGATCGTGCTCTTCTCCTTCTTCATGTTGACGTTCGCAGTTCTGACCATCATCGGAATGTTCTTCCGGGGGCCGGGCTTCAACTTCGTCTTTCCGTGGGAGGGCGGCATCTTCTTCGAGTTGTAGTGAGTGACACGCAGTAACCGAGAGTTAAGACAAGGGAGTTAGAGGGAGCACGTGAGTCCAGGAACGATCGCACTCATAGTCGTAGCGCTGAGCGTCGCCGCTTGGGGCCTATTCATGGCCAACATCGCGATCCGGCGCGAGCGCAAGGCCGCGCTCGCGAGCGCGTCCGGCTCCGGGGGCGGGACCACTACGGTCGACGCTCCAAAGGAAGCCGAACCCGAGAAACAACCCGACGTAACCGTTCAGAAGGTGCCCGAGAAGAAAAAGAAGCCGCTCACCAACGAGCAGCTCGCGGTCTCTCGGCGCCAGTTCCTGAACCGAGCATGGACTGGCAGCTTCTTGACCTTCCTCGGGTTCTTCGGAATGGGGACCCTGAGTTTCCTCTGGCCCAAGGTGCTCGGCGGCTTCGGCACCGAGATCAACGCCGGCAACTACGACGACGTCCTCGAGCAGGTCGGTCCCGCCGGCGGCTTTGCGCCCCTGTTCATCCCCGAGGGCCGTTTCTGGCTGACCTTCTACGAAGGAACGGGCGAGGGTGTCGCCTACGAGACCACGGGCGCGGTCGATACGAAGCTCGTCGCTCTGTATCGCAAGTGCGTGCACCTCGGTTGCTCCGTGCCCCACTGCCCGACCTCCTCGCTGTTCGAGTGCCCGTGTCACGGGTCGAAGTACCGCCTCAACGGCGAGTACTACGGCGGTCCGGCACCCCGGGGTCTCGACCGCTTCCCCATCGTGCTGAGCGGCAGCTCGGTCATGGTGGACACCGGGACCGTAGTCGTCGGCCCGCCGCGCGGCACCAACACGTGGGAGCAGTTCGCCGAGCCACAGGGCGCGTTCTGCGTGCCGGTCTAGTGGTCCCAGCCGAGACGGGGAGAACGCTCTAACCACATGGACACCAACGTACTGACGGTTGCGGTGCTGCTCCTCGCGGGAGCACTGGCTCTGTGGGGGCTGTTCCTCATGCGTAACCGCATGGAGCAGAAGCCGGGTTCGTTGCTCGGTATCCCGCATGCGATGCGGCCCGGTTCTCCCGACTCGACCCTCGAGGGTCCTCGTCTCGAACGTATCCAGGTAGGGGGCTTCCTATTCACTCTGGTCCTGGCGATCTTCATTCCGATCTACTGGCTGCCCGAGGCCAACCGCCAGGCCGCGTTCCAGGAGCGCTTCGACGAGGAATCGCTGGAACGAGGGGAGCTCATCTTCTCGGCTCCGCCACCACTCGAGGAGGATCCCGACCCGGTCGAGTACAAGGCGGAGGAGCGCGCCATCTCGCTGGGAATGGCTTGTGCGAACTGCCACGGCGGCGTGGACGAGGACGACCCCGCCGCGTCGGCCGGCGGCGGGCTTGCGAACCCCGCCTACGTCGACCCCGTCACGGGGGCCGAGATCCAGTACCGAGCACCTCCGCTCAACACCGTGTTCCAGCGCTGGGACGAGGAGGTCGTCAGGTTCACCATCGAGCGCGGGCGGCCCGGAACTCCGATGGCCGCGTGGGGCGTCGAGTACGGCGGACCCATGACCACCCAGATGGTCGACGACGTCATCGCCTGGCTGCAGTCGCTACCGGGAAACCGGGAGGATCCCAACGACGCGATCTCCGAGTCCTGCCGGGAACCGGCCGCCGGCACCAGCGCCGAACGGCGCTGCGGCGAGGAGATCTTCCAGGCCCGCTGCGCCGTCTGCCACGGCCCCGAGGGCTCTGGTAAGGAAGGCCTCGGCACTCTCGCTGACCCCTGGTTCCAGGGCAAGGCCCTGTGGAAGGGCGACGTCAGGGGTATGGACGAGCGCCAGCATTTCCTGACGATCATGAACGGGAGACGGTTCGCCTTCATGCCGCAGTTCGGAGAGTCCCCGGCTCAGGGAACGCCCGTCCCGACCTATCCGCTCACCGACGCGCAGATCCAGGCGGTAATGCAGTACGAGCGAGGGCTGTAGATGGACACTCTCCTCGTCGAGGGCATCGGCGCGACGGTCTCGGCGATCCTCGTCTTTTGCGGGAGCGTCTGGCTTCTGCTGACCATGGTTCTCGGCGCTCGCCTCGCGTACTTCGTGACCGCCTCCGTGACGCTGGCGTTCGTGGTGATGATGGGCGTGGTGTGGTCCATCAACCCGCTGGGGCCCGTCGGTGCGCTCCCGGGTTGGGAAGAGACCGGAGTGAGCGAGGACGTGGCCGAGTTGGAGGGACCGAACGCAAGCAGCTACCCCGACGCTCCGTGGGAGGAGTTCGACGAGGAGGACGAAGACGAGCAGGCCCTCGCATCCGAGCTCGAGAGCGCGGGAAGCGATGCGCTCGAGGGGGCCATCGATAGCGGCGAGGTCGACGCCTTCGAGGAAGCCACTCAAGCGGTGGTCAGTGAGGGAAGCGCCCGGGTGCTCGAGGCCGACGGAGTGCGCTACGGCGTCGTTCAACTCGAGCCGGCTCCCGAGGCCGAGGCCGAGGAAGAGGAAGCTGAAGAGGACACACCGATTCAGGAACTCGAGGTTCCTCCGGTTCCCTCGCCCGAGGCCACTCCGGCGAGTGAGTTGCCGGACGAAGACGCGCGCGTATACGCGCTGTTCGAGCTCGACCCCGGTAATCCTCTAGGTACGGCGAGAACCATCACGCTGGGGGGGTTCGTGCTCCTCGTCCTGCATCTGCTGGGACTCGGACACTCCGAGAGGCGCAGCAAGGCCCTGTCCGACGACGTCGGTAACCGAACGGTTTGAGGAGAGACGACGTGGCCAAGATTCGAAAGCTCAGACTCGCACTCGCCACGTTGCTGCTCTTCGGCGCGACGGCTTGCTCCGGGACCGGGATCAATGCGGGTGAGCAGGGGGGCCGTGCCTTCATCTTGTTTACGGCCATGCTGGTCGTGACCGGCATCATCCTGGCGATCTTTTTGGGAAAAGAGGACTGACCCCGCTTCAGTGGCTATCGTGTGCGCATGGCTCGGGGTGACCTTCAGACCTACTTGGACTACGTGCGGCCTCATTACGAGGCGAAGGACGTCGCCCACGACTATGCCCACATCATGCGAATCTGCCTGCGACTCGACGACCTGGCGACGGGACTCGCGGTCCACGATCGCCCGCTGCTGCACTTTCTTGCGTGCTGGCACGGTCTCGCCGACCGGATCGTTGGTGGTTCCTGGTTTGCAGACGCCACGCGTGCGTTCCTGACGGAGGACGCTTGGGTGGACGACGACATCGACACGGCCTTCGTCGCTCTCGTGAGACATTCGAGCTCACCGGTCACGGTCGAAGAGCGCGTCGTGCACGACGCGAGCGCGATTGAGCTGATGGGAGCGTTCGGGATTGCAGCCGCGTTCACGCAGGGCGGCGCCGAGGGCCGGTCCTACGAGGAGACGATGGTTGCTCACGAGCGCTTCCTCGAAAGAACGGAATTCAAGACTCCGCGGGGGCAGGAGTTGTCTCTCGGGGGCCGCGAGTTCGCCCGGAGGTTCCTAGCCCAATTGCGCGCCGAACTCTAGTGGCGCTCGTTCATCCGCGATTTACCGGTGAGTCTGAGGGGCCCGAAAAAACGGTCCTCTTCCAAGTCGATCCCGTGATGCGAAGTTGGTGCCGGATCCCGTCCGGGGGGCCGACTATTTGTTGCCGCGGTCCCGGAAGAACTGCGCGAAACCGAGGGCCAGCAGCAAGTAGCCGCCGACGTTGGAAGCGAACAACGCCGAGTCGGGGAACGAGTCACCCAAGCGGGCGCGCAGTATTGCCGCGAGCAGGAGAATGACACCCCCCCCGAGCATCAGCCGGCGCCACGCCTCGACCCTGCTCCACCAACGTCGGGGGAACGAGGGGTCATCACCTTCGGGTACGCCCGTGTCCCCCGAAGAGCCGTCTCGCCGGGGCTCCTCGTCGAGAGGCTTACCGGAGCGTGGCGAAGACATCAGCCGCGGCGTGGACGATGTGGTCGACGTGATCCTCGGTGTGCGCGTCGCCGATGAACAGCGCCTCGAAACGGGAGGGGGGCAGATACACGCCGCGCTCGAGCATCCCCCTGAAGAATTTAGCGTAGGTCTCCTCTGAGGTGGCTGCGGCTTGGCTGTAGTTGATGATCTCGTCCTCGGAGAAGAAGAACCCGGCGAGGCCGCCGATGGCAGCGGCATACAGCGGAACGGTGGCCGCATGGTCGGCCGCGTCGATAAGACCTCGAACGAGCGACCGAGCACGTTCCTGAACACGGTCGTAGATGCCGGGGTCCGCTTGGATCATTTGCAGGTTCGTCAACCCCGCCGCCATCGCGACCGGGTTTCCCGACAACGTCCCCGCCTGGTAGATGGGACCCGTGGGAGCAAACTGGTCGAGAAGCTCCGCAGATCCGGCGATCGCACCCACCGGCAGCCCTCCACCGATGATCTTGCCGAGCAGCACGATGTCGGCGCGTACTTGAAAGCGCTCCTGCGCGCCGCCTGCTGCAAGCCGGAAACCGGTAATGACCTCGTCGAAGACCAGCAGGGCGCCGATTTCGTCGGCGATCGCGCGCAGGCCTTCGAGGTAACCGTCGTTCGGCACGACCAGCCCCATGTTCGCCGCTACCGGTTCGACCAGGATCGCGGCCACTTGATCCGAAAAGGGTTCGACCACAGAGCGCACCTCGTCGAGGTCGTTGTACTCACAGGTGATCGTGTCCGCCGTCGCGCCATCGGTGACGCCGGGTGTTCCCGGAATTCCCAGCGTCGCCACACCCGAACCGGCTTGAACCAGCAACGCATCGGCATGCCCGTGGTAGCAACCGGTGAACTTCAATAACTTGGTGCGCCCCGTTGCGCCGCGCGCGAGACGCGCTGCGCTCATGCCGGCTTCGGTCCCCGACGAAACGAATCGCACTCGCTCGACATTGGGGATCATCCCGACGACCGTGCGAGCCATCTCGACTTCCAGCTCGCTCGGGGTCCCAAAAGACGTTCCCCGCGCAGCAGCATCTGCGACCGCTCGAACTATCTCCGGGTGCGCGTGCCCGAACAGCAACGCGCCCCAACTCTGGACGAGGTCGATGTACTGGTTTCCATCGACGTCGGTGATCGTTGCACCCGACGCCCGCTCGACGAAGAACGGATGGGAGCCGACCGCGCTGAAGGCGCGCACCGGAGACGAAACTCCTCCCGGCATCAGACCGCTCGCCTCGGCAAAGAGCTTGTCCGAGCGGGTGTGATCGCGCGCGCTCACACGAGCCTCAACACGCCACCGCGCGGGCTGCTACGCGAGCCACTCGGCCGCCTTCTTGGCGTGGTAGGTGATGATCAGATCCGCGCCGGCTCGGCGGATCGAGGTGAGCACCTCGAGCGCGGCCTGACGTTCGTCGATCCATCCTCGCTCGGCCCCCGCAATCAGCATCGAGTACTCGCCCGAGACGTTGTAGGCGGCGGTCGGATATGCGAAACGATCCTTCACCGCGCGAAGCACGTCGAGATAGCTGAGAGCGGGTTTGACCATGACCGCGTCGGCTCCCTCGGCGATGTCGAGCTCGGCTTCGCGCAGCGCCTCGTCGACATTCTCGGGGGGCTGTTGGTAGCCCTTCCGATCACCGAACTGCGGCGCACCCTCGGCGGCCTGCCGAAACGGTCCGTAGAAACCCGATGCATACTTCGCGGAGTAGGCGAGTATCGGCGTCGACTCGTGTCCCGCCTGATCGAGTGCCTTTCGAATGGACCCAACCTGACCGTCCATCATTCCGCTCGGTGCCACCATGTCGGCACCGGCTGAGGCTTGGCTCACCGCGATGCGCCCGTAGACCTCGAGCGTCGAGTCGTTGTCCACCTGTTCGCCATCCAGCAGTCCGCAGTGCCCGTGATCCGTGTACTCGCAGAGACACAGATCGGCCACCACGACGAAATCGTCGCCGAGCTCATCCTTCAGCCCAGTCAGACCCCGTTGCAGGATGCCGTCGGGGTGATGCGACTGGCTGCCCTCGGCGTCTTTGTGTGAGGGCACACCGAACAGCAACACGCCGGCCACTCCACGTTCCGCGAGCTCGCGGCCCTCCTTGACGAGACTCTCGAGCGTGTGCTGGCCGTGGCCCGGCATGGACGAGATCGGTTCGGGTTCCGAGAGCGCTTCCTTCACGAAAAGCGGTGCGATCAAGTCCGAGGGCGCAACTGCCGTCTCCGCGAACGCCCTCCGCAGGCCGGAGGTCCGCCGAAGCCTGCGCGGCCGGTAAGACGGGAAGGAACTCATTGGGTCATTGTCCCACTATCGTCCGGGATCTCTGCCTCGGACGGGCCGCTCTCCCCCAACTCCGCTTCCGTTTCGATGCCCGCCCCGGAGAAATGAGTGATCATCGCGTCGCGCAGGCCGCCCCCGGTGTGCTCCGTCGCAACGATGTCGACTCGGAAGCCGGTCTCCTCGGCCGCGGCCGCCGTTTGAGGTCCGATGCAGGCCACATTCAGAAGTCCCCGCTCGGCATGTCCCCCAAGTCCCAACTCCTCGGGTTCGCCCATCAGTTCGACGAACGCACGAACTGCCGACGCGCTCGCGAACGTGACCACATCGAAGCTCCCAGCGCGCACGCGTTCCACTCCCGGATGTGAGGGAGAACCCAGCACGTTCTTGTAGGTCGCACACTCCTCCGGCGTCCACCCTGCGCTCTTCAGCAGATCCAGAATCTCGCTCGGGCCGTTCTCGACGCGGGGCAGGAGCACTCGGCCCACTCCGCGGTCCATGCTCTCGACGAGAGTCTCCGCGGCGAAGGATTCCGGAACGAAGTCGGCTCTGATTCCTCGCTCCTCCAAGAGGCCCGCCGTCACGCGCCCAACGGCGGCGACCTTGGTTCGTGAAAACGCACGTGCGTCGTAACCACACGCGCGCAAACGCTCGAAGAACTTCTCGAGTCCATTGGCCGAGGTGAACACCACCCATGCGTAGAGACCCTCGGCAAGCTTCTTCGCGGCGAGGTCGACATCCGTGAAGCTCTCGGGATCGGTGATCTCGATGGTCGGCAGGTAGATGACCTCGGCGCCGGCCTCGGCGAGGATGTCCCCGAATGCCTCCGCCTGATGACGAGCGCGCGTAACGACCACGCGTAGACCGTGTAGCGGGCGCTGCTCGAACCACGCGATCGTCTCCCTCAGCTTGACGACGTTCCCGACGTAGGCCGTCGCCGGCGGCTTGATGTCCGACTCGGCCGCCAAAGCTGCGATCTTGTCGAGAGTCCCCGTCACCACGCGCTGCCGCGGCAGCGTCCCCCATTCGACCATCGCCGCGGGCGTCTGAGGGTCTCGTCCCCTTTCGATGAGCCGTGAGGCTACGCGCCGGAGCGAGCGAACACCCATCATCAGCACGAGCGTGTCGGGACCCGTCGCCATGTGGTCCCAAGCAATTGACCCCTCAGCCTCCTCATTAGCCGTGAGAACGGCGAAGCTCGTTGCAACGCCTCGGTGGGTGAGGGGAATGCCCGCGTAGGACGCTGCGGCGATTGCGGAACTGACCCCCGGGACGACCTCGAACGACACTCCTGCCTGCGACAGGAGCTCGAGCTCCTCTCCCCCGCGTCCAAAGACGAATGGATCCCCGCCCTTCAGCCGAACCACCATTGCTCCGGCCTTGGCTCGATCGATCATCAAGGCGTCGGCGACCAACTGACGCGAGTGCTCCTCGCCCGGCTTCTTGCCGACGAAGATCCGCTCGGCCTGCGGCGCCTCGTCGAGCAACTCGCGCGCGACGAGCCGGTCGTACAGAAGAACGTCGCAAGCCCGAAGGAGCTCGAGACCGCGTGCGGTGACCAACCCGGGATCACCCGGCCCGGCCCCCACGAGATAGACACATCCGGATCGGTGCATGGCTCAGCTCCGCTGTATCTCTTCGGCTTTGATGTCTTCGAGGATCTCGCCGCCACCTGCTGCAAGGATCGCCTCGGCCAGCTCGACCCCCAGCGACTCCGCCTCTGCCGGTGTGCCCGATATCCGATCTCGCAGCACCTGGTCCGTGAGAGGCGAGCCCAACATCCCGGTAACGAGCAAGCCTCGCTCACTTGCCTGCGCGTGGCAACCGAGCGGTACCGAACATCCGCCCTCCAGGCGAGCCGAGAAGGCCCGCTCGCAGGCGACCTCGGCGGCCGCAGCGGGGCTCCCGATGCGCTCGAACAGCTCGGCCAGGTCGGTGCGCTCCGCGAGCGCCTCGACCGCAAGGGCGCCCTGCGCCGGCGAGGGAACCCAGCGCGTGGGCTCGAGCGGACCGAACTGATTCTCGTCCACTCCCCCCAGGCGGTGGATCCCGGCGGCCGCCAGGACCGCCGCATCGACCTCGCCCTCGGCGACCTTGCGAAGCCGGGTATCGAGATTCCCGCGAAACTCGACGACCTCGAGATTGGGGCGCGCCTCGGTCAGAAGCACCTTGCGGCGCATGCTCGACGTGCCGACCCGGGTCCCCGTTGAAAGCGACGCAAGCCGTTCCTCTCCGCTTACACCCTCGCCTCCGACGACGACATCGCGCGCATCGGCGCGTCGGGGGATGCAGATCAGAGCGGTGCCCGGTCCAAGCTCGGCGGTGAGGTCCTTGGCCGAGTGCAGGGCCACGTCCGCGTTGCCGGCGAGCACCTCGGCGGAGACCTCGGTGGTGAAGATCCCCTTGGCCCCGATCGCGCTGAACGGGATGCTCTTGTCCTTGTCGCCTTTCGTGCTGACGGTCAGAACATCGACCTGAAGTTCCGGATCAGCCGCGCGCAGCAGGTCTCCGAGGATCTCGGTCTGGCGCATTGCAAGTTGCGAGCCGCGACTCGCTACGACGATGCGATCGGGCCACTCTTTAGTCATCATCGAGCTCGAAGAGCTCGTACAACGCCTCGAGGTAGACATGACCCTGCGTAGAGCTTGCGATTTCCCTGGACTTGCTGAGCGGCGAGTGCAGGATCTTGTTAACGATGCGGCGTGTCATCTGGTCGATTGCTTCACTTTGCTCGGGTGTCAGTTCTCCCAACTGAGACCTGAAGCGTTCCAGTTCCGAGCTGCGCATAGCCTCCGAACGGTCAACCAGGCGCGCGATCGCCGGAGCGATCTCGAGTGCTCGTTCCCAGCGCGTGAAGCGTTCGAGTTCGGCGCCGATGATGTCCTCGACTTTCGAGATCTCACCGAGCCGTCCACCCATGTTGTTGTCAACGAGCGCGCGCAGATCCTCGATGTCGCGCAGCACGAGGTTGTCGATCTCGCCGACCGAGGGTTCCACATCGCGCGGAACTGCAATATCGACGATGATCAGCGCATCGGGGCGGTTGCGTCGTTCCATCGCGGCTCGAGCCGTCGTGTAATCGAGCACCGACCCTGTGGCCGTAGTCGAGCAGATGACGATGTCGGCCTCGGCGATGACGTCCTGCAGATCGCCGAAGGTGCGCGTCTCGACACCGTAGGTATCGGCGAGGCTCTGAGCCCGATCCTCGCTGCGGTTGACGACTGTGGTCCCCGTTGCACCCGCAGCCTGCAGTGACTGCACGGCGAGCCGTCCCATCTTGCCCGCGCCCACGATGACGACCTTCTTGTCCTCTAGGGACTTCTCGGCAAAGGTGCGCCGCGCCAGCTCGACGGCCGCCGAGGAAATCGACACGGGGTTACGGGCGATCTCGGTCTCGGTCCGGGCCCTCTTGCCGACGGCGAGCGCCTGGCTGAAGGCGCGGCGCAGGTTGCGACCGACAGATTCTTCGTCTTCGGCGAACGCGATTGCTCTGCGGACCTGACCGAGAATCTCGGACTCGCCGACTATCAGCGAGTCGACGCCTGCAGCCACTCTGAACAGGTGCGAGACCGCGCCTTCGTCGAAGTACGTGTAGAGATGGTCGCTGAAGTCCTCCGGCGCGACATGACAGAAGTCACTGAGAAAGTTCCGTAGGGCCTGAGCCCCGGGGTGGAACTTCGTCACGCTGGCATAAACCTCGACACGGTTGCAGGTCGAGAGAATCGCGCCCTCGGTGACATGGTCGCAGTGCATCAGCTCGGCGAGTGCTTTTGCGTGTCGCTCGTCCGGGATGGCGAGGCGTTCGAGCAGGCTGATCGGAGACGTCTTGTGGTTGAGCCCCACGACCACTATGGACATGGGTTGAACCTACCTCCGGTCGGTCTGCTGGTTCTCGAGGCGACGATTGGCCTCACGCGCCGTCTCGATCGCCTTGGTGCGCTGCTGGTAGAAGCTGAGGATCTGGAGTTCGACCGAGAGGTCGACCCTGCGCACGTTGACGTCGGGTGGGACGTTCACGTGACTGGGAGCGAAGTTGAGGATCGACTTGATGCCGGCGTCCACCAGCTTCTCCGCGACCTCCTGTGCTCCCGAGGGCGGCGTCGAGATGATGCCGATGCACAGGCCCTCTTCGGCTACGGCCTCCTTGAGCTCGTCGATGTGCCGAACGATGATGCCGCCGACCTCCTCGCCGATCACGTTGTCGTCGGCATCGAAGAGGGCGGTGATCCGAAAACCTCGTTCGGCGAAACCCTTGTAGGAGGCCAGCGCCCGGCCGAGGTTTCCGATCCCGATCATCGCAGTGGGCCAGTCCTGGGTCAGGCCGAGCTCGCGCGTGATCTGGTAGAGCAGGTACTCGACGTCGTATCCGACACCGCGCGTCCCGTAACTCCCGAGATAGCTCAGGTCCTTGCGCACCTTCGCCGCGTTGACGCCCGCGAGGCGAGCGAGCTCCTCCGAGCTGACCGTCATGACTCCGCGGCCCTCGGCGAGATCGAGAAGCGATCGCAGGTACATCGGGAGGCGGGCGACGGTGGCTTCGGGGATCGGTCGGTTGCGCATATGCACCGCATCTTACGGGCTTGTGAGTGCAATCACAAACCGCAAAACCTGTCCTGACCTGCACTTTTGGGGGATGCACCGGAGGCCACAACGATCGACCTGTGACATTGTGCGCCGAGTACGGTCGGGGGCCGACTGACTTGACTCACCTGGAGGTCAAATCTCTTCGAGAATCTTCAGGACAGCAGGAGCCAAGAAGACCTTCCGATGAGCGCGGAGAGCCGAGTCAAGGTACCCCGCCTCCACGAGTACTCCGATAGCGTTACCGGCGGCCTGATAAGAGATGTTGTATCGGTCCCTCACATCCGTCGTCGTGATGATCGGAAAGCCAGCTGAATCCTCGGCTATTTCAATTGCCTTGCCCCTCAGAGGCTGAAGGGGACCTCCGGGAACGTTCTTTGGAACCAGATCGACATCTGGAAGAACTGACCCGAGATGAACAGGAGTCCCACAAGGACCAGCAGCGCACCGCTGACGAGATTGATGGCGCGCGTGTGCAGGCGCAGCCAGGCGACGGCCCCTGTTAGACGGCTCACTCCCACGCCGGCGAGCAGGAATGGCACGCCGAGGCCCAGCGAATAGACGAGCAGCAAAAGGGCCCCCTCCGCAACGCCTCCGGTCGCGGCCCCGCTGCCGGCCGCCATGGTGAGCACCGCGCCGAGCGTCGCTCCGATACACGGACTCCACCCGAACGCGAACGTCGCGCCGAGCAGGGCGCTGCCCGCAGCGCCGGCCCCCGGGCGCGGGTGAAATCGCTTTTCGCGATAGAGCCAGGGCAACTTGATAACCCCCAGGAAGACGAGCCCGAGTCCGATGATGAGCGCTCCTCCGATGCGCGAGAGGAGTTCCTGGTTGTCATTGAGGTAGTGACCGAGCAGGGTCGCAGTCAGGCCGAGCGCCATGAAGACGGCGGTGAATCCTCCGACGAACGCCAGGGCGACGACACCTGCCCTGAGCCCCGCGCGCGCGTCCTGCTCGGTCGCGGTAAGTCCCGACATATAGGAGATGTAGCCGGGCACCAGCGGCAGGACGCAGGGCGAGAGGAACGACGCAAGCCCCGCGGCGAAGGCGATGGGGATCCCGACGTCGGCCATCAGCGAGTCAAGCACATGTTGATCACTCGCCGGATGTAGTCACGAGGTCGTCGAGGAGTCCCTGGAGGTAGGCGGCGTCGGTGATGGCACTCGGGATGTGCTCGTGGATGGTGCCGTCGGCGGCGATCAGAAAGGTCTCCGGCTGGCCCGTAAGTCCGTACGAGTCCTCGATCGTTCGACCCTCGTCCCTCACGCTCGGATAGGACACGTCGAAACGTTCTTCGAACTTCTTGGCGTCGCCTTCAGCATCTTTGATGTTGACCCCGAGAAACGCCAGATCGCCCTCGTACCGCTTGGCCATGGTGTCGAACAGGGGGGCCTCCTCTTCGCAGGGAAGGCACCACGAGGCCCAGAAATTGATTACGAGCGGCTTGCCCTCGAAGTCCTCCAGGGAAAGGGAACCGGACCCGTCGAGCCGGTCGGCGGCGAACGTGGGAGCGGCGTCGCCGGGCTGCGGGGCACTCCCTTTGGTGAAGGTCGCCCAAACCAACAGCGCGACCAAGGCCACGGCCGGGCCCATGATGAGCCCAACCTTCAGCCAGTTCCTCTGGGTGCGCGCCGACACGGCCGGAGCGGGGGTGTCCATGAAGCAATCTTCGCGTGGCTCCGTCCCAACCCGCGCTGGGTGCCGGGAGTCAGCCGCCGTTGCGGGCGAGCGAGCTCAACGCCTCTCGCATCGACGAGCCCCAATGACGCTCGAGCGCAGCGCAGGCCGCCTCCGTATCGCCGTCGTCGACGGCCTCCATGACGGCGGCGTGCTGGAAAACCCAAGAGGGCTGAGGCCACCGACCGGCAACTCCCGCGGTAGCCAGCCAGTAGCGGCGCTCGATCGCCCGCTGGCGTTCGAGCTGAACGTTGAGCGATTCGTTGGAGCAACCCGACATGAGCACGCGATGCCACCGTTCGTCGATTACCCGAGCGGCCTCGAGCGTCGGGGCCGACTCGTATTCCGAGTGGAGGCTCCGCAACTGGTCCAACCGATGAAGCGCGACGCCCTTGGAGCTGCGAAGTGCAAGGACCTCGAGCGCAGCAAGGATGGGAAAGGCATCGCGCGCTCGATCGACGGTCAGCGGCGCGGCCAAGAAACCGCGTGCGGGCTCGCACGCGATGAGGCCCTCTCCCGAAAGCAGCAACAGGGCCTCGCGCAAGGGCGTACGGCTGATCCCGAGTTCGCGCGAGAGGGTCGACTCGTTGATCCGAGCTCCGGGCGGGAGATCGCCCTCGACCAGGAGCGAGCGAAGCCGGTCGAGAATCTCGTCCCTGAGCGATCCCCGGGTGATCAGCTGGATTGCCACGCCGTCCTTTCCTTTCGAGGCCGTTAAAAGACTGTATGCAGCACGCAACCGGCTTCCCCGGATTTTCGATTATTGAGAGCCCGCCCATGCTCGTCGCGCCGGACGAAAACCGGGCATCGACGGGGGAAGTGGGCGGCCGTTCGGCTTCTCGGGCCCGGTCTCGTCGTCCCGCCGGGCTCAAACCAGCACCGGAGGGGGAAGTGGGCGGCTGTTCGGCTTCTCGTGCCCGCTCTATTGCGGATTCTGCGAACGTTCGACCCTCAACCCACCGAAACGGTGGCTGAATGTCGAGAGTTCCAAGCTACGGACGTGTGCTCACCCTCTCGGGTGAGTGAGCGCCCACGCCTACCCAATTGCCCGCCCGGAGCGGGCAGATCTACCCGAGCACCCACTAACTCACCCCCGTCGATGCCGGTTTTGCCTTTCCCAGGCCCGAGAACAACAGGAGCGGGCAGGCGCATGCCTTCCCTGCACCAACTCACCCCCGTCGATGCCGGTTTGCCTCTGCCCGACCCGAGAATCCGGCCGGAGCGGGCAGATCCAGCCCACCGGCCACCAACTCGCCAGTCTCGATGCCGGTTTTCTCCCGGCCCCGGTTTGGGTCTGGACATTTCGCCGAAGTCTCTTACGCTTGGACCCGAGGAGGGGCAGGCATTTCGCCTGCCCCTTTTCCGCGCCTCGACATGCCGGACCTGACGGGCCCCCCACCCGCCGACAATGTGGAGGTAACTCGATGTCGCACCTACCAGCCTCGGCAGTGCTCGATGCGTTGTGTCCCCGAGATCGGTCTCGGCTGGTCGACCGGGCCGTTCCGAGAGGACTCGTGGCGGGTGAACGGCTCTACCTGGCCGGACACCGCGCGGATCGGGTTCATCTCGTTTGCTCCGGCGTCATCAAAATGACGGCGCGCGACGCGGAGGCACGCGAAACCATCTTGTGCCTGGGTGTGGCGGGGGATGTGATCGGCGACGTCGCGGCCCTCGACGGTCGGCCCCAACCTCTCGACGCGGTAGCGGTCATACGAACGAGTGTCCTCGGTTTTGGCGCGGATCTCTTCGCACAGCTGCTCGAGAGCAACCCGGCCGCTGGGGTCGAACTTGCGAAGGCCCTGGCTCAACGGACTCGTTGGATCATCGACACGGCTCTCGAACGGACGGGCAGTGAGCTCGCCGCTCGCCTCGCGGGCCGGCTGCTCGACCTCGCGGATCTCGTTGGCTGCGTGCGCAACGGCGCAGTCGAGCTCGAAGTTCCTCTCCCTCAGGCCGATCTTGGCGGGCTTGCCGGGATGTGTCGCGAGAGCGCGAACCGAACGTTAAAGGCGTTCAAACAAGAGGGTGTTGTCGATTATCGAGGTCGCAAGTTGAGGATTCTTCGTCCCGATGCCCTCGAACGAATCCGTTGCGATGGACGCGAGGCTCGAAGCGACCTCGAAGAGATCGGCTGATTCCCTGGGATTTTCGCCCAGTGACACTCAAGGAGCCTGCAAAAAGCTCCGAAGGTTGATAGCAGAGTCCGGACGAGGTTTAGGGATTCAGGCGGCACCCGGTTAGGGCGTCGCTCTGTAATTGAGCCTCCCAGCCCGCCCCAAGCCGGTCCACCTCCCAAGGACTCAGCAAGGCGGCCAGGCGCTTCCGGACTTCGGTTCGGAAGCGTTTGCCGCGTTTGGGGTACCGGCGACGACCGTGCGAACATCAGCCCCATGGCCTCGTACAACCCACCCAATGTGCAGTGCTCGACCGGGCCCTTCTGGGCCTTCGAGCTCGAGCGCGCAATGGACGCCCTCGTCGAGTCGGGTTTCACGGAGATCGAGTTGATGGTCACGCGCGACACCAAGACTCACGAGCCGGACATTCCGATGAAGCTCGCAGAGGAGCGCGGCCTTCGCATCGCGTCGCTGCACGGCCCCTTTCTGGTCATCACCAAGAGCGTCTGGGGCATGGATCCGATCGGCAAGATCGAGCGAGGAATCGAGATGTGTACGGCCCTCGGCGCCGACACGCTCGTCGTCCATCCGCCGTTCCTGTGGGAGCGCAGCTACGCGGCGTGGATCACCGAAATCTCCGAAGAGTCGTACGCATCTACCGGAGTGAAGGTGGCGGTCGAGACCATGTATCCGAAATGGGTGGCCGGCCGGAAACTACGCGGGTATCGCTGGCTCAAGCCGGCGGAGCTTGCGGCGGAGGCACCACACGTCGCAGTTGATACGAGTCATTTGTCTGTATCGCGCGAAGACCTCTTGAACGCTTACGAGATCTTGGCCCCCCGCCTTGCGCACATCCACCTAAGTGACAATGCTGGAGACGGCAAGGATGGGCATCTCGAACTCGGTCGAGGAGTTCTTCCGCTCGAAAGGTTCCTGGGCGAGTTGCGTCGAACGAAGTACGCGGGAGCTATTTCGCTCGAACTGTCGGTGAGTAGCTACGTTCAACGACCACAAGATCAGCTCGTGGAGATGCTAACCCGCAATCGAATTTACGTGGAGGAACGTCTGAAGGGCCGCAGCCGAATGCCAAAAGGGCTGCCTCGCAAGTAAACGTTCTTGCACCTACGTGGACGGAGGTCGCCGGTGAGTGCGAAGGTCGTTGTCGTCGATGACACCGCGCACGTGCGGGCAATGTTGGTCGTGATGTTGGAAATCGACGGATTCAAGGTAGCGGGACAGGCGGGGTCGGGTGCACAGGCAATAACGATCGTCGACGAACACGATCCCGACGTGGTCATCATGGACTACCAGATGCCCGGAATGGACGGACTGGAGGCGGCGCGCCGGATTCGGGCGCGCCGCTCGGATCAACCGATCATCCTCTACACCGCCTATCTCGATTCCGAAATCGAGAGACGAGCGAGGGAAGCCGGGGTCGCTCTGTGCGTTGGCAAGGTGGAGGGTCTGCCCCAGCTCGAGAGGCATATCTCGGAGCTCACGCGCCAGATCAGCCGAAGCTAAGCCTCCACCGGCCGTTTGACTTCGCACTGTTTGCACAGTAGAAAACTTGTTGACGGGGCAACGCGGCCCTGCTAGCCGTTCGCCGAGCGACCGCCCATCAACAAAGGATTTTTGCCGTGTGCCACGATCATCCCCTGAGGCGACCCCGATGAGCCCCCCGACGGCCACCAGGTCTCAGCGCTCCGAGGGCCAGTGGGCCCTCGGCTACCGGGAGCCCCTCAACCCCGCCGAGCAGGCGAAGCGCGAGGACGACGGCCTGAACGTCCGTCCCCGGATCGAACGCATCTACGCCAAGGAGGGCTTCGGCTCGATCTGGCCCAGCGACCTGCGCAACCGCTTCCGCTGGCACGGCCTCTACACCCAACGGCCCGAGTCAGACGGCTACTTCATGCTTCGCATTCGCATCCCCGGAGGTCAGCTGACGGGCGAGCAGACGGCGGTGATCGGGGGCCTGTCTCGACGATTCGGCCGCGACCTCGCCGATGTCACCGACCGCCAAAACATCCAGCTCCACTGGATCCGCATCGAGCACATGCCCGAGATATGGGGCGAGCTCGAGCGAGTCGGCCTCTCCACGACCGAGGCTTGCGGAGATACACCCCGGAATATCCTCGGATGTCCCCTTGCGGGGGTGGATGCTTCCGAGGTGATCGACGCATCCGAAGTCCTTTTGGAGGCCAACGCCAAGCTCGCGGGCAACCCAGAGTTCTCGAACCTGCCCCGCAAGTACAAGATCTCGATCTCGGGCTGCGCCCACCAATGCTGCCAGCACGAGGTGAACGACCTCGCCCTCGTAGGGGCCGTCCGCCCGGACGGGCGGAGAGGATTCGACCTCTGGGTAGGGGGCGGCCTCTCGACCAATCCGATGTTCGCTCAGCGACTGGGCGCCTTCGTCCCCCCGGAGCGGGTCGTCCCCGTGGTCCTTGGAGTAACGGCCGTTTTTCGCGACCACGGGTACCGCAGGGCCCGAAACCGAGCCCGGCTCAAGTTCCTGGTCAAGGACTGGGGGGCCGAGCGCTTCCGAGCGGTGCTCGAGGAGACCATCGGCTTCGCCCTCGACGACCTCGACGAACCGCCCGCCTCCCCGACGTCCCACAGAGAGCACGCAGGAGTATGGCCTCAGCACGATGGTTCCTACTATGTCGGTTTCGCTCCCAAAACCGGCCGGATCGCCGGTCATCAGCTAAGTGCCGTGGCGCGCCTCGCCAGCAAGTACGGTAATGGCCGCATGCGAACCACGACCCAGCAAAAAATGGTAATCCTCGACGTGCCCGAAGAGAGCGTCGCCTCACTCATCGACGAGCTAACCGCGTTGGACCTGCCGGTCGATGCCAGTGCGTGGCGACGCGGAACGATGGCCTGCACGGGAATCGAGTTCTGCAAGCTGGCCATCGTCGAAACGAAAGGGCGGGCCGCCGAGCTCTACCGCTACCTCGAGGAAAGCGTCCCCGATTTCAACGAAGACATCCGCATCAACGTCAACGGTTGTCCGAACTCCTGTGCTCGGTACCAGACCGCAGACATCGGATTGATGGGTTGTCAGGTCAGCGAACGCGCCCACGCCACCGACGGGGCGGGTCACCCGATCGAGATCAAACGGAAGGTCGAAGCCTTTCTCGTGCATCTCGGCGGGCAGCTTGGGTCGGACCGCGCGTTTGGAAGGAAGGTTAGAGGCGTGAAGGTGCTCGGGAACGAGTTGGGCCCGTACGTCGAGACCCTTGTTCGGCGTTACACGAGATCCCGACGCGACAACGACACGTTTGCGTCCTTCGTCAACCGGCTCACCGATGCGGAGCTTAGCGAGTTCGGCGCCAAGCCCGACTTCGTCGGCCTGCCTCCGGCACCCGGGATCCTTGCGGAGGCGCGCGCGTCGTGAACATCGCGCAGCTCAACGCCGCCGCTCCTATTGTCGACTTGGACGCGCTCGAGAACGCGCACCCGCACCACATCCTGAGTTGGGCCGCGAAGACAGTTGAACGTCTGGCCATCGCCACTTCGTTTCAGTCATCGGGTCTGGTGATGCTGCACATGCTGCAGAGCATTCGAGTGGACCTGCCCGTGTTGTTCCTCGACACAGGCTTCCACTTCGACGAAACAATCGCGTTCAAAGACCGGATCGTCGAGATGTGGGACCTGAACCTCGTCCACCTGCGCGGCAAGCACGGCAGCGTTGCCCAGCAGAACCTCGCCTACGGCTCCGAGCTCTACCGGCGCAATCCCGACCAATGCTGCTTCATCAACAAGGTCGAGCCGCTACAGCGGGCACTAGAGGAGTACGACGGCTGGATTTCTGGGCTTCGTCGAGACCAGTCAAAGATTCGCTCCCGGACACCGATTGCCGAGGACCAAGAATTGATGTCGGGTCGAGACGTCATCAAGATTCATCCCTTGGCGAACTGGACGAAAGCCGACGTCCGTCGATACCTCGCCAAGCACGACATTCCTACTCACCCGCTGCTCGAGCAGGGCTTCGCCTCCATTGGATGTGCGCCCTGCACCAGCCCAACGGCGTCCAGTGACCCCGACGAACGGGCCGGTCGGTGGCAGGGCATGGACAAGACCGAATGCGGCATCCACCAAATCGGTCCCTCGGGAAGGTCGCTCCGGGAGGCCGAGCAGTAGTGCGGGCGGTGCCCTTCTATTGTCCCTATTGCGCAGAGCAATCGATCGAGCCCGCCGGCGACGGACCAGACTATTACTGCGAGTCGTGTGACCGGCGCTTCGAGGTGACCTTCAAGGGATTCGGCGAGGCCGCCACTGCGCCGGCCGTATCCTCGAGCTCATGAGGCGAAACACCCTTTACGCCATCGTCCTCTTGCTCGCGGCTATCGCGATTGCCGGCACTCTCAGCGTCATTCGCGTCTGGAGCCTAACCGGAGGCTGATCAGCGACTCGGAACGGCCTCGACGACCCCCTCGACTCCCGTCAGGCGGAACGAGCTGATTCTGGCCCCGCTGGCCGCGTCCAAAACTGCGAGCTTGCCCCGCATCGATGCATAGAGTCGCCGCCCGTCCGAACCGAGCGCAATGCCCGTCACCTCTTTGTCGATGTTCCAGCGATCGCGAATCTCAAGCGTGTCTCCATCGATTACGAGAATCTCGGAGCCGCCTGCTAGATAGAGAGTTCCGTCCTCCCCGGCTGCCGCCGACGCTCGTCCCCTGGTTAGAGCTCGGAGATCGAGAGTCACCGACTTCAGCACCTTGGTCTCTTGCGGCGAGATGACCGCAAGGCCGCCCGACGATGGGTCGGCCACGAACAGCCGGTCACCGCTGGGGGACAGCGCAATCGCGTGCGTAGTCACGCTGCCCGTGCCGAACGGAGCACGAAGGTCGATGCAGTGCGTCCAACCTTCCTCGAGATTCAGCAAGTGCACGAAGGCATAGGTATGGCCGGATTTGTGGGTCGCTCCTCCGTGCGCGTAGTTCGGTCCCTGCTGCGTATAGAGCGTGTAAAGCTCGTGGCCGGTCGGTGAGAAGGCAGAGATCCTGCCTGTGCCGCGCATGCGCCCCGGCGCGTTTTGCTTGGCTTCGCGAATCGAGCGCACCCGTCCCGTATCGAGCTGCAAGTGCCTCAGTCCGTAGTGGGTTGGATTCCTCGCCGGCAAGTACTCGAGCAGAAAGAGCTGTCTTCCGCTCGTTGAAAAGCCCTCCAACTCGAAGTTGCCCCTCAAGTTGTAATTGGCAGTTTCCTGCGAACCGTCGGTTCGCACGACGGCGATCCTCGTCCGCCGCTTGCCCTCGGGAAGCCAGGGGGTGACTCCGGGTTCGAGCGGTGGAGCGAACGCGAGCAGGTCCCCATTTGACGACGCCACCCCCGGCCTCAAGCCACTCGGCGCGGAGGTTTCTGCTAGTTGCTCACCCGTCGTGGAATCCAGAGTCGCTACTCGTGTCGCCTTTCCCTTTCCCGAAACCGCAAACAGCTGCGACGAGTCCGGGGACACGATCGAGCGCGGCGCACGGGCGACGGTCGCCGGGCTGGCCGAGTCAATCACCGAGTGCCCCGAACGAGTACGCACGAGCAACCGGTCGCCGGTGTGCGCGGAATCTCGAGTGAGCTCGGCCTCGTCTGCGAGTGTAGAGCAGGATGCGAGCAGCAGAGCCGCCGCGGTGGCAACGCAAGCCTTGACCGTCGGTCTCATGTGAACCCCCCTGTTCTCTTCGTCCCTATGACTCACTACGAGCCGAAAAGGCCCGGGGTTCCGCCCGACTAGAGAAAAGCGCTGCCCCTGTACTTCAGACCCTTGTAGACCATCTGTTGAATCCGGTCCCGGATCGAGTCCGTGAGGTCCAAGACGAACATCTTGTCGTCCGCCGCGTTGTCCGGGTATCCATCCATGGGAATCGGTTCCCCGAACTCGATAACCCATCGGCTCGGGAGTGGAAGGAGCCCGAGGGGCCCGAGAAGCGGGAAGGTTGGAGTAATGGGGAAGTACGGGAGCCGCAGCAAGGATGCCAGCGCCTTCGCATTCCCCATCATCGGGAAAGCCTCCTCGGCCCCCACGATCGCAACGGGAACGATGGGAACGCGCGCCCGCAGCGCCACCTCGATGAAACCGCCGCGGCCGAAACGCTGGAGCCGATAGCGTTCGCTCCATCCCTTCCCGACTCCCTTGAAACCCTCGGGGAAGACCGCAACCAGTTGATCCCGTTCGAGGAGCGCATACGCATCCTCGTCGCAGGCGACCGCGCTACCGGTCTTGCGCGCGAGATGGCTAATGAAGGGAGCCGCCCACACGAGGTCCGCCCCCATGCTTCGGACGACGCGCTCGGCTGGATGTTCGGCTGCGACCGCGTACTGCATCATCACCGCGTCGATCGGAATGGTCCCCGAATGGTTCCCGACGAGCAAAGCGGGCCCCTCGCTCGGAATGCGACTCACGCCCAGAGTACGGACTCTGAAGTAGTGCTCGTAGAGCGGGCGGAGCAAGGGGAGCAGGATCGCGCGCGACAACTCCTCGTCGTAACCGAACTCATCGATCGGATAGTCACCTTTGAGCCGGCGGGACATGAAGGCGCTCAGTCTGTCGAGTACGGAGGCATCGGCATCGCCGTCGACGAGCTCGCCGTGCTGTTCCTCATCGCCGATCGGTGATCCCGAGGCAATGGCTGGAACGTTGTGCCTCTGTCGCCGGTGAACGTGGCAGTACCTCTCGCCCTCGAGAGCGTGGTTTCGGCACGGCCGGCCCGAGGTCGTCGTCGCTCCACATCTCTGCGGTTCTCGCCGGGCGTCGAGTCGAATGACGTTGTCGTTCGCCGGGTTCCGCACTAGGCACTCACCTCGTCTCTCGCTCGCCGGCGATCTCGAAAATCGGCAATGGCCTCCTCGGTGGTGTAACGAGCGACGAAGCCGAACTCCTCGCGCGCCCGTTTGTAGTCGACGACTCGACCATAGATGAGGAACTGCAGCTGATCGGGTGGGAAATCGACCGTTCCCACGCGGCGGAGAACCGAACCGGCCGCCGTCGCCGCCGGATAGAGCATCGGGAGTCCAACCTTGCCGAGCATGCGTATGGCCTTGGAAAGAAAGACAACACCGCGGCCGGTGATGTTGTAGATGCCTTTGGGGGCGCCATGGGTTGCCAGAGCGAAGGCCTCGACCGCATCCTCCTCGTGTACGAGCTGCAGCCGCGGATCGTAGCCGACCGCGGTAGGAATTACGGGTAACGACAGGTAGTCGCTCATGTTCGTGCGCACCGTGGGCCCGATGAGGCTCTGCATGCGAAGGATGACCACTTCGACGTCCCTCCGCCGTCGCGCGAAATCGCGCACGTAGGTTTCGGCCTCGCTGCAGTCCTTGCCGTACCCGTAGAGGTGAGCGTAGCGGTTGTCGTGGTCCTCGCGCACTATCGACGGCTCTTTCGGGCCCATGCCGTAGACCGCGGTTGATGACTTCATGAGGACGCGCGTCACCCTCTTGACTCGCTGAGCCGCCGCCAGGAGCTGCAAAGTCCCCATGACGTTGTTCTCTTTCATCTGGGAGCGGCCCCCGAGACGGCTCGGATGAGAGCTGATGTTGGTGTGGATCACGGTGTCGACCTCGGTCGAATCGAGAACCCGCGCGATCAGAGGATTGCGAATGTCGGCCGGCACGAAGTCGAGCTTGCCGATGGGAACCGGTGGCTCCTGAAGATCGACTCCGATGATCGCTTCGATGTCATCGTCGTGCTCGAAACGCTTGGCGAGCCGTAAGCCCAGATAGCTCGAAACCCCGGTGATGAGGATGCGCTTGCCTCGACCCATCGTCCCTCGTCTCTCTAGATCGGTTCGGCACTCGGGTCTCTACCCAACTGAAGGACCCACGATGATCGTGGAGCCGGCGGCCGCCTGAAGCCGGGCGGCCGCATCCCCCTTGTTCACGGCGAGCGATAGCTTCTCGTAGGAGTCCTCGACCAGCACGAACTCGCCCACCTCCACATCGGCGAAGCTCTTGCCGTAGGCCACATGCAGGCGATGCCCCTCCATGCGTATCTCCACCCTCTTGCCGGCGGCCATCCCGACTTCCTCGAGGATCCGCTGATTGAAATTGAGTTGCAGATTGCCGAACCGATCGAGTTGTAGCACCTCCGCATGGAGGTGGTCGTCGTGCGGCCAGGCGACGGGGATCTCGAGCCCCGTCAACCCATCGACCGGTACCTCGGGTCCGAACTCCTTGATCTCGACGCCGTTGGCGATATGCGCCGCGGCGGGGGCGAAGACGTCGCGCCCGTGAAACGTGGCCGACATCGGGCTCAGCATGAGACTGCGATTGGTGAGCAGATGCGCGGACCTCGCTCCGCCGCACTCATTGACGGCCGGCATGACGAGTCCGTTGTCTGGAGCGACGAAAATCTCTCCGTGGCGCGTCACGATCGCAACCGGTCGTCGCTCCGTCCCGACGGCCGGATCGACTACCGCGAGGTGAACGCCCTCGGGCATGAACTTGATGGACTGTTGCAGCACGATCGCACCGTGTCGAACGTCCTGACGCAGGATGTTGTGGTGGATGTCGATGATGCTGAGATCGGACTTGATCCCCAACATCACCCCGTGGCAGACACCGACGAATTCATCCTGCAATCCGTAGTCGGACAAGAACGTGACGATCGATCGCTTGGCCATTCGAGCGATGTTACCCGCCGTCTCCTGGGAGGCCTCCGAGAAGCCGAGGCCTCCGTTTCAGAGGCGGTATGAATCAGCGCAGCGCTTCGACCCGATCGGCGCATGCACGCTGGAGCCTCCGGTGGACGTGGGACGAGGCGTTCTCTTTCACGCTCAGGAGGCGTCCAGCTCCCGTGTGGTGCTCAAACCTCTCGCCGCCGACGCCGCCCGATGAGGTAGCACGGGGCGCCATCCTGACCGCCGTGGCTCAGCGGATGCCGCTCGAGGAAGGGCTCGACCTCGCCGGGATCGCGGCCGCGTGCGAGGTTTTCTCGGCCGCCGACATCGCCGCGCTGGCGCGCCAAGCGGCTTTGACGGCAATGCGAGAGAACATCGAAGCCCGGCGATCACGGCAGAGCACTTCGCCGCGGCGCGCCTCACGATCAAGTCCAGCCTGCGCCCAGAGACGGTCAATGCGCTCGAGCGTTGGGCAGCGCGGCGCTCAACCTGATGGCCTAGCCGTCGTCCTCCTCACGATGGTGGAGCTCGTCCTCACGCCGTTTCAAGTCAGCTTCCCAGTCTCGCAGCCGTTTGGTTCGCTCATCGAGCTCGGCCAGGTAACGCGGGTCGTCATCCGGCGCCATAGTCCCGAGTGACCGGCGCGTCGAGTGATCCAGACGAGAACCGCGCGGTTCGGCTCGATCGGTGGAGTCGCCTGGAGCGAACCCGGTCCTCTGAGGACGGCCGAGCAACAACCACGCTATCGACCCGATCGTCGGTACGAAGATGACGATGAGAAGCCAAGCGATCTTGGGTACGTTGCGGATCAGGACTTCGTTGGTCGCGATCACATCGAAGATGCAATAGATCCAGAGCGCGAGCAACGCGAATGCGAACAGCCCGCCACCAAAGATCACTTCGTTGCTCCCAACTTGTCAGGGGCGCCGAGCGAACTGGAATCGAGACGAGAACGGCCCCGGCCAGACACTACATGGGGAAGGTCTCTGGGTGTTCCTCAAGTCAGCCGGTCCGGTCGCCCCGTAGCTGAAGGATGTGCACACCAGCGGCCAGAACGAACAGCCCGAGTGCCAGCCAGAAGCCGAAAAGGAGGGTCACCGCGCTCAGGCCCAGCGCCCTCAGCGTTGGGCTCGTCGCAAGCAGGACGAGAGAGGCCGCTCCGACGGTCCCGGCGATGCTTGCTCCGAGCAGTCGCGTTGTGGTGACGCGCACGAGAACGAAGCAGAGCCCGACCAGGGCGGCGGCGAGGGCGATCGAGGCGAACGGCTCTGGAGGGATGGAGAACTCGGGGTCTGTGTTCGGATCCGGAGGACCGATGGCGTTGCTGGGATCGAAGCCCTCGCTCTCGGCGCCGCCGGTCACGAGCTGCACTCCGGTCAGCTCCTGATCCTCCTGCGGGAACGCGACGCCCTCGGCGGCCTCCTCGGAGGCGCAGGAGGAGCGAAACGAACGGGAGGAGAAAGCAAAGAACGGCAAACGCAAAGAGAGAATTTGTCCGCCCGGAGGGCGGGATTCCGAGCCTTTCGCTCGGCGAGGCGCAGCGGAGCTCCGCCGAAGCCCAGAGCCCCCTGTGCTCCTTTCGACGCCGCCTCGGAGGTCTGCATGCGCTACTCCTCGAGGGCACTCGGCAGCGGTCTTTCACGAAGCTCCGGCCACATGTCGGCCCGAAGGGACTACTTGCCTTGTTGGCGACGCTGCCAGCGTGTCTTCTTAAGCATCTTGCGGTGCTTCTTCTTGCGCATCTTCTTTCGGCGTTTCTTTACCAGCGATGGCATAGGTGTGGTTCCTTTCTCATCTTCTTGAAAGCTATTCGGTCTGGAACAACTGCTTGAGATCCACCGGACCGCGCGAGCGACCGGAGGTGTCGATTCGGATCGAACCCAGGCGTAAGCCCCGAACCCCCGCCGTGACCGGAGAGACCATGCGAAGGATGTCCTCCCGGCCATCGTATTCGAGCACGCCAATGCCGACACACGTCCCCTTGCCGTCCTCCATGCCGACCACCAGGGCGTCGAGCAGAGCGAGGTCGAACTCCGGCGGGAGGGTCGGCATGAAAACCGTCGGTTTGACCCGCCAGCGAGAGGCACCCTCCGCGAAGTAGGTCGCAAACTGCTCTTCGCGAAAGGTGATCCGTTCGTCAACCGACCGCACGACGACGTCGGGACCCACCTCGATCTCGATGACCTCGGCCGGCGTGAAGCGCTGGGCCACCCCCAGGACCGGTTCGAGCTCACCCCCCCGCTCGAACCCAACGACGAAATCCGGCGCGAGCACGTCCATCTTGTAATACTTGAGCCCCTGACCTGACAGACCGGAAACGAACCCCGTGGTGTCGACGATGATCATCCGCGCGCCCGAGTCCTTGGCTCGCTGGGTGAGCTTGGCCGTCCCCGTGACTAGGGGGAGCATGTGGCCGCGCGGTGCTACCGAACCGACGAAGCTCAGTGAATCCGACTGGCGCAACGCGGCGGGAGAAAAGTCACCGAATCCGCTGTATTTGAGGCCTATCGTCGTCGGGGGTCCGACCACCGATTGCCCGATGTCGGAGTCGACGATGGCGGTCTCTATCCCCGCAGCCGTTGCTCTCTTAGCGAGCTCGACTCCGAAGGTCGTCTTGCCCGCGTCGATCGCTCCGAGCAGGAAGACCACGCCCGGATTTGCGAGCAGGCGTTCGTAGACCTCTTCAAGAGCGGCGTGTGTCCCCATGCGTCATCAACCCTTCAGTTTTCGCTACGCACTCGGAGGCGACGGACGGGGTCGGGGGGGAAGGGAATGAGCTAGGAAGGCGACGGCCGCCTCAGCCGGCATCCATGTAGCGCTGTTGCAGGTACCTGCGAACGTCGTCCTCTTTGAGCCTGTATCCCCGGCCGACCCGAACCGCGCGCATCTCGCCGGCTTTGATCAGGCGATAAACCGTCATGTTCGAGACCCTCAACTGCTTTGCGACCTCGGCGACGGTGAGGAACTCCCCCATTGCTGAGGTCGTGTTGGGTTCGGTGGGGCCGTCTGAGGTCTCGTTCATGGCGGCCCCACTATAGCAATTGGGGGTGGTTTGCCCTGCTCAGCGGTGGTTCAATGCACCTGGTTCGATGTCGTCCCTGAGCGCAATGTCCGAGGTGAAGGCCTCGACTACCTCGGAGTCGAATTGCGTGCCTGCGCAGCGCTTCAACTCTGCGACCGCCTCCTCGACGCTCATCGCAGCTCTGTAGGGGCGCTCCGAGACCATCGCGTCGAAGGCGTCGCAGACCGCGATCTTTCGACACTCGTGACTCAGCAGTTAACCGAGATTCGGCCGGAAGCGGCCCCGATTATGGGTTCTCCTCACCTTTCTGTGGGTAGCTGGACGGTGATCCCGCCGCAGCAGAGGTAGATCATCGAGATGAGCGCGGCCGCCGAGTGATGGCCGTAGCCCCGATGGTTGATG
>WHSV01000118.1:5094-7439 GCA_009379915.1 Actinomycetota bacterium | reverse complement strand
ACTGCTTATTCCGATTTATCCATGTTTATGAGCAATATGAGGGGTGAACGGTCAGGGGTTCTCGGGCTTGGGCTTGCCGCTTCGCCTGTTGAGCGCCAGACCGCTTAGTGCCTCGCATACAGCTCGATGCGCTGCCATGGCCGTGATGCCCGCGTGGTCGAGGCGGCGAGACCTCGACGAGGTCCATCCCCACGAGACCTCGCTCGACCGTCAGCCGGCGCACGGCCCTTAGCAGCTCGCGGGAGGTCATACCACCCGGCTCGGGCGTTCCGGTGCCCAGGGGCGTAGGCCGGGTCCAGGACGTCGATGTCGATGGACAGAAACAGATGCTCAGCTTCGGCGATCTCGGTGAGCACGTTGTCGATGACCGCAACGATTCCGCGTTCGAAGATCTCTCCCATGAGATGCCAGCGGACGCCCTTGGACCGCGCCCAACCGAACTCCTCGGGAAAGGGGCCCCCGTCACGCGTTCGCCGCTGCGGTTGAGGTCCTCTGTGCCAGTCTGTTCAGGACCTGCTCATAGTGTGTACCGATGAGTTTCCACGGGGAAATCGTCTTGACTGATGATGGTGAAGACGAAAAGAGGAGTTGACCAATGTCGAAGGCTCCGCGGGAATTACGACTTCGTTGGACGGGTACATAACTGGGCCGAACGACGGACGGGCCGCGGCCTGGCGAGGATGGTGAACGTCTGCACTACTGGGTTTTCGGCGGACCGTGGAGCTACGATGAGGAGCCGAGTGGCGAGGCGACGGGCGCCGACAAGGAGCCTCGACGGAGCGATGGCCAGCGTCGGTGCGGTCGTCGGTGGCCGCAACACATATGAGGCAGCCGTGGCGTGGGGGCGGTCAGAGTCCGTTCGGCTTCCGTTCTTCATTGTTACGCACCGTCCGGAAGACGAGCCCACCGACGCCGGATTCACATTCGTGAATGGGTTTGACGAAGCGATCGCCAGGCCGCGAGGCAGCGGCCGGCAAGGACGTGTGGGTCATGGGCGGAGCGGAGCTGATCCGCCGGGCTCTGAGCGCCGGATACGTTGAAGAGCTGTCGATATCGATAGCGCCGGTCGTACTCGGTGCCGGGAAACGACTGTTCGACGCTTTCGACGAGACGGTGAACCTCGAGCACGTGCGCTTGCTCCAGTCAGCCTTCGCGACGCACATCACCTATCGCGTCGTGCGCTGACAGAAGACCCGCTGCGAGCGCGCCGGTGCAAGGGTTCTCGAATCGTCTGCCACCGGAACGTCTTACTCCACCTCGATCTGTTGGATTGTTGAGCGAGCGCGGACTTAGTGACTGTTTGGTTACCCCAGTGGAATGAGGGTAGACGGCTCAGACTTGACCGAAGCCGTTCCCAGAGGGGGTACCACAATGCAAGAGTTCCAAGATGGTCTCGGCGATGCGTGGGCATCAGTTGCGACCTTTTTACCGAAGTTCATCGCCTTCCTAGCAATTCTGCTAATTGGCTACTTCGTTGCGAAAGCCATCGAGAAGGTCGTGGACGGAGTCCTGGAACGTGTCGGGTTCGACCGTGCCGTTGAGCGCGGCGGAGTCGGAACCGCTCTAGCTCGGTCTCGATACGACGCGTCCTCTCTGCTGGGCAAGGTGGTCTTCTACGTAGTCCTGCTGTTTGTTCTGCAGCTCGCGTTCGGCATGTTTGGACCGAACCCTGTCAGTGAGCTCATCACCGGCGTCGTTTCGTACCTGCCAAATGTCTTCGCTGCCATCCTCATCGTCGTGGTGGGGGCAGCAATCGCGGCAGCCGTGAAGGAGATCGTGGAAGCGTCGGTCGGGGGCCTGTCCTACGGGCGAGGTCTGGCTATTGCTGCCGGCACCGCCATTCTTGTTGTCACAGTGTTCGCTGCTCTTGATCAGCTCAACATCGCGGAAAACATTGTGACCGGTCTCTTCTACGCGATGCTCGCCATCATCGTCGGGTCCGCGATCGTGGCGGTGGGCGGTGGAGGAATCAAGACGATGCAGCGCTACTGGGAGCGAACCGCTGACCGCGCCGAGCGTGAGGGCTCGAACCTGCGGAGCCAGATGGACGGTGCAGCGGACCGTATACGTGACCGCGCCGAGACGCGCGCGCAGCAGGCCCGTGGCAGCGGCCCGACGCAGCCGAAGCCAGCCGGTGTCGTCAGGTCGACGCAACCGCAGCCACAGCAGGCGGGTGACTCTCCACCTCGGCGATAGGTCACGGGAACGCTCGGCACTCGGGTGTTGAACGATCGGCCTGGAGCTGGGCAGAGAATGCCGCTGTTCGCTCGGTGGTGCGGAAGCATCGCTTCCGTAGCTGCGATCCGACGCCACCAACGGGGCGCCGCATACCAGGAATCCGATAT
>WHSV01000118.1:0-5057 GCA_009379915.1 Actinomycetota bacterium | reverse complement strand
TATCCGAGAATCCATCCTTCCCTTCATCACGATCAGGAGCCCACCATGTCCGAGAAATCGATCGACTCGGTGCTGAACCGGTACCTGCGCGACGCCCACGCCATGGAGATGAACGTTCACCAGATGCTGGTCGCCTTGATCGCTACGACCAAGGACCCTGGAACGACCGCGTTGCTCGAACAGCACCAGTCGCAGATCGAGGCTCAGATCCAACGACTCGGGAGCGGCTACAGGAACGCGGCTAGAACACATCAACGCTGAGGGACGCCGGCGCGCTTGCGACCGCTTTTCTTCAAGGGTGTTTGGGTGACGTCGCTCGAAAAGACAAGGCCGCCAAGAACGCGCGGGACGGTTACGTCACGGAGACCCTTGAGATCGCGAGTTATCACCTGCTGGAGGGCTCGCGCAGCGAGCGGGCGATATCGCCACCGCAGAAGTAGCGAAACAAACAAAGCCGAGGAAGAGGCCATGCGGGACGCACTTGACGCGAACTGGGACCGCGCGGTCGACCTCGTGATTGCGGAGGAGGGGATCACAGTTCATCCAGGGGGGCAGCCGGACTGACCCCGGCAGAACCTCTCGGTGGACATGCGTGCGAGGGCGGTCGATCGGGGACCGCCCGTCAAGATCTGACAGACAGGCCGCGCTGCGTGGGCACTCGTTCTGGCGCATGGTGTCGCGGGCGTTGAATAGCGAATGCATGTCCTTCATCCCCGCATCGTCTGTGGCTTCGTACCGCCTCGTCGCCAACAGCCGCCCTGATGCCTCGGCATGCACGTTCGCGAACATGTCGACCGCGACGTTACCGGTGGCGATCACCCACGAGCCGTTGAACGGAGTCCCGGTGCTGTCCGAGGCCGAGGCTGCAAGTCCCGCGGACAAGAGTGACGGGGCTCCCGACCGCCCTTTGGCTGCGGCCGTTGGGATGTTGCCAACCAAGTCCTCGACTACGGCAATCACTGCGTCATCCGATCGCTCCTGGGTATCGGCAAACGCGAAGGCGCGTTCTCAATCACAGGAGGAAGAAATGGCGGAGCTCACGAACCTGGAAGAGAAGCTGGCAGAGGTGGTCGGTCTCGCCATGGCGGCTCAGGCGGCTACCGAGAAGGTGCTCAATCTGACGGACTCGCCTGACGCGAAGTCTGCGTTGGAGCAGATGAACCGAGAAGCATCGGAGACCGAGGAGCGGGGGACGGCCCTCGTAGAGACCATGGAAGGACGAAAGACCGCGATCCTCGATGAGGCCCGCAGCACGAAGTCGAAGGCCTCCGACATGCTTGCAACGTATATCGATGATGACGCCGACGAGCTCGATGGGTTCGAGTTCCTTACGATGGCGGAGGCAGGCGAAGTTGGCCACTGGAAGGTTCTCAGCGAGATGGCACAGAGAGCTGGCAACAACGAGGTGCTCGATCTCGCGAGATGGGCCCTTCCGATACAGGAACGGCACTTCGATGACGTTCAGATGCTCTCCCTCGAGCTCGCTGGCAATGAGGACCCCAATGGCGCGGCCAAGGAAGCGTGATCTGTAAGAAGTGGAAGCCCGCCGTCTCGCTCGATCCCCTGACCAGTCAATCGGGGTCAAAGGGATCCCGCGAGCGGAGCTTTGCTTCGACTAGGTGCCCCCTCCGTTGTACCGAGTCGGGACAAGACGGTAAAGGGTTCTGTCCGCTATCAGAGGTATCTACCCTGTATGGCCAACGTGTCCGATTTGTGCGTAACCATCGAGGGCGAGGGTGTTAGCTGGTGTGTTTGCGCTTACTGGAAATGCAAATGATTGGGCTTCCATGGTGTGGATAAATCGATCATGAGCGAAGCGGATGCAATCCCCGGTGGGGCCTGGCAACAGGCCTCACTTCTTTTTCGGGCGGGGCAAACGGTTGAGGCCAGCCTTCTTCCGACACTCCACGTCGCGGGTTACGCGTCCCGAAAGAGTTCCATTGGCCCTCTTCCCTCAACACGAAAAGCCCCGAGCTCTGCCCTGGCGTCACGGGCAAGGACTTATGGGGGCGGTGCCTCGGGCTCCTGTCTGCCCGCGGGCTGCGCCTCCTCCGCCAATCTTGCAGCCACGTCTCGGAGCCTCACATTGGTGTGCTGAGACGTGGCCTTTAACATCTCGAAAGTCTCGCTTTCATTGACGCCTTCTCGCTCGATGATGAGGCCGATAGCTTTACCGATGAGCGTGCGCGTTCCGTGCGCAGTCTTGAGCCCGTCTACTTCCCGCTCCAGTGCCTCGAGCTCCTCTCGCTTGATCGCATCATTATCTTCCGGGAGCACCGGTCGTCGTGGGTTGGCCGAGTTTGTTTGAAGGCCTCCGGCGGGGAACTACTAACTACTGAAGCATCTAGCGTTCGCTGACGAACGGAGGGGGTGGTTTCGTGCGAAGTAAAATCCCTGCGCACTTTCTTGGTGGTCGCATTGGCCTCGATGGTGCTCCAAGATATCGCTGTGGCCGGTCCGGATGGCAAACGTCCCAGCCGGCTGGCCACCAAACAAGTCGATAGCCCTTTGGAGGTAGACGAGCTTCAGGATCATCAGCATGGCGGAGAGGGTGGGCATCTACCGGGTTCGAGCAAGAATGTTGAGCTTGTCGGGCAGGCCGACATTCAAGGTGCCGCGCCGGACCGCGTAGCGGACGTATCCGCGTTTGGAAACTACGCGTATCTCACCGTTCGCGATCCGGAGGGATGTTCTGGCGCGGGCGTTGCCATATTCGACATCTCTGATCCCGCTCAACCGACGCAGGTGGGATGGTGGTTGACCTCCCGAAGTCGTCGATGACCGCACGCCAACAGAACCTTCGGACGATAGCGCATCGGGTTCCGGAAGCCGTAGGCGGAGCGCTTGATGACTTTGACCTTGTTCGTGATGCCCTCGGCGAATGCGTTCGTGACCCGGTCGTCGAAGTAGTTGAGGATCTGCTCCTTCCAAGCCCCCAGGGTCCTCCGCAAGGTGATGAACGAACTCTCCGATGCCTGACGCCATGATGTGGTCCTTCCAGGTCTGAAGCCGGCGCCATGCTTCCTCACGATCGTGAGCCCTCGTGGATGCAGGCAAACTCCTCTTTGAGCATCCAGGCCACACCGATCTCCGGGTAGAGCTCGAACATTGATGTGACGGCGACCCTCCCCACATTCCGCGCGGTCACAGAAACGAGGAAACCGTCTGCGGCTCTGCGCATGACACAAGTTTTCTACGCGGGGAACGGCTTCGCCGCAGCGCGCAGCCGGAGAGGGGTGCCAGGGACCTATCTCGGGACCGACATGGGGTCGGCGGCCGAGCTTGTGAGCGAGCGGAGTGCATCGACCGGAGTTAGAGGTGGGAATTGATCGTGTCCTACAGCTTCGTCCCTGTCTGCGATGAGCAGGCCGGGTAGGAGTTCGCCGCGACGATGGTTCCCCGGAGCAGCTACGTCCACCGGGATTTGCTTGACGATGTCGAGGCCATGAACGCAAACGGACTACCGAGACTCATCTCCTGAACGATTCTGGTCCCGAACCAGGACGGGGAACGGTCCAAATCTCGTGCACCTTCCATGGCGAAAATGAAGGGTGAGTGCGAACAGCGACAAACGAATATTCGTCCCGACGCGAGCCGTTTCGTCCACGACGGGCATGTCCGGTCGGACATGTCACGGGCAAGCCGCCCTGCCTGGCTGGATGCGATTCGGGGAGTCACGTGCGGGTAGACACGAATGGTCGTGCCGCAGCAGAGCGAGACGACCGCCGGTGCGGCGTCTACCCAGCTTCCTCGCCATTCTGTCTCCGGGCCGATTGGCCCGTTCAAGGGAACCGCTACTTGGTCCCACCGACCGAAATCATTGCCCTCCGCGTCGATCCTGCTCCCTCGGCCCCGGCCGAGATCAGACGCGCCATCCATGAACTCCGGGACACCTTTGCGGGCGACACGGCGGAGCGGCTGGCGCTTCTCCTGACCGAACTTGTGACCAACTCGCTTCGCTACGCTCACTTCAAGCCCAGAGACTCGATCAGCGTTCGGGTTGAGCGGCGGGTGGAAGGTCTTTTTGGCTGGGTCTGCGATCCGGGCGGCTTGAGTATCCCCAAGCTGGAGGAAAAGAGGCTCGACAATGTAGGGGGCCGGGGGCTGGTACTGGTCGACGCCATTGCGAGGCGCTGGGGTGTGCGGACCGGCGATCGCACCTGTGTCTGGTTCGAGTTCGACGATGTCGAGTGAGTGTGTGCGCGGTGAACTCACACACCAGTAAACATGCGGACTCGTCGGCACGGGGGAGCTCATTAACGAGATCCACACGCGTGGTCTCGGTGATCTCCTTCTTGCCGCCAACTCCGCTCCTGCTGACCAGCTTCCTTTAGCCATCCAAGAGGGCTATCTAGCGCTGGAGTGCGCAATACCGTTCTCTAGCTGAGCGTACGACGGAATACTGTCGCAACCGGTGCCCGGCTCGACAAGTTTCTTGGGAAGAGTTGTTCCTCAAGACGTTGATAGCACGACGTCGGGCAGGTCCCTGCGAGAGGGGCGACTCACGGTAGGCGGTCCCGAAGACCAATGCGTGTGGGTGCCGGTGTCAGAGCGGGTGATGTGATCGGAGTCCTCGAACTCGAGCTCGACAGTTTGATCGAGATGATCGAGGTTGCAGATCATCGCGCAGGAATCGATGACCTCATCCACAGCTTGATCCAAGAAGTCGTGAAGCACTCATCAGGTTTGCTGCGGGACGACGCAACACTGTTAGGACTGGAGTACTTGGGAACTACCGGAGGACGATCCGATCTCTTCTCCTTGGTCCTTGCGGCGGCCACCCGTATTTTCGAATCGTTTGGAATGGCTGATAGGACGTCCTGGTCCACGCCCGGTCCACATTCCGTCCTAGGTCGGGGGTATAAGCGCGAAACAGCGACAAACGAGAATCTAGGCTGACTGCGAAAACACTAATTGGTCAGGAGTCGTTTCCTCATCCTGGCACTTAGAACTCAGGGTCGGCGGTTCGAACCCGTCACCGCCCACCACAACGGAAACCCGGTCCGAGGGGCCACGGGTACAGATGTGCTCCCGTCCATGGCGCGGTCCTGCCGGAT
>WHSV01000117.1 GCA_009379915.1 Actinomycetota bacterium | reverse complement strand
GGTCGCCGTGGCCCGCTGCCCGTCAACGCGACCCTGGTGGACAAGATGGACCGGAAGGTCTCGAAGAAGGCCGGCCGAGCGGTCTACCGGAAACGGCAGCACATCATCGAGGCCGTCTTCGACCAGACCAAGGACGCCCGCGGAGCCAGACGATTCATGCGCCGCGGCAAAGCCGCCGCGCAAAGCGAGTGGAAACTGCTGATCGGCACCCACAACCTGCTCAAGCTCTACCGCCAGACCCTGACCGGCCCCACCTCGACCCCGTGGACATCCCGAAACGGGTCCCCAGCCACTTGCTGAGAGGCCCTACCGGGTGACCTTCGCCCGCTCCACTGCCCACCTCGGGCACGAAGGCGTCTAAGCGTTCCACCGCTGACACCGAACGGCCCACGTCAGGGGACGCACGAAGTGCTTTCCGCAACGCGCTCCGCTGTTACTGAATATTGCGTTACAGGGAATGGAAGCAGCCGCGGGAGTCAAATATGATTACCGTGGCATCGTGAAGGCCGGATGCCCGACCGTCGTGACCTACGCGGATGATTTCGTGGCCCTGTGCCACACCCGTGATCAGGCCGAGACGGTTCGGGATCGGCTCAGCGTATGGCTGAAGGAACGAGGACTTTCCCTCAACCAGGAAAAGACCAGAATCGGGCGGATCGACGCCGGGTTCGACTTTCTGTCCTTCAACATCCGCCGCTATTGCGTCCGCGGCGGCAGCAAGGTGCTTACCAAGCCCAGTTGCGACGCACTCAAGAAAATCCGGCGGCGAAATGCCCAGGAGCTGCGCACCCTGCGCGGCGCCGACCCGGCCGAGGTGATCAGGACACTGAACCCGATCATCCGAGGCCAGGCGAACTATTACCGGCCAGGGGCGTCCAAGAAGTCCTTCCAGGCTCTGGACAACCACCTGTGGTGGCACCTCTACAAATGGGCGCGTCGCAGGCACCCCCGCAAGCCCCGACGATGGGTCACCGCCCGATACTTCGGGGCATTCCACCCGACCAGGCAAGACCGGTGGGTCTTCGGCGATCGCGAGAGCGGCGCCTATATCCACCAGTACGCCTGGACGAAGATCGTCCGGCATGTCCCGGTCCCAGGCAGGCACTCACCCGATGATCCTGCCCTGGCCCAGTACTGGGCCGACCGGCGACGCAAACGCAGACCACCGCAGCTAGCCGAATCGTGGGAACGCGATCTGCGCATCCAACGAGGGCTCTGCCCGCTCTGCGGGGAACCGCTGCTCTACGCCGGCCGCCCACCGAACTCCCCCACCCAGTGGGAGACCTGGTACCGCGGGATCCGCAAGGCGATAGCACACAAGGCCATCGTCGAACACGGCAGCGGCCGGACGACCCGCCGCCTCGTACACGTCCACTGCGTCCGGCGCCAACCAGGCGACCGGGTACACGACACCGACCAGTAGATGCACGATGCCTGCCCGCCCACGCGGGCTGCTTGAGCCGTGTGCCGCGACGAGTGGCACGCACGGTTCTCAGGGGGGATCGGCGGGGCAACCCGCCGGTCCTACCCGACAACCGCGCCCACTACGTCCGTGACGTCACCTACGACTGACGAGGACAGGAGCCAGGTCAGAACCGGCTCCGCACCCCAGGTCATGGCCACCATGAGAAACGCCGCGATTAGCCTGCTACGCCTCACCGGATGGACCAACATCAAACAGGCCACCGAGAAACTCTCCCGCCGACTCGGACAGATCCTCACCCTGCTCGGTATCTAACCCCAGCGACCAGAAAGGAGGCGACCAACTACGCCACGACTTTGACGAAGACCCTGCGTGCGACCCGGGCCTGACGGTTGGAAACATATATCAAAATTCATGCATCGACTTGCATGATAGAACTCCGCTCACATACGTTGTGGTCCATGTCACGGCAACCTTCTGAAGTGGTCTCGCTCGTCGTGGGTGGAACCTCCGGTATCGGCGCGGCGGTCGCTCGCGCCCTCGCAGCACGAGGCGACACAGTCGTGGTCTCGGGCTCCCGCTCGCCCGCCGACGCAGCCCCCCTGCTCAATGAGATCGAAGGCGCGACCTACCTGCGCGCAGACATGCAGGACCCCGACGAGCCGGCTCGACTCGTTGCAGAAATCGAGGTCGCACACGGCCGCCTCGACCACGTCGTGTACTCCGCGGGCGCCACCGTGAAAATCCCGCACGCCGACCTCGACTCCGTCACCGACGAAGTCTTCGAACGCATCATCGGCATGAACCTTTTCGCGCCCTGGCGTCTGGTCCGCGCTGCAACGCCGCTACTGCGCGTCGGAGGAGACAGCACCATGACCTTCGTCGGCGCTCTCGCGGGCGTAGACGTCGGCGGCAGCAGCATCCCCTACGCCGTCAGCAAGGCCGCACTGCATCACATGATCAAGCTGCTCGGCGCCGTCCTAGGACCCGAGGTGCGCATCAACGCCGTAGCGCCCGGTCTCATCGAGACCCCCTGGACCAGGGGAGAAGCATGGGACCCCCTCTACGAACGCGTCCGCAACGGCACGCCCCTCAGGCGCGTCGGCCGCCCCGAAGACATCTCCGCGCTCATCGTCGCGCTGATGAACGCCGGGTACACGACCGGCCAGACCGTCGTCGCCGACGGCGGGCTCTCACTAGTCCCCTGAAGCGGCCCCCAAA
This sequence comes from Actinomycetota bacterium, assembly GCA_009379915.1. Classification (GTDB taxonomy): domain Bacteria; phylum Actinomycetota; class CADDZG01; order CADDZG01; family WHSQ01; genus WHSV01. Next base: position 4,932 of record WHSV01000117.1, on the reverse strand, counting down.
CCGAAAAGAAGGACTGCCATGACATCCGCCAACGCGAACCACAACGTCACGCTCGACCACAGCGTCGCCCCGGCCCCCGACACACGCCGATTCCGTCGCATCGTCACAACCGTCAACGACGAAGGTCGTTCCGTCATCGCCTCCGACGGCGAGAGCTCCTCCATCCAAACCGTCGCCAACACGCCGACATTCGTCGTCACAAACCTGTGGCAGCACACCGACGTCCCGGTCCACAACGACGGATCCCCGGACGACGGTCTGAGCGGCCCCGTCACCCTGAATCCCCCAGCAGCGGGATCGGTCCTCCGCATCGTCGAGTTTCCCCCCGACCATCACTGGCGTGACCGAGAAGACGGCCCGGCAGACCAAGTGCACGCCACCCCATCCCTCGACTACGCCCTCGTCCTCGAGGGCGACATCTGGGCAGTGCTCGACGAAGAAGAAACCCTCATGAAGCCCGGCGACGTACTCGTCCAACGCGGCACCCGCCACGCGTGGTCCAACAGGACCGACCGCGCCGCCGTCGTCGCCTTCGTCCTCATCGGCGGCACGATCCCCGCCGGCCACTGATCTAGATACAAGGAGCGAACCCATGGCCAACGTCGTAGGGACCCTCAGCCTCTCCCACTCGCCGCTCTGGAACCTCGCGCCGGACCCGGCCGCCGACGAGCCCGGGGGCACATTTGTCGAATCCGTCGAGCGGGCGCGACAGATCCTCGAGTCGCTGCGCCCGGACGCGATTGTGATCTTCGGACCCGACCACGCGCGCGGCGTGTTCTACGACCTGCTCCCCCCCTTCACCATCGGTATCGAACGCGTCGAAGGTGTCGGGGACTACAACACACCCAAGGGCGAACTGCCCCTGGCTAGCGACCTCGCTCGAACCGTCTTCGACGGCGTCACTGCGCGCGGCTTCGACCCCGCTGTCTCGCTCGACATGCGAATCGACCACGGTCTCACCCAGGCGTACTCGCGTCTCGTGCCGGACCTCGACATCCCGATCGTCCCCGTGATCGTCAACTCGGGATGCCCTCCCCTTCCGTCGTTCGCTCGTAGCTTCGACTTCGGCGCCGCCGTGGGCGAAGCCATCGGCGAAAGCGACGGCGCCGAACGGGTCCTCACGATCGGCTCCGGAGGGATGTCGCACTGGCCCGCCTCGATCGACGCCTATGACACATCGATCACCCCTGAATGGCGCGAATTCCTCATTCACGGACGCCCGCTCGTCGACGAGGTCGAGCCTGGACGCGTCGCTCGCGCGAAAGCATTGGCAGACGGCCACGCCACGGGCGACGTTGCCGACCGCTGGGACGCTGCCCTTCTCGACCGGATCTCCAGCGACCCGATGGCGCTGCGTGGCCTGGACGACGAAGACGTCGTCGGGCTCGCGGGGCCAGGCGCCGGCGAACTGCGGACGTGGGCGGCAGCGACCGCCGCCTGGGGCGGCGAACTGGCGTGGACGGCGTACGAGCCCGTTCCGCGGTGGATCACGGGCATGGGAGTCGTCGCTAGTGCCGCGCCCGCATCGGCGGTGGTCTGATGCTCGGCACGACCGGCTACCGCACCGACCCGTACTTCGGACTCCGCGACTCCTGGTTGGAGACCGGACCCGGTGAAGTCACCCACCTGCACGACGTGGGGGAGGGGATCCCCGTCGTGTTCTTGCACGGGTCAGGCACCGGCGTCTCAGCGGCCGCCAACTGGTGGCTCACCCTGCCTCGATTGGCGGAGACGGTCCGCTCGATCGCGATCGACCTCATTGGTTTCGGCGCAACGATCGAGGCCGGTCCGACGGCCTACGGCATTCGCGAATGGGGCGCCCACACTCTCCGCGTCCTCGACGCCCTAGGAATCGACAAAGCGTGGCTAGTCGGCAACTCGCTCGGCGGTTGGATCGCCATGCAACTCGCCGCGGACCACCCCGACCGCATACTCGGCGTGATCTCCATGGGCACCGGCGGTTCCGCACCCACAGCGGCCATTAAAGCCCACGCCACCCCCGACACGTCCTACGACGGGCTACGACGGTCATTCGAGAAGTTCGTCACGGACCCCTCCCTGGTCGTCGACACCATGGTCCGCGCCCGACAGGAAGTCGCCGCGTACGAGGTCGAGACCGGGCGACTTCAACGGGTCATCGAAGCCCGTGAGCGTGACCGCGCCGCCTTGCCACTCGACGACGAGGTCATGAGCCGCCTCACCATGCCTGTTCTCCTCGTCCACGGTCTCTCGGACCAGGTGATCCCACCGTCCCGCACATGGGAACTGGTCACCGTCGTCCCGACCGCAGACGCAGTCCTCCTCAGGGACTGCGGCCACTGGTCACAGATCGAACGCGCGGACGTCTTCGTGAACATCGTCCGCGAGTTCGTAGCCGGAGAGTGGCGGCAGCGCCGGCTCGGTCAACACGCGAGCTGAGCTCGGCCGCGCTACTCGACCGCGAAGTACGCAGTGACCCAAATTTTTGAAAGAGAACGAGCATGACAACAAGTAATTCCCCAGACGTCGACGTCTTGATCGTCGGTCTGGGTCCGACAGGCCTCATCTCGGCGCTCGCGCTCGCGCAGCAAGGCCTGAGCGTCCGTGGACTCACAAGGTGGCATTGGTTGGCCAACTCGCCTCGCGCGCACATCACGAACCAGCGCGCGATGGAGGTGTACCGCGACCTCGGAATCGAGGAGGACGCGACCAAGCAAGGGACCCCGTGGGACCTGATGGGCGACACCCCAGTCGCTGTGTCGATGGCCGGCGAAGAAATCGCTAGGATCCAGACCTGGGGAACCGGCTATCTGCGTCGCGGCGACTATGTCCAGGCGAGCCCGTGCCCCCTGCTCGACATCCCCCAGCCCTACATCGAGCCCGTCATCCTCAACGCGGCCGCCCACGCCGGCGCCAAGTTCATGTTCAACACCGAATACCTCTCCTACACCGAGCTCGACGACAGGGTGGTCGTAGCGTGCCGCGACGAGATCACCGGCCATGAATACGAGGTGTCGGCCCGCTACCTGATCGGCGCCGACGGCGCGGGGTCCCAGATCGCCGAGCAGCTCGAACTGGCCATGCACGGCCACATGGCTCGTGCCGGTCAGGCCTACATCCGTTTCCGCGGTGACCTCAGCGCGTACTTGGACACACGGCCCAGCGTCCTCAACTGGTTCGTGAACCCCGCCGGCGCGTTCGGCGAGATCGGCCTCGGCTCCCTCCGCAACGTCCGTCCCTGGGACGATTGGATGTGCGGTTTCGGGTTCGACATGTCCAAGGGCGAACTCAAGATGTCGAACGAGGAGGCCACCCAGAAGGTCCGCGCCATTGTCGGGGACCCGACGTTCGACCCCGAGATCGTCGACATCATGATTTGGTACGTCAATCAGCAGTACGCGAGCGAGTACGGCCGTGGTCGTGTCTTCTGCGGCGGCGACGCCGTGCACCGTCACCCGCCGAGCAGCGGTCTCGGACTGAACACCTGTGTTCAGGACGCGCACAACCTGGCTTGGAAGATCGCTTACCACCTGAAGGGATACGCCGGCTCCGGTCTGGTGGACACCTACACCGCCGAGCGTGCGCCCGTCGGCAAACAGATCGTGGAGCGGGCCAACCAGTCCCGTCTCGACTACCAACGTCTCCGCGACGCTCTCGCCGTCCCCGGCTCCAAGGATCCGGCCGCCGACGGCCTGGCCAAGGTCAAGGCACCCACCCCGGAAGGGGCAGCTGCCCGCAAGGCTCTGCGCGAAGCCCTCGAACTCAAAGACTACGAGTTCAACGCCGAGGGGGTGGAACTCAACCAGCGGTACGCCTCGGACGCCGTGATCGTTGACGCCGACGCCCAGCCCGAGGTCTTCGTCCGCGACCCTCAGCTTTTCGTGCAGGCCACCACCCGACCCGGCGCGAAGCTACCGCACGCGTGGCTGGTAGGGAAGAACAAGAAGAAAATTTCGACCCTCGACGTCGTGGGCAAGGGCCGCTTCACGTTGCTGACCGGACTGTCAGGGACCAAGTGGGCCGCGGCAGCCGAACGCCTCAATCTTCCGTTCCTCCAAGTCGTCGTCATCGACACCCCAGGTGCGCAAGACTTGTATGCGAACTGGCAGCGGGTTCGTGAGATCGACGAGGCCGGTGCTCTGCTTGTCCGTCCGGATGGCTTCGTCGCTTGGCGGCAATCTCAGGACGAGTCCACGGTCGACGAGGCTGAGGCAGCGCTTCGAGACGTCTTGGCCAGAATTCTCGATCGGCCGGACATGCGAGGACGGTCCCACTGAGACCCGGCTCGTGCCTTGCCGGCGGCGGCCCGTCGTCGCGTCCCTCGTGGGTGCCAGGCGCGGCAAAGAAGTCGGAGCCTCTCAGTCCGTGCGCCAGTATGCCCGTTCCACACAGCGTCGACCGTGCACTGTCGGCGCCCTCGGTTCGCCGAGCCGGGCCAGCCTGCATTGGGGAGGTTCGTCGACGTCCGGGCGTGGAGCGTGGCGGCATCCCACCAGGCGCCACATGCCGGTGGCGTCTGGTTCGGCCCCGTCGTACCGACCGAGGACCGTTCCGGTTCCGCCTCGACCGGCCCAGGCGTACTTCGGGCAGCGACATCAGTTCGCGGTGTAATGGGTCCGACACCGCTGCCAAGACGCACCCGGAAGTGTTGCGCCGATGGCGTCGACCAGCCCGGTGGGCGTCGCTGGTGACCAGAGCCACTCCGTTCAGGGCGCGGGCGACCAGATCCTTGAGAGGTGTTCCAGCCCGCACCAGACTCCGCAGTGCAAGGCCGGGCTGCTGCTGCTCGTGCCCGACCTGGTCGCCCTCGACCTGCCCGGGCTGGTCAAACGAGCCGGCTACCCCGGCACCCGTGTCGTTCCCGCCGTGTCGTGGTTGTTGTCGCTGCTGGCGTTGAAACTGACCCGGACCCGCCGGGTCTCGCACGTCGATGATCTGCTGCTCAGTGATCCG
>WHSV01000116.1 GCA_009379915.1 Actinomycetota bacterium | reverse complement strand
AGCCACTCCGAGTCCGCGAGGGGCGTGGACCGATCCTCGGTGCTCGCCACGATGAGTGACGGAGCTCTGATCGTCTCCACCTCCCGGCGCAGGTCGGCGCCCTCGACCGCCCGGCACGAGGCGACGTAGGCGTCGGGAGGCATCTCGACCAGCGTGCGACCGACGCGCTCCACCGTCTCGGGATCTCGTTCGACGAGACCGCTGGTGAAGAATCGGTCCAGGAGGAAGTCGCGAATGCCGGGCATCCCCTTCTTCTCGACGATCGAGATGCGCTCGCCCCACGTGTCGGGGGTGCCGATCTTGGCCGCCGTGTTCGCGAACACTGCGGATGCGACGCGTTCGGGATGATGCACGGACAACCACAACGCCACAAGGCCCCCCATCGAAGCCCCGCAGATGTGAGCGCGTTCGATGTCGAGGTGATCGAGCAGCCCCAGCGCGTCGCGCCCGAGCAGGTCCAAGTCATAAGGTCCCGCCGAGAATCCGGACGCGCCGTGCCCACGGCCGTCGTAGCGAACGACTCGATAGCGAGGTGAGAGAGCCGGCACCTGCGCGTCCCACATGCGCACGTCGGCGCCGAGGGAATTCGACAGGAGGAGGGGCGGTCCTTCGGCGGAACCGTCGAGACGGTAGTGCAGCCGAATGCCGTCGACTTCGAAGAAGATCACCCTGCCTCCCCAACCTCGACGGACGTGAAACGCCCGATTGCGGAATCGATGAAGCTGTCGGTGCTTCCGAGGTAGGAGAGCGGGTCGAAGACGCGCTCGAGTTCATCGGAGGAGAGCGCGTCGCGGACACGAGGATCGTCGGCGGCGACCGCGAGCAGCCCCCGGCCCTGTTCGGTTGCGGCGCGGCATGCCTCGTCCACGATGCGAAAGGCCTCGTCCCGCCCGTAGTGCGGGGCCAGCGCAACGACGAGCGCTTCGGCCATGATCAGCCCGCGCGTGAGGTCGAGGTTGGCCCTCATGCGCTCCTCATCGACCTCGAGGTTGGCCGTCGCGTCCCTCACCCTGCGGACCGCCGACGCCGTGAAGCGGAACGCATCGGGGAGCGCGGCCCACTCGGACTGCCACCCACCTGCGGATCGCTCGTGCTCTTGGATCGCGGCGGACACAACGGTGTGGGCCGCGCCGAGCGCCAGTTTCACGGACGCCGTCGCGAGAGTGGCGCCGACGGGATTGCGCTTGTGGGGCATTGCAGATGAGACTCCGCCCTCTCCGGAGACCCTTGCCTCACCGACCTCGGTCTGTGCCAGAAGCACGACGTCCTCGGCGATCTTTCCCACCGCCCCCGCTACGACCGCGAGAGCGGCCGCGACCTCGGTGATGCGGTCGCGCTGTGCATGCCACGGCAAATCGGGAGTTGCGAGGTCGAGCTCGCCGGCGAGGAGCTCCGCCACGCGGACACCGTCGGCGCGCAGCGCAGCGAGCGTTCCCGCCGCGCCCCCGAACTGAACCGCCAGCCCGGTTCCGAGCTCCCGCAGCCGATCGATTTGCCGAGTTATCGAACTCAACCAGTTTGCCGCCTTCAGGCCGAAGGTGATGGGAAGGGCGTGTTGCAGGAGCGTGCGGCCCACCATGGCGGTGCGTCGGTGCCGCTCCGCCAGATCCCTGCAGGAGCGACCCGTCGTCACGAGGTCGTCGACGAGTGCCTCGAGGCCGTCGCGCATCTGTAACATCACGCTCGTGTCGATGGCGTCCTGGCTCGTGGCGCCCCCGTGGACGAACGCCTTGGCCTCGTCGTCGACGAGTTCCGTCAGCCTCCGGACGACGGGAACGGCGGGAGTGCCCGTCGCAGCCGTGCCCTCGTAGACGGCGGCCAGGTCGAACAGGTCGACGTCACATTTCTGAGCTATGGCCTCGGCGGCGTGCATGGGGATAATGCCTGCACGCGCTTTGGCGCGCGCTAGCGCCGCCTCGAAGTCCAGCATTCGCTGTACGAGCATTCGACCGGAGAAGATCTCGGTCATCTCGCTCGTGCTAAAAACGACGTCGGACATCTCGGTCATCTCGATGGGCTCCCTGTTGCGCTCGACCGACGGGGAGGCACTCGACCGCAACCGTCAGAGCGTAGCTTCGTGAGCGCGCGCCGTGCGCGCGTGGAGATCGCGCAGGACGTCCAGTTCGGTGGAGGTTGGTGGAGGAGTGTCATCGACCTCGTCCGCGAAGCGAATGGTCCAGCCGGTGTGCTCCTCGATGTCGGTGCGAGTGACGCCCTCGTGGATGGACACGACGGCGAGCTCCTTGGTCTCCGGATCGGGCTTCATCAGACAGAGGTCGGTCACCACGAGGCTCGGTCCCTCCGTCCGAAGACCCAAGCGGCTGCGGTGGTCGCCTCCGTCTCCGTGGCCGAACGACGTCACGAAGTCGACCGTCGGAACGAAGACCTTGGATCCGTGACGAGCCATTATGAAGATCTGTCCGCATGAGTTTGCGATCTCAGGGGCGCCTCCGCTCCCGGGCAGCCGGACCTTCGGTGACGCGTACGGTCCGATAACCGTTGTGTTGATGTTGCAGAAACGATCGATCTGAGCCGCTCCGAGGAATCCGACCGTGATCCGCCCACCCTGCAGCCAGTAGTTGAACATCTCCGCGACCGGAACCGTGGCGATGGCCGTCTCGCACAGCTCCCCGTCACCGATGGACAGCGGCAACACGTCGGGTTTCGTGGCGATGGTCCCAGACTCGTAAAGGAGAGTGATGCCGGGCGCGAGCGTGAGTCGGGCGAGGTTGCACGCCGCGGACGGCGCGCCGATGCCAACGAAGCACACGTCGTCGTGGCGAAGGGCCCGCGCCGCCGCCACCGTCATCATTTCGGTGGGGGAGTAGTCGGTCCTCGTCATGCCTTCGCCGGATGCGTCGCCGCGGTGGCGCCGAGCACGTTGTCTCCCATCCATGCTCGAAATGCATCGCGGTCACGCGAGATCGGATCCCAGTTCTTGTAGAAGGCGTTGTCGCGCCGGTAGTACCCGTGTGCGTAGGAGGGCCTCGCTCCGCCGGGGGCCTCAACGATGGCATCGACCGTCCAGCTCGGCAACACCACCGAGTTATGACTCGGTGCCATGAGATCGTCGACGATCTCCTCGACGGTCACGATTGCCCTGTGCGCCGCCAGCACCGTTTCCTTTTGCACGCCCACGATTCCCTCGATCAGAACGTTGCCCGCTCGGTCGGCCCGCTGGGCGTGGACGATCGCGACATCGGGTCGCAGGGCGGGCACCGCGGCCACCCGCTCGCCCGTAAAGGGACACCTGATTGTTGCGATGTCGGGGTTGACGTCGACGAGGTCTGAGCCAACGTAGCCGCGCAGGACCGCGAACGGGAGCCCCGACGCGCCCGCGGCGTAGGCGTTCGCCATCGCCGCGTGGCTGTGCTCGGTGAGTTCGAGTGGCCGCGGCCAGCCGTGCTCGACCGCATCGCGCAGCCGGTGCAGCGAGCCCACCCCGGGGTTGCCGCCCCACGAGAACACGAGCCGTTCGGCGCAGCCCATGCCGATGAGCTGGTCGTAGATCAGGTCAGGGGTCATCCGCACGAGCGTCAGCTTCCGTCTCTTCTGCCTGATGACTTCATAGCCCGCGGCGAAGGGGATGAGGTGCGTAAAACCCTCCATCGCCACCGTCTGACCGTCCCGCACGTGTTCGGCTATCGCGTCGGCCAGCGAAACAAACGCGGTCACGTCACCTGCCCCCAGCCATCAGCGCGTACAGAAGAACACCGTCTCGTTGTCGCCCTGCAAGACGATGTCGAAGACGTACACGCGGCGACCGTCGCGTTCCGAGGGCGTGGCTATCACCGTGGAACGCCGACCCTCCGGGACTCTCTTTAGCACCGCGTCGAGGGAGTTGTCCTCGTCTCCGAAGTAAAGACGGGTCACGAGCGAGTCGAGAAGACCGCGCGCGAAGACGTGCAAGCTCAGATGGGGGGATTGTGCGTCCTCCGGGTTCCGGCCGACTCGCCCCGGCTTGATCGTCTCGAACCAGTACGCACCTGTCTCGTCGGTGGCCGAACGGCCGAAGCCGAGGAAGCCGTCGTCCGTCGCAGACGTCATGAGATCCGCCGGATGCCGGTAGCGTCCCGCGTCGTCGGCCTGCCAGATCTCGATCGCAGCGTCGTCGATTGGCTCTCCCGCTCCGTCGTAGACGCGCCCCTCGACGCGGATTCGTTCACCCGGCGTCTGGTCGGTGACGAGGACGTCCATCGGCTCTCGCAGGAAGCAGTCGTGAAAGAAGGGGCCGACGGTTTGGGACGGGGTGGGCAACCGCGAGGTCACGCGTGATCCCCGTCTTCGAACGGCGTGCCGTGCCTTCCGGCGAGCACGAAATCGAACCGGTACCCGAGTGCCCACAGCGGCTCGGTCACGTCGTGTGCGTACTCCGCGACCAGACGGGCGCGCGCCGCGTCGGTGGGCACGGAATTGAAGATCGGGTCGAGATCGTGCAGCGGATCGCCGGGGAAGTACATCTGCGTCACCAGGCGGGTCGTGAACCTCGGTCCGAACAGCGAGAAGTGGATGTGCGCGGGTCGCCACGCGTTCTCGTGATTGGGCCACGGGTATGCACCGGGCCGGATGGTGAGTAATCGATAGGCGCCGTCTTCATCGGTGAGGCAGCGGCCCATGCCCAGAAAGTTCGGGTCGAGCGGCGCGTGGTGCTGGTCCCGGCGGTGCCGGTACCGGCCCGCAGAGTTCGCCTGCCAGATGTCGATCAGCGTATGCGGAACGGGGTCGCCGTTTGCATCGAGCACTCGTCCGGTCACGATGATGCGCTCGCCCATGGCCTCGCCTTCGGTCCCCGCGTTGCGGGTGAGGTCGGCGTCCTCGGCCATGACCTCGCTCAGGGCGGGCCCCGGCCCGGTCACCTCCGACGGTGTCTCGGGGATCTCAACGAACCGCTTGGAGGGCGCGCGCAGGATCGTCGCCCGGTAGCCCTCGTAGAGGTAAGGAGGAAAGACCGCGGGATCGCGCCGGCTTCCGGCCCCCGGGTCGCTCATGGTTGGTCGGTCCCGCCGCTATCGGGGTACTCGGCCTTGGCCAGCTTGAAGGCAGAATGCGCGGCGGGGACGCCCGCGTAGACCGCGACATGAAACAGGGTTTCGGTAAGGGCAACAGGCTCGACGCCGGTGTTGTGACTCGCTTTGAGGTGCATCTCGAGCTCGTCGCGGCGACCGAGGGCAGCGAGGATCGCGATCGTGACCAGGCTTCGGGTCGATCGATCGAGACCCGCGCGCGCCCACACGGACCCCCATGCAGCCTCCGTGATGAAGGTCTGGAAATCGGCATCGAGCGCGGTCGTCTGGGACGCCGTCGCGTCGACGTGGGCGTCACCGAGCACTTCGCGGCGAACCCGCATGCCCCGCTCGAAGCGATTCGATTCCACGGCTCCCCCTGTTCGCAGAACGGATTTCCACACCCGGGGCCGCCCGGCGTATGGTCATACCATCATGCCTAAAGGCTCAGGCCGGCGCAACCACCCGAGATTCGCCGCCGATAACCTCCGAGTTCGAGGGCGCTGATCCCGAGTGAGTGCCGGCGCCGCGCAACAATCGACCAACCCGTTTCGACGCGGGAATCCAATGGGGGCCGTCTATCTCTCGGTCTTCTTCTTCATGATCGGGGAGTCGGCGCTGCACGTCATCGTGCCGCCATATCTCCTCAAGGAGCTGGGACTCGGGCCCGCGCTGATCGGAACCCTGGCCGGGGTCTTCGGCTTTGCGTCGCTTCTCGCGCGCTTGCCGGTAGGTGCGATCTACCGGCTTCGCCGAGCTCGTCTGTTGTTGCTCGCCGGCGGGAGCTGCTCGGCTCTGGCGTTCGCTGCCGTCCCGCTGGTCAACGGTGCGCTGCCGTTCGGAGTGATCATGGCGCTCGACGGAGTTGGCTGGTCGGTCGCGACGACGACGCAGCTCGCGCTGCTCGTCGCGGCCCGTCCCAAGGGTCTCAGCACGACCGCGGCGATGGGCTGGTATTCGGGCTTCACCGGCCTGGGACACACGGTCGCCGGCGCGCTCGGCGGCGTCATGGCCGACAGGCTGGGGTTCGATCTCAGCTTCTTCTCACTCGCGCTGCTCACCGCCCTTGGGACCGCGATTCTCGTGCGAACGGTGGGACGGGTGATGCTCCGGGAGCAGAGCACGGACCAGGTAGCCGAAGCGCCGATCGAGCCGCGGGGCTGGGGACGGCAAACATGGCGGGGTCTCGCGAGCATGCCCGCGATCGTGTGGGCCGGCGTCCTGGTGATGGCCTATATCAATCTCGTGAATGGCCTGGTGCGCACCTTCCAGCCGGTCATCGCCTTACAGGCGGGACTCAGTCTGACGCAGATAGGCATTCTAGCGAGCTGCCGGTCGTGGGCGTCCTCGTCGGTGCGACTCGGTTCCGGTCCCATCTTCAGCCGGGTCGGTGCGCGCCACCTGACATCGCCGCTGGTCCTCGTCGCTGCCGCTTCTGTGTTCTTGATACCGACCTTCAGTGCTTCGTTCGTTCTGCAGATTCCACTGTTTCTCATGATGGGCATGTCGCGCGGGCTCTTGCGCGTAACGGGTTCCGCCGACGCCTTCGACGGCGCGCGCGACGACGACAGGCAGCACGGACTCGTCGCTGCGCTGCTGCACAGCGGTCTCGACGTGGGCAGGGTCGGGGGCCCGGTTGTCGGTGGCGTCGTTGCCCAGTTCGTCGGCCTGGCTGCAATGTTCCGGGTGGTGCCGCTGGCGCTGGTGGCGCTCTACTTTCCCCTCGCGCTTGCTACTCGCCGCGCAGGCGCGAGGCGTCTTACCGCCGAGGACGCCGAGCGCGCGCCATTCGACTAGAGCCGCCGGACATCGCCCGCCAGCCGGTAGGGTGAGCGCGTGGAGGAACGCGCATCGTCAGGCGACGACAGACCGGAACTCTTCGCCCCCGTCGAGACCGGTCGAATGTCGGGCGCGATCGTGGAGCAGATCCGCGATCTGATTCGAAGCGGCCATCTCAAGCCGGGCCAACGGCTCCCGTCCGAGCGGGAGCTGGCCGAGCGTTTCAAGGTGAGCCGGGTGACTGTGCGGGACGCCCTGCGCGCGCTCGAGACTATGGGGCTCGTCGACATCCGCGTGGGTGCCGCGGGCGGCGCGTTCCTAACCGCCCCCTCCACCGCGATCGTGGGCGAGGGCATCCGCAACATGCTCATGACCGGCGTGATCTCGCCCGAGCATGTTGCTGAGGTGCGTCTGATCATCGAGCTGGGGATCGTTCGTCTCGCTATCGCTCGGGCCTCCGAGGACGACATCGAGCGGTTGAAAGACATCTGCGCGCGTTCCGAGGCGGCGCTTGACGCCGGTGCATACGAGACCATCTTGTCGACCGAATTCCATACCTGCCTCGCGCACGCGGCCCACAACCCGGCGATCGAAATGGTCGCAGACCTTTTCCGCGGCCCCCTGTCGATGGCGAGCGTGCGCGCCAAGGACCCACCTGCGCTGTCCCACGAGATGAGCGTGCGCGAGCACGTGTCACTGCTCGACGCGATCACGGCCGGCGACCTGGGCGAGGCGCGCCGCGTGATGGCCAAGCACCTGCTCCGGAAGACAAACGTGGACGAGTCCATGTTCAGGATGGACTGAGCAGCAAGCCTTAG
>WHSV01000115.1:3653-7651 GCA_009379915.1 Actinomycetota bacterium | reverse complement strand
GCCTTTGACTCGGCGAGGCGCAGCGAAGCTTCGCCGAAGCCCAGAGCATCGACCGGTGCCTCTCCGTGTAAACGGGAGAGCCGCGGATAAGGTGCAGGCATGGGCACAACCACGGTCTTCGGAATAGTTCTCGCCGGAGGCGAGGGCAAACGGCTGATGCCGTTGACGGCTCAACGCGCGAAGCCCGCGGTTCCGTTCGCCGGAAGCTACCGCCTGATCGACTTCGCGTTGTCCAACCTCGTCAACGCGAACTTCCTGAAGATAGCCGTGCTGACCCAGTACAAGAGTCACAGCCTCGACAGACACATCTCGCAGACCTGGAGGTTGTCTGCGTTGCTGGACAACTACGTCACCCCTGTTCCGGCTCAGATGCGCCGAGGCCGGCGGTGGTTCGCGGGATCCGCGGACGCTATCTACCAGAACTTCAACCTTCTCTACGACGAAGAGCCGGACTACGTGATCGTGTTCGGTGCCGACCACATCTACCGCATGGATCCCCGCCAAATGGTCGACGCCCATATCGAGTCGGGGGCGGGCGTGACGGTCGCCGGGATTCGCGTGCCGCGAAAGGAGGCGTCCGACTTCGGCATCATCGAGGCCGAGACCGACGGAGTCACCATCAAGTCCTTCCTGGAGAAGCCCGAGGACCCCCCGGGACTTCCGGACTCCCCCGACGAGAGCTACGCGTCGATGGGCAACTACGTCTTTACCGCCGATGCCCTCATCGACGCGGTCACCAGAGACGCCGACGACGAGGATTCGGATCACGACATAGGCGGAGACATCATTCCGATGATGGTCGCCAAGGGTGACGGCGCGGTATACGACTTCAAGCGCAACGTCGTGCCGGGCTCGACGGAGCGCGACAGAGACTACTGGCGCGACGTGGGAACGCTGCAGAGCTATCACGAGGCTCACATGGATCTCATCTCGTACGAGCCCGAGTTCAACCTCTACAACTTCGAGTGGCCGATCCTGACCTGGGGGCACGCGCTTCCCCCTGCGAAGTTCGTGCACGAGAGCGAGGGCCGCATCGGCCGAGCCGTGGACTCGATGGTCTGTGCCGGCGCAATCATCTCAGGTGGCGACGTACGCCGGAGCGTCATCTCGCCGGGAGTTCGGATCAACTCCTACTCGCGGGTCGAAGGTTCGATCCTCCTGCCCGGTGTGAAGGTTGGGCGCCACGCCGTGGTCCGTAACGCGATCGTCGACAAAAACGTCCGGATTCCCGAGGGTTTCGAGATAGGAGTCGACGCCGAAGCGGACGCCGAGCGCTTCACGATGTCCGAGACCGGGATCGTCGTAGTGGCGAAGAACCAGAAGATCGAGAGGTAGCGCTACACGCGACGGCGACGAGGGGGGCTCATGAACGAACCCCTGCGCCCAGACGTGAACACCGCACGCGGTTTTGCGACCTTAAGACCCTCTGACTCGAACTCGATCTTCAGGTTCAACTCCGAGGCAACGATGCTCATTTCCCCTTGCTGCTTCGACGTCACGAGCGTCACTCCGGTACCAGAGCGACCCGCGCGGGCCGTCCGGCCGACGCGGTGGACGTAGTCCTTGTGATCCTGGGGTGGGTCGTAGTTGATGACGTGGGTGATGTTGTCGAGGTCGAGACCACGGGCCGCAACGTCCGTCGCAACGAGCACGTCCACGGCGCCCGTGTCGAAGCGATGCAGTGCCCGCTTCCGCTGACCCTGGCTGAGGTCGCCGTGCATCGCAAGCGCGGTCACGCCTCTCTGCTTGAGCCTCTGCGTCAGACGGTCCGCTCCTCGCTTGGTCCTGACGAACACGAGCGTCAGCCCGCGCTCCTCGTTCAGGATCTCGATGAGCTTGTCGACCTTGCCGTGCTCGTCGACGGGAATGAAGCGGTGGTCCGCCTCATCGACCGTCTGCCGCCGGTCGACGATCTCGTGCATGACGGGCTCGTTCGTGTAGGCCTTGGCCATGTAGCCGACCCGCCCGTCGAGAGTCGCCGAGAAGAACATGGTCTGTCTCTTCTTCGGGATCCGGCGGACGATGCGGTCGACCTGTGGCTGGAAACCCATGTCGAGCATGCGGTCGGCCTCATCGAGAATCAGGATCTCGATCGAGTCGAGCCGGATCAGCTTTCGCTCGGCAATGTCCTCGAGACGTCCCGGTGTGGCGACCACGATGTGGGCCTTCTCGGCTTTGGCCGACTGCTCGCGCAGCTTGGTGCCGCCGTACACGGAGGCGACCCTCAGGTCCTTCGCGCGACCGATGTCCCGGAACTCATCTGTCACCTGGGCGCAGAGCTCTCGGGTCGGAACGAGGATCAAGACCTTGGGACGTCCACCGCCCGGCTTGACTCGTTCGACGATCGGCACGGCAAAGGCCAGGGTCTTGCCCGACCCAGTCCGGGACTTGGCCAGGACGTCTTTGCCCGCGAGGGCGTCGGGCATCACGAGGCTCTGGATCTCGAAGGGGGCGTGCATGTTCCGTCGGGCAAGCGCCTCGATGACGGGCGCGGACACGCCGAGTTCGGCAAATGTTGACACTCTTCTACTCCTTTTAGCGGCTCACAGCCGCTATCTGCGGGAGAGATTCACTACCCGCTCGCCCGAAAAGGAGGAAGAACCGGAAGACGAATCTCACGGGTGACGGTGTCACCCTGGTTGCTACACGCTATCAAACATCCAGGGAGTCGGGGAATTCCCGTCGTCCCTCTCCGTTTGTATCGGCATGTGAGCATGAAAACATGACTCTTTCGGATCCCAGGGCGGCCCAGGTTCGCCTCGACCGTTCCTTCTGGAAGGCCGCAGCTCTCGCCGTTCTGATCACGGCGTGCTGCTCTCTCCCGGTGTTTCTCGTCGGCGGGCTCGCGGTGCAGATCAGAGGCGAGTTCGAACTCCCGATCAGCCGCATAGGATTCCTGACGGCAGTCTTCTTCACCTCCTCGGCGGCCTTCTCCGCTTACGCCGGCCGCATCGCCGAACGTATCGGCGCCCAAAGGTCGATGCGCACCAGCGGCGTGCTCGGTGCAACGGCTCTGATCGGACTGGCGCTTGCGCCCGGATACGCCGCACTCCTTGCGTCCCTCGTCCTAGCCGGCGTGGCAAGCGCTCTCGCCCAGGTTGGCGCCAACCTGCATTTGGCTACGCGCGTCGATAGAACCCGCCAGGCCTTCGCGTTCGGCATCAAGCAATCGGGTATCCCCGCCGCGACCCTGCTCGGAGGGCTCGCGGTTCCATTGATCGCCTTGACGGTCGGCTGGCGCTGGGCTTTCGTAATCGGCGCGGTCCTGACGGTTGCCGTGGCCCTTGCGGTGCCACCCACCCAGTCGCCCCGTAAAACCAAGGACGAGAAGCGCATCCGGCCCAACAACGTCAGAGCTCTGGTGGTCCTTTCGATGGCCGGCGCCTTCGGATCCGGCGCCGCCAACTCGATGGGCTCGTACCTCGTCGACTCCAGTGTCGATGCGGGCCTCGGAGAGGCCGGCGCGGGACTGCTGTTCGCGACCGGCAGTGTCGCGGGCTTGTCGATGCGCGTCGGTGCGGGCTGGCTCGCAGATCGCCGCACCGGAGGCCGACTGCTGTGGGTGGCGGGACTCTACCTCGTCGGCTCGGCGGGCTTCATGCTACAGGCGACGCGCGACACCGATCTGCTCTGGCTCGCGACGTTGCTGTGCTTTGCCGGTGGCTGGGGCTGGCCCGGACTCTTCAACTTCGCCGTCGTTCACCGAAACCCCGAGGCACCCGCGGCCGCGACCGGACTCACCCAGACCGGGGTCTACCTGGGAGGGGTGAGCGGCCCCCTTCTCTTCGGTGTCGTCGCCGAGAGCTCCGGCTATCAGACCGCTTGGTGGGGGGCCGCTGCGTCCGGACTGATCGCCTGCGCGGCGGTCCTCGTGGCACGAAGAATGTTGCTGAGTGCCGGCGAGCCCGAGGTCGAGCCGAGTTAGAAGAGGGGTTCGGCGGGAACTCTGGCCCGATTTGGTCGCTATCCGGCCATCACGGGCAAACCAAGGGCAGCCG
>WHSV01000115.1:0-3174 GCA_009379915.1 Actinomycetota bacterium | reverse complement strand
TCGAGCGCCCCGACCTCGCGCTGCTGGTCGGCGAGCTCGGCCTGAAGGCCGGCCTCGATGTTCGCCACCGTCTCGACCATCTCGGCGACCTCGGCCCGTGCGGAATCCAGCTCGTCGAGTTTCTCGAGCATCAGCATGCGGTCGATCGCGAGGTCCTCGAGTTGCTTCATGTGGACCTCTCCCGAGGACTGAAGGTACGTGGCCCTCTCCTCGAGGTCGGTGAGGTCTTCGGCCGACATCAGAATCTCGAGGCCGGCGGCGGCGCCGTTCATATACATCTCCCGGGCGATGCGCTTGAGCTCGTCCTTGCGCTTCAGGATGCGCTTGCCGATGGTCTCGATCTCGGCCTCGGTCGACGAGATCGACCCACGAAGCTCGTTCAATCGCGCGCTCGCCGCCCTGAGCTGCTCCTGGGCCGATCCCAGCTCTCCCTGAATCTGACCGAGTTCGGCCACGGCCTCGTCGAGATCCCGCTCGGTGGATTGTGAAGCGGGCGCGATTGGGCCCGCCAGCTGAACGAACAGCCCGAGGACTGCAATCAGCGCACATACATATCGAAGCGACCTGAGACGCATTGAGTTCCCGCGACGTCCTCTCGGTGTGTGTCCCGGCAGGCGAATCCCGCGATTCTCCGCAGAGCCATCGGCAGCTTGACTCAGTCCGGGACGAGAGTTTCCCGTCAATTTGCAGGCCACCCTACCCCGAGGTCTCGGAGGTGAATCATGCGAGCGGGAGCGAGTGGGGTGGGCGGATGGAAAAAAATTCGCGACCTCGCTCGGCCTTACAGAAGAGAGACCCAGGCCCCCGTGCTCGCCCGGTAGAGAGCCCGCTCGAGGTAACCTCCGTCGGGCCGCAGGCGCCCCGCTCCCCCGGTCTGGAACAGCCGCTCGAGAAGTGGCAGCAACTGCTCCTCGTAGCGGTGCATGCAGGCCCTGGGATGAATGCCGGGCCACGAATAGCACGAAACGGTCGTGCGTCGCTTCAGTGCCGGCACCCCGTGTGGGATCTTCAGTCTCCAGTTGGGGTCGTCCGGATAGAAGACGTATTGCTCGAGGCTGCCCCGCGGGATCCCCTCGACGCCGCGCACCGTCGGAGGGTCGGCGTGGAGAAGGTAGGGATCAACGGAGAGGTCGCAGATAACCGCGTGCTCGGGAAGATCGTCGATCCAGTCGTTTTCAACTAGCGGTCTCGAAGCATCCGACCGGTAGGCGGCATCGACGAGCAGGTCGGTGACTCGCAGCCGCTCGCGCAGGTAGCGCTCGTTCGCGGTCAGGTTCCTGCCGAGCACCGTCACCTCGACTCCCGGGTAGTCACTCAGTGTGCGGGCGCGATCCAAGGAGCCATACTTGGTTGCCGCCTCAACTGCGTGCTTGCCGACCATCCCGGCCCCCATGATGGTGACGCGAATCGGGTCACGGTCGTGGGTCTTGAAGCGAGGGTAGCTGTGCGCGAGAACCTCGAACGCGGCCTCGAGGCCGTTCCACGCAACGGCCTCCATGTTCTCCACGAGGCGGCGATTGTTGTCGTCCACGATGAGGTCGAGAGACACGGCCTCGATCCCCAACTCCTTCAGTCTGCGATATCGCTGCACGCGCGTTGGAAAGTGCAGCATCGACACGAGCGTCGAACCCGGACGCATGAGCTCGAAGTAATCATCGGGGCTCCGGAGGACCAGCACCACATCCTGAGCGAACGCTTCATCTCGACCGACGATGCGAACTCTCTCCGATGTGTTGAGGTAATCGCGATCGGCATAGCCCATGCGCGTCCCGAGTCCCGACTCCAACAAGACATCGACGCCGAGGTTCGCGACGTGACGCGCAAGGGACGGCAGAAAATCGCGCCGCTCCTCCGGCTCCTGACCCATGCGAGGCAATCCCAGAGTCAGAGACGTTTCTCGGTCGGAGCCGGTCGCGCTCACGCGGGGCTCGATTCCAACCAACGACCGAGTTCGGCGCGGGCAAGGGCACGCTCGTACAGCGACGTACTTCCGGCGTCCCATTCGTCTGCCGGTTTGTTGAGCAGCACGTCCAAGAACGGCTCGAGTTGGGCGCAGTAGACCTCCATGCATTCGCGCGGATTGCGACCCGGCCACGAGTGACACGACAGCGACACACGGCGGTGCTCGGTTGAGGCGCGCGCGTCCAACGCCTCGTAGGCCGGGTCGTCCGGGCGGAACACGAACTGGTCCAGGCTTCCCTGTGGGATTCCCTCGATGCCCTTCACGATTGGAGGGGTGACCGAGAAGTCATAGGGATCCCCCGACAGATCGAGGAGCACGGCGTGACCCGGCATGTCGGCCAGCCACTCATTCGGGACGACGTGGCTCGTCGAATCAAGCCTTTGGGTCGCGTCCACCAACAAGTCGGTTGTAGTCAGCAACGAGCGCATGTACGACTCGTGTCCCGTGAGGTCGTGATCGACGACCCGAACCTCGACTCCCTTCACTCCCCTGGCGGCCATCGCATCCCTCAGGTTGGGATCGCCGTAGCGTGATGCGGCTCGCACGGCGTACGATCCGACCGCACCGGAACCGAGCACGGTCACGCGTACGGGAGGGCGCCGAGGATCGTGGAAGTCCGGGTACAGCTCGGCGAGCTCCTTGAACGCGGAATCGACGCCGTCGCCCGCGACCGCGGCCAGGTTCTCGACGAGCCGTCTGCCGGTGTCGTCGACCAATCCGTCCATGCTGATCGCCCGGATACCGAACTCGGCCAGCCTGCGCACGCGCTGGGGCCGAGTTGTGTAATGCATCATCGACAACAAAATCGTTCCGGCTCGAAGCCGCTCGAAGTGCTCTTCTTGCGGACAACGAACCTGCATGACGGCGTCTTGCGTAAGGCAATCATCGTAATCGCCGAGAACGAGCCTCGACGACGCTGCCGAGTAGGCCGACTCATCGATGCCCATGCCGGAGCCGTAGCCTCTCTCGACGACGATCTGCTCCGCGCCTGCGGCGTCGAGAGCCGCCACGAAAGTTGGAAGGAAGTCGCGCCGCTCCCCGGCCTCTCTGTGCATACGGGGCAATCCAACCCTCACCTGGTTCCCCCTATGGGCGTTAGGGACGAGTGCACGGCATGAAGGTTAGGCAAAGGTGTGGTGTCACCGGCCCAAAGATATCCGACGATCCATCGTCAAATACGGTTGGGAGCTGTCAACGAGCGTCGGGAGGAA
>WHSV01000027.1 GCA_009379915.1 Actinomycetota bacterium | reverse complement strand
CAACACCACCGCCGACGTCGCCGCCAAGTTCCCCGTCTACGACGATGACAAGTACGGCAGCGTGTCCCTCCAGCAATTCGCCCACTCCATCGGCCTCAGCCTCTACGAGGGAATGTGGGTATCGCGCGCGTACTCGCTCGACTATCCCGCCGAGATCAAGCCCAACATGTACTTCGCCATCGAGACCTTCGCAGGACATCCGAAGCTGGAGCAGACGGTGCGGTTGGAGGAGAACATCGTCATTACCGAGGACGGCAACGCGATAACCACGCTGGTGGAGCACCCCGACTACTGGTGGGACTAGCGGAAACGAAGCCGAGAGAGGAGAACCACGATGGCAAATGAGACCCCGTGGGAGGTTGAGGGGCGCTGGTTCACGAGCCCCTGGAACTTCCTCGATGCGTCGCGCGAGGGATTCGCGTTCCCCGAGCGTGTCATCTTTCACGACATCACGCTGCGAGATGGCGAGCAGCAGGCCGGCGTCGCGCTGACGCGCGAGGACAAGGTCGCCATCGCTCGTCGCCTCGCCGCGGCCGGCGTCGATCGCATCGAAGCGGGCATGCCGATCGTGTCCGCGCAGGACGAGGCGGCGATCAAGGACATCGTCCAGGCCGACCTCGGCCCCCAGATTTACGCTTTCGCACGCTGCATGGTCGACGACATTCGCAAGGCCAAGGACTGCGGGGTGACCGGCGTCGTTGTGGAGATTCCCTCCTCCGGCCACATCCTCGAACGTGCCTACGGCTGGGAGATCGACCGGGCGAAAAAGCTGTCCATCGAAGCAACTCTCGCGGCCAAGGACGAGGGCCTCGATACGGTCTTCTTCACGATCGACTCCTCGCGCGCCGAGTTCGACTGGTACCTGGATCTCGTCGAGCAGGTTGCATCGGAAGGTCATATGGATGCTCTCTCGCTGGTGGACACCTTCGGCGGGGTCACACCACAAGCGATTCCGGTGTGGATCGAAAAGGTCCGCGAACGTCTGCCCAACGTTCGACTCGAGGCGCACTTCCACGACGACTTCGGGCTCGCCGTCGCCAACTCGCTCGCCGCGCTCGCGGTCGGCGTCGAGGTCGTGCACACGACGGTCAGCGGTATCGGCGAACGTGCCGGCAACACGCCGATGGAGGAACTCGCGCTCGCGCTGCGGATGATGTACGACGCAGAGCACAACCTGGTAACCGAGGAGTTCTATGGTTTGTCGCGGCTCGTCCGCGAGCGCACCGGACACACGATCCCCAGTAACCGCGCGGTCGTCGGCGAGCGTCTCTTCGAGGTCGAGTCGGGGATCATCGCCGGCTGGTACGAGCACTGCATCGACAGCAAACCCGAGGAGCTGTTCCCCTATCACTGGGATGTCGTCGGGCAGCCCCCCGCACGCATCGTCTACGGGAAGGGCAGCGGCCTTCCGTCGATGACGCTCGCGATGAAAGCGCTCGGACTGTCGGCCGACGACGAGCAATTGCGCGCGCTGCTGATGGCCGTCAAGGAGCGCGCGCTGTCCACCAAGGCACTCCTCCCCTTCGAGGAAGTCGCCGCAATGGCCACCGAGCATCTCAAGGAGAGTGGTTGACAGCCTCATGATGTCGGTGGTCCTGGAGGCGCCCAACGAGCTGCGACTCGAGCAGCGTCCCGAGCCGCGGCCGGGTCCGGGCGAGGCGCTCGTTGCCATCCGCTCGACCGGTATCTGCGGAACCGACCTGAGCATCTTCGCCGGCAAGATCCCCGTGACCCATCCGCTGGTGTTGGGACACGAGATGGTCGGCACCATCCTCGAGATAGACGGTGAGGTCCCGCCGGAGCCGCCGTTGCAGCGCGGCGACCGGGTGCTGATCGATCCCGTCGTGTCCTGCGGGACCTGCTATCACTGCTCGAAAGGACAGGTCAACCTTTGCCCCAATGGGGCACTGATGGGCAGGGATCGCGACGGTGGTTTCAGCAACATCGTCGCGGTCCCTGCTGCCAATCTGTACGTGGTTCCCCGGGAGATCTCCGATACCACCGGTCCGCTCCTGCAGGTCCTCACCACTTGCATTCACGCGCAGCGGCAGACCGAACTGTTTCCGGGCGAGTCCGCACTCGTCATGGGGCTGGGGGTCTCGGGCCTCCTGCACCTCCAACTCGCCAAAGCGCGCGGGGGATCTCCTCTGATAGGCGTCACAAGGACGGCGTCGAAGAGGGCTCTTGCCGAGCGGCTCGGCGCCGACCTCACGATCGACCCCTCCGATCCGAAGGCGCTCGAGACCGTCCTCGGATACACATCGGGCCGCGGCGTCGACGTCGCGATCGAGGCAGCCGGCCGAGGCTCCACGCTCGCCAAGGCCATCGAGTTCACGAGGATCGGAGGCCGGCTGACGCTGTTCGGCACCATCACAGAACGGGCACCCTCAATCCCCTATTACCAGCTCTATTACAAGGAATTGGCCATCTCGAACCCCAGGGCCGCCAAGCCCGAGGATTTCCCGGCTGCGATCGACATCGTATCGAGCGGGGCAGTCGAGCTCGAGCCCCTCGTGACCGACGTCTTTCCCCTGAGCCGTGCTCGGGAGGCGATCACAGCGACCGGTGCGGGAGGTTCCCTCAAAGTCATCCTCGACCACCAGGGGGACGCGGCAGCCACCGCTTGACCATTGCGAGGCCGCTACCCGAGGGTATACTATGCACAATATGAGGATCGGGCGGTCCTCTCGAGTGCAGTCCGTCGTGGTTCCCCTCGCCGAGTCGCCGGGAGGGCGACCGGATCCAGGACGAGCGCAAAGGGTCCGCCGAGCGGGAAGGAGAAGGATTGGACACGGCGCGAATGATCATCGACGTCCACACCCACTTCATCCCGCCTGAGTTCCTGAAAGCGGCCGATCACCCCGCCTGGAGAGCGGCGGTCGAAAGGCGCGACGGACGCCGTTGGGTGGTGCACGACGAGGGCTTCGCCTATCCGCTGGATGACGGGTTTCTGGGTGGTCAGCTCAAGCTCGATGACATGGATACCAGGGGCATCGATTTCTCGATCATGTCTCTGGCCCCCACGCTCTTCTACTACTGGATCGATACCGCCGACGCCGCCTCCTTCGCTCGCATGGCGAACGATTCGCTGGCTGAAGCGGTGGCGGGCTCGAGCGGCCGGCTCGCCGGGACGGCGTCGCTGCCCATGCAAGACCCCGAGGCAGCTGCCGAAGAGTACCGACGCTGCGTTCAGGAGCTTGGCTTCGTTGGAGCCCATGTCGGCACCACGATCGAGGGCGAGTACGTGGACCGCGACACCTACCTGCCCCTCTGGGAGGCGGTCGACGAGCTCGGGGCACCGGTGATCCTCCACCCCTACTACATCGGACCGAAAGTTGGGTACGAGGATTACTACCTGACCAACATCTTCGTGAACCCCTTGGACACCGCTCTCGCCGCCGGACGTCTGATCTTCTCCGGTCTGTTCGACCGCTTCGAGAACTTGAAGTTCGTCCTCGTGCACGCGGGAGGCTTCCTGCCCTACCAGATCGGTCGTTTCGATCACGGCTGGAGGGTCCGCCAGGAATCCCGGGTCAGCCTCGACCGTCCTCCGAGCGAGTACCTCGACCGCTTCTACTTCGACACCATCACGCACCACGACCGTGCGCTGAAGTGGTTGATCGATCTCGTGGGCAGTCAGCGCGTCGTGTTGGGTACCGACCTGCCCTTCGACATGGCCGACGAGGACCCGGTTGGGCGCCTGGACCGCGTCGCAGACTCACAGGAAACACGCCGGCTCGTTGGTGGTTCAACCGCCTTGGAACTGTTCGACCTTGAAGAGGCGGCACTTCTAGGTATACGAGATGATCTGGGCGCGACCCGCTAATTCAGATTCAGTGGGAGCCGGGCGGATAGAATGCATTGTGCCTGACCCCCGCGTGACGGGGGGCCGGGTGCACATCGGGCCGAGGGAACTAGAACGTTAGCGGATAGAGAAGGTGATCCATGGCAAGTGAGCCTGAGGTGCTGAGACGAAAGACGACCGCGGAAACCGTTTCGGAGCTGATCCGGTCGGAGATTCAGCGAGGGGTGTTGCAGCCCGGTACTCGCCTTCGTCAGAACGACGTTGCGGCTCGATTCGGGGTGAGCACGACCCCCGTCAGAGAGGCCTTTGCGTTGCTTCAGGCCGACGGGCTCGTGCGCATCGATCCTCATCGGGGCGCCATCGTGTTCCACCCGACGGCGGAGGACCTCACCGAGTCGTACGAGATCCGCGGTGCCCTCGAGGTGCTCGCCATCACAAAGGCGATGCCGAATCTGACTCCAGACTTGCTCACCGACATGCAGTCCGTCATCGACGAGATGCGCCAGACCGAGGGCGAGGACAAGTGGGTCGAGCTCAACGATCACTTCCACCTAACCCTTTACAACGCCTCAGAGATGCCCCGGTTGTGCAGCATGATCGCAAGCCTGCGGGACTCGTCGAGCACGTACATCCACATGTTCGTGTCGCACCAGCCCCTGGACAAGCGGGCCGACGATCAGCACCAGGAGATCCTCGATGCCTGTAAGGCCTCGGATGTGCGCAGAGCACAACGAGCCGTCCGAGCCCACATCAATCACACGGTGAAGGAGCTGCGCAAGTTCCTCAAGGAACAGGAGTCGAAGGCCTAGCAGCGGGTCCTCGGGGACTGCTCGCCGAGGCGGTCCCCCAATGGATGTTCTTTCTATGAACGCAGCCGATTCGATCGCCGTCCCCGCCGGCTACCGGATCGCTCACGGTACGGGGCAAGGACTACGAGTATCCGGGAGAGGGCGCGCGCCTCGCCTCCTCAAGAACGAGATGAAAGGATGCGGGCCGTTCCTGCACGACGATCCTCGCGACCGGCCGAGCGAGATGTTCGGAGGCGCGGTCACGCTGCACACCGACGAGCGTCGCCCCTCCTACCTGCTCCTGCCCGTCATCCCCTAGGCCGCGGGGAAGAGACCCGGCCGTGGGATATGTATAATGCATAATCTTATGATCTCGATGGTCACACCTCCGGCACCACCGAGCCACGAGACCCTGCATGCGGGCGAGCCAACGGCGTGATCGTCACCCTGTCCTTCATCCTGCAAGCCGAACGCGAGCGCGTGGCCGCCCTCCTCACCGATATCGAGCGGGTCGCCGCCTGCGTGCCGGGCGTGGAGAACGTCGAGATGACGGAGCCGAACACCTACGAAGCAGTGCTGAGAACGCAGATCGGTCCCATCAAGTCCTCGTTCGCCGGATCGGTTCGAGTCGATCCGTCCGAGGCCCCGGCCCGCCTGGCGGCGAAGGCACAGGGCAAGGACCGGTCGACCCAGAGCATGGCGAAGGTCGGCTTCACCGCGAACCTCGAGGACATCGGTGACGGCACCACGCGCGTCGACGCCGAGGCGGACGTCTCGATTCGCGGTCGATTGGGGCAATTCGGGACCGGAGTCATTCAGGCGACCGCGACTCAGATGCTGAACGACTTCGCGACCTGCGTGAACTCCGTCCTCGCCGCGGCCGATGAGGACGGCGCCGCACCTCAGGCCCCGGAGCGAACCATCAGAGTGGCGCGCGTAGTCGCTCTTTCAATGTGGGCTCGCCTGGTCGCGTTCTTGCGCTCGCTTCGCAGGAATCCGGGAAGCGACGACCCGGACGGGACCTAGATGGACATCGACTATCTGGAGCCCACAACCGTCTCCGAGGCCAGCGAGCTCCTCAATCTGCACGAGGGGAGCAAAGTCGTGGCGGGTGGAACGGCAGTCGTGCTGATGATGCAGCAGGGATTGCTGCTTCCTGAGGTTCTCGTCTCCCTCCGCAGCATCGACGGCCTCTCGAACGTCACGGCAAGCGACGACCTCATCACCATCGGAAGCGCCGTCACGCTACAGGAGATCGCCACCTCCTCGTTGTTGCTCGAGCGCACTCCGAGTCTCGCCAGGGCGTGCGAACTCGTCGGCAACGTCAGGGTCCGAAACGCGGCCACCTTGGGAGGCAACCTCGCAGAGGGGGACTATGCGTCCGATCCCCCCACCGTGCTTGCAGGTTTGGACGCAACGGTGGTCGCCGGGAGTGAGCGCGGTGAACGACGCATCGCGGCGCGCGATCTTGTGACCGGCTTCTACGAGACGGCTCTCGAGCGCGACGAGATCATTACGCGCATCGAGGTGCGCTCCTTGGAGCCAAACGAACGCGCCGTTTACCTAAAGTATGTGAGTCGCTCGTCGGAGGATCGCCCCTGTGTTGGAGTCGCTGCACGCGCCAAGTTCTCGGACGAGATCGTCGACGATCTCTCTATCGTGGTAGGAGCAGTCGCATCGAGTCCTCAGCGCTTCGATGACGTGGAGGATCAGGCGTTCGGCGCTCCGCTAGAAGCGGATGTGATCGAGAGCCTGGCCGGTGCCTATTCGCGGGGGATATCACCGCTCGAGGACGCGCGCGGGTCTGCTTGGTATCGCAAGCGAATGATCCGCGTCTTTGTGAGGCGGGCTCTCACGGGTCTCGTCTCGAACGGCGCTGCGGGCTCGTGAGCCGACTGACGGGCACGAACTTCCCAATGCGTGACGCGCGAGACCGGGTTGTCGGTTCGTTGCCGCTGGTCTTGAACGAGTCTGTACCCAACATGGCGTTCGCGGCAGCGGTTCGCAGTCCGGTTCCACACGCGCTCATTCGATCGATCGACGCTCAGCCCGCGCGCGAGATGCCCGGAGTCGTCGCCGTGCTCACCGGAGAAGATCTGGCTGCTCACTCCGCTATAAATCCCCTTTACGGAGGTCAGCGCGACGATCAACCTATCGTCGCTATCGGCAAGGTGAGATACGCCGGCGAGATCGTGGCCCTGGTTGTCGCCGAGAGCCCCGATATCGCGGCCGAGGCGGTCGCGTGGGTGGACGTCGAATATGACGAGCTGCCGTTCGTCGTCGATCCCGTCGAGGCGATGGCCGACGGCGCCCCAGTGATTCACGACGAGTGGCCCGACAACGACTCCGGTACATGGAAGCTCCGGCACGGCGACATCGAAACGGGCTGGGCAATGTCCGACCGTATCTACGAGGACACCTACGTCTCGCCCCCAGCGAGCCATGTCCCGATGGAGCCACATGTCGCGCTGGCGACCTTCGATGAGGCCGCAGGGCTCGACGTCCTCACCGCCAGCCAGGCTCCCTACATGGTGCACAAGGCCCTCACACGCATTTTCGATCTTCCCGCCGAGAAGGTGCGCGTACGCACGCTGAACCTCGGAGGTGCGTACGGGTCCAAGGGCGGCGTCAAGCTCGAGCCACTCGTCGCCTACGCGGCCTGGGTAACAAGGCGCCGGGTCAAGATGACGCTGACGCGCCCCGAGGTCTTTCTTACCACGGGAAAGCACTCCGCTCACGTCACGATCAAAACCGGCGTCACCAACGACGGGACGATCGTGGCCCGTCAGGTTCGGGCAACCTTCAACGCCGGCGCGTACGCCGCGTCGAGCCCGGTGGGCGCGGGCCAGGCGATGACCAGAGCACCGGGCCCCTATCGCATCCCACACGTATGGGTCGACTCGACCGCTCGTTACACCAACAGTGTTCCAACCGGCCCGTTCCGCGGCGCCATGACGTCGCAGGTCTGCTGGGCTTACGAGTCGCAGCTCGATGACATCGCGGTGGACCTCGGCATCGATCCGGTCAAGCTCCGAGCCAAGAACCTGTTGCGCGAGGGGGACGTCTTCGCGACCGGCGAGGCGCTGCACGACGTCCACTTCACCGAGCTCCTCGACGATGTTGCCCATGCGATCGAGTGGGATGAAGAGCCCGCGCCGAGGAGCGGCACCGTAGTGCGGGGTAAGGGCGTCGCACTGATGATCAAGAGCACGCTCACGCCATCGCGCTCGGAGGCCCGCCTCCGGCTCACGACGGATGGCAGGCTCACCCTTCTGTCGAGCAGTGTCGAGATGGGCCAGGGCGCGGCCTCGACTCTGATGCAGATCGCGGCGGATGCGACCGGGATTCCCACCGAGTTGATAGACGCTCCCTTCCCCGATACGGCCGTCACGCCCTTCGACATGGTCACCGCATCGAGTCGCACAACCTTCTCGATGGGTGTTGCGGTCAAGGACGCGGCGGTCAATCTCCGCGCACAGCTCGACGACTTACTCGTGGAGCTGCTCGAGGTGGATCGAGCCGACCTCCATCACGAAGGCGGTGCCGCGGGAATCAAGGGCACGGCTCCGATGATCGGCTACGGCGAGGTCTTGCGCCGAGCGGAGCTCGCTGAATTGAGCGGCGAGGGTACCTTCCAGAGCTCGGAGGGCATGTCCACGCTCGATCGAGAGACGGGCCAAGGCCGGGCCTCCGTGCACTGGCACGAAGGAGCGGTCGGCGTCGAGGTCGAAGTCGATCTCGAGACCGGACGAATAGACGTGCTTCGTTGCCACGGCGCAGCATTTGCAGGGAGTGTCGTCAACCCACTGCGCGTCAAACAGCAGAACGAGGGAAACATGATCTTCGGGCTCGGTCCCGCGCTGTTCGAGGAGCTCACCTATGACGCAGGTCAGGTGGTCAACCCGAATCTGTCCGATTACATGATCCCCTCGATCCTCGACATCCCTCAGCGACTGACGAGCAGCGCTGTAGAAAGCGACCTCGAGGACGCCGATGTGCACGGAGTCGGCGAGATGACGGTTCCCCCCCTCGCGCCGGCGATTGCAAACGCGGTATTCAGGGCAACGGGAGCGCGGATTAAAGATCTTCCCATGACTCCCGAGCGCGTACTGCGGGCGCTCGAGGACACGCGGGCGGAGGAGGGGACACGATGATCGAGCACAGCGTCGAGTTGGTCGTAAACGAACGTCCCACCGCCGTGAAGGTGCGCACCGGCGACACGCTCCTTCACACGCTGCGGGAAGAACTCGGACTGAAAAGCGTGCGAGGCACCTGCGGGATTGGCATCTGCGGCACCTGTACGGTGCTCGTGAACGGACTACCGGTCAGCTCATGCAACGCTCTCACCGTGATGCACTCGAGGACCAGCATCACGACCTCGGAGGGACTTGTACACGACGGCGAGCTCGACGCAGTGCAACGGGCCTTCATCGAGGAGGGCGCGTATCAGTGCTCCTACTGCATCCCCGCGATGGTGCTCACGGTCCGGTCGCTGCTCGATCAACAGGCCGACCTCGGTCCCGATTCAATCCGCGAGCAGCTAGCCGGCAATCTCTGCCGCTGCGGTACCTACCCGCAGATCATGGCAGCCGTTGAATCACTGATCGCCGATCGCGACGGCCTCGGCGGAAATTCGGGGCGGCGAGACCGAGCCGACACCTAGCCTTCCACTACGGCTCGGCGACCTCCGCGCGGATCACCTTGGCAGCCTTCAGGAGCAGAGTTCGGTTGGCGCCGTCGGAGTGGAGGAACGCGGCCGCGTCCCTGACCAACTTCTCCATCCCGTTGTTCTCGTCCTTCATGTAGCCCCGGCCACCGTGCAACTCCAGAGCCTGAGTCACCACTCGCCACACCACTTGGCTCGCGAAGACCTTGGGCAGCGAGCCGTGAGTGGGCACCCATGCCATCGTTCCGTCCGCTCCGCGCGCCGCTCGGTGGACGTAGGTCCGCGCCGCCTCCAACTCCATGCGCATCTGAGCCAGGTCGATCGCCACGCTGTCGTGACTCAGAAGCGGACCACCGCCCTGCACCCGCGTCTGTGCCCACAACAGCGCCTTCTCGTAAGCGGCCTGGCCGACGCCCAGGATGCTGGCGGCGGCGTATGCGTTGCTGGCCGGGAAGAAACGGCTCTGCACGCCGAATCCGCCGTTGACCTCGCCCAGGACGTCGGAATCCGCAACGAAGCAGTCGTCGAACACCAGCTCCGCGTTGTTTGCCAGGCGCTCCCCGAGCTTGTTGTGCACGTGTCCCGACGTGAAGCCGGAGGTCCCTCGGCGAACCAGGAAGGCCGTGGAGCCGTCGAGCAGGCTCTTCGAGGGATCCGTTTGGGCGAAGACGATGTACAGCGTTGCTCGGTTCGCGTTGGATACGAAATGCTTCTTGCCGGTGAGCTTCCATCCCCCCTCGACGCGTTCGGCGCGCGTCCGGTAGGACGCCCTCTCGTAAGGCGCAATGTAATCGGATGCGACCTCCGGCTCCGTGAAGCCGATGGCCAGCAGACATCTCGAATCGTCACGCACGATCGGGAGGTAACGCTGGCGCTGATCCTCAGTGGTCGCCGCTTCGAGGGTCTGGATCAGCTTCCAGGTCTGAGCCATGACGACGGACACACCGAGGTCGAAGCGGGCGATCTCCTCGACGACTTTGGCCGTTACGAGACATCCCGCGCCGCCGCCGCCCCAATCCTCCGACATCGTCAGCGTCCGCAAGCCGCGGCGGGAGGCCTCCTCGACGATGTCCCAGGAAAACGAGTCCTCGGGATCCACCTGGCCGTCCAGATCCCGAGAGCGCGGCGCGACCACCTCTTGACCGAACCGGCGCGCAACTTCACCCCAATGCTTCTCGAGGTGCTCGGTAGTCATAAAACTCCTTTCTCATCTCAGGACGACCACCGGCGCCCCGGTGGCGAGGCCTAGGTGAGGGACCCACCTCGCGCGTCACGCAGCAACCGGATCGCGTTTCCGCCCCAGACCTGCTGCGCCTGAGCCTCTCCGAGTGAGTCGATGGCCGAAGCTTGGCTCGGGTCGGTCATGTCAAAAGGGAGATCCGTGCCGAACAGCACATGATCCGCGCCCACCAGGTCGACGAGGAACTCCAGAGCCGCGGGACTGTGGGTCAGGGTGTCGTAGTAGAGCTTTCCGATCGACTCGCTCGGCCTGCGGTCGGCGAAGGCAGAACTCTCCTCCCTGACGAGGTATCCCCGGTCGAGTCGTCCGAGCTGGTAGGGCATGAAGCCTCCACCGTGGACCAACAGGAAACGGACATCGTGACGTGAGAAAAACCCCGAGAACAACAGCCTGGTCGCCGCGAGGGCGGTGAGGAACGGGAGTCCCACGAGATTTGTCATGTAGAAGTCCTCGAGACCCGGCCGCGGACCAACGAAGTAGGGATGCAGCAGGACGAGAATGTCTAGCTCGTCAACGACTTCGAAAAAGTTTCGGTAGCGTGGGTCGTCGAGTGGCACGCCCTCGATGTCGGTGCCGAGCTCGACGCTTCGCATACCGAGGTCCTCGACACACCGGCGAAGCTCCCTGGCGGCCGCGCCCGGGTCCTGCATCGGCACGGTGGCCATCCCGCTGATTCGGCTGCCGCTCTCCACCGACTGCTTGCTGATCCAGTCATTAGAGCGCGCGCAAAACTCTGCGCCCGCTGCGGCATCAACGTCATAGAAGAAAAGAGTCGGCGTGGGTCCAAGCACGGCGTGATCCACGTTCGTCTCGTCGAGGTTCGCGATTATCCGGTCCAGGAGATGGAAGTCGGCATCGAGCGGATATTGATACCCCTGTCGGTGCATCACTACATCTCCCTCGACTTTGAGGTTGTCTATGCCCCGCCCGGCTCGTGCCTCCTCGATGAGAAATTGAGGAATGTAATGCCGGTGAACATCAACACGCCGGACTGCGTCTATGGTCAGGCCTTTCCGAGTTCTTGAAGCCGGTCGGTCTCGCCCGGGTTGATCTTGTGTCCAACGCCGTCGATCGTGTTCTTCACGCTCAACACCACGGTGTCCTCGAGTGCGGTCACCCGATGTTTGACCATGGAGGGCGCGTGGAACGCGGATCCGGGGCCGATCTCGCCGGTCTCGTCCGGAAACTCGACCTTCAGGCGACCAGAGATGACATACATGATCTGCTCGTGCGGGTGAGCGTGCTCGACGGCACCTTCTCCCTTCTCGAAGGAAAGGCGGCCGAGCTCGACCTTCTCGCCGGTCACCAACTCTCCAAACGCCGTCGAATATTTCGGCGTCGCGTACTCCTTTTCGATCTTGTCAAAGTGATGGAAGGGCATGACTTCTCTCCTTTGTCGGCTGTCCTTACTTGAGTGCTCCTGTGGGGTCGTAGCCGCTCGGATCGACGATGTTCTTGAAGCTGACCGCATAAGTGTCCTCGAGTGCCTCGACCTTGTGCGGCACGTTCGAGGGGTGGAAGCTCCCTTCGTCCGGCCCGACCTCGTACGGCTCGTCGTCACCGAGCGTCACGCGCAGGCGGCCACTCAGAACGTAAAAGGTCTGCTCCTCCGGATGGTGGTGCTTGTGCGCTCCCTCACCCGCTTTGAAGAAGACCTTGGTGACTTCTTGCTTCTCACTCCGCAACACCGGCCCGCGGGCGGTCGAGTAGCCCCCCGACACCACGTGATCGGCGTTGTCGTCCCACGTCACTTTGCCCATCTCTGGGTTACCTCCATCTCAGCCTGCACTTCCTGTCATGAACAACGAATCGTCAGCTGGCCACCAGATCGAGCTCTTCGAACGTTCGCAAAACGTTGGCCTTGGTCAGCGCGACCGCGTCGTCCGCCGGATCGCGCGGGAAGGGAAGATCGATCTTCATGTCTTCCCTGAGCCTTCCGCCTTGGCCGAAGATCACCATGCGATTGGAGAGTTCGACGGCCTCGCCCACATCGTGGGTGACGAACAGCACCGTCTTCCTCGTTTCCATCCAGATGTGGTGGAGCTCCTTGCGAAGTGAGCGACCGGTGATCGCGTCCAGGTGACTGAAGGGCTCGTCCATCAAGAGCACGTCGGGCTCGATCGAGAACGCGCGGGCGATGCCGACTCGTTGCTGCATTCCTCCCGAGAGTTGTCCCGGATACTTGTTGGCGGTATGCCCGAGGTCGACCATCTCGAGATAGCGCTGGCACCGCTCGCGCGTCTCGGCGTCCCTGTCCTTCTGGACGAACAACAAGTTGTCCATGACCGTTCTCCAGGGCAGGAGTCGCGCGGCCTGAAACACGTATCCGTTGCGGGCCTTCTTGTCCCCCTCGGTAATCTCCGCGATGCCGGAGGTCGGAGTCTCGATCCCGGAGAGGATGTTGAGGAGCGTGGACTTGCCGCAGCCCGAGGGTCCAACAATGCTCACGAACACGTGTCCGGAGGCCTCAAAGGATGCGTTCTCCAGAGCCACGACGGTCGAATCCGAGGTAACGAACTCCTTGCGAAGACTCTGAACCTTGATGCTTGCCACTGGATTCCCTCTCGAGTTTGTCGTCGGCGGTCTAATTCAGATGTTGACTTGCACACTGCCCTCCGCCTCGGGCGGAGGCTGGTCCTGCGAAGGTCTCCACCGGAACACCCGGTCGGAGAGCCTTCTGAAGACGAGCCGCTCCGCGAGGAGGGCAAAGATCATGAAGAACAACGCGTATCCGATGACGCCCTGAGCTCGCCTGGCGTCGTACCAGAAGCGGATCGTCCACCCGGCACCGCTGGTCGATGCATAGATCTCGGCGAGCACCAACCCCTTCCAGCCGTTCGCCAGCCCGTATCGCAACGAGGCGAACAGGAACGGCATGAGCGATGGAAGCACGACGTGCCGCACCCGATGGAGATCCGACGTGCCGTAGGCCCTGCCCATGTCCAGGAGGTCCTTGGGAACCGCCCTGACTCCCTCGGACACGTTGATTATTACGAAGGTGACCGACGCCAAGATCACGGTGATGATCGACGAACGTTCGACGAAACCGAACCACATCGCCGCGATAAGCGCCCACACCAGCGATGGCATCGCAAGTCCCACGACAACGAAGTCATGGAGGAATTCCTCGACGCGCTTGAACAATCCCATCAGCAGGCCGATGGGGATGCCGATCAATAGAGCGATACCGAAGCCGGTCACCAGGCGCCGGAGACTGGTGGCGAACGCCTGGTAGACGGTTTCCGGAGCGAGCGTGTCGGCGCGCAGCTCGGCCCACATGAACTCGCCGACTTCGAACGGAGTTGGAATCAGCGCGGTCGGAAGAAGGGGAATCAGCAACTGCCATCCAACCAGGAAGGACACGATTGAGATCGCCCGGGCCGTTCGCGTGCTCCGCCAGAACCTTCTGAGGCCCCGAGGCACGCCCATCGGCCTCCGAGCGACGGTAGCGGTGCTACTCATGGCGATCACCTCGACCCCGGCCGATCGTTCGGGCCATCACGAGGTCACCTCAGGGCGCCACCGGAAGAAGCGGTCGATCTGGCGCTGCAGAACGATCCGCTCGAGAAACAGTGCGAAGGCAAAGAACAGCAAGGCCCACGAAAGGAAGCCGGCCATCGAGAAGGACTGGAACTCGCGGCGCATCATGAATCCGATTCCCTCGTTCCCGCCGATGACCTCGGTAAGGGTTGCGACCTTCCAGGCAATCGAGAACCCGTAACGGATCGCGGTAAAGATGAAAGGTGCGAGGAAGGGGATTATCACGTGGCGGATCAGACGGGCGCGCGAGACGTTGTAGGAGCGCGCCATGTCGGTCAGGTCCTTGGGCGCCGCCTTGACCCCCTCGACGAGGTTGACAGCGACGTATGGGAAACCGGTGATCACGACCGCAACAATGGGCCCGATGTAGGACAGACCGAAGACCATGGTGGAAACGAGGACGAAGATGAGACCCGGCGTCGTCATCAGGATGAGAACCCAGTCCGAGAAGAACGCCTCCCACCACCGATTCATCCCCATGAGAATGCCGATGAACGCGCCGATAATGAAGGCCAGGGAGAATCCGATGGCGATCTTCTCGAGCGTGGCCCCAAAGTGCGTCACGAGGAGTCCCGATGTCACGATCTCCTGCATCGTCTCGAGAATCGTCAGCGGTGGCGGTAGGATGAAGTCCTCGACCAGATAGGTCGAGGAAAACTGCCAGATCCCGATGAAGAATACGTATCCGGCGAGGCGCCATATCCAACGACTGCGCCTATCGGCCCGCTTCTTTAATAGAGCCTTCTGCTCCTGATCGGTGGCCGGTTCCCGGCCGGCTTTCAGGTCGCCCTTTGCCGCAGATTTCGTTGCCATGTCTCCCTTGGGATGGACCACGTGTTCCCTGCTAGAAGATTCTGCCCGCTGCTCGGCTAACTCGGTGCTTCCACGGCCTCGAAGCGAGGCGTTGGGTCGCTCTCCTCCATGAAGCCCGTTTCCTTCATGAGGTCGTAGATAGACATCTCTGCCTCGATCCAGTCCTCGTCGAGGTAGACGGTGTCGACGAACCAGTCGTGGTCCTCGATGTACTGCTGGATGAACTCGACGTCCGCTTCCTCTTCCACCGCGAAGTGCTGTGGATAGGTGGAGATGATCTCCGCCTGGTTCTCATGCCATTTGTCGATGCCGCTCTGCCACAGCTCGAGGAACGCAGCGGCCAGGTCCTCGTTCTCCTCGAACCATTCCTCGGTCGAGGTGAACATGTTGCCCATTACGCCCTTGTGCTCGGGGTCTGGACCGATCTCCTGGTATAGCTCCCAGGGCGTCTCTCCCCCGTACATGACCTCGATCTCCCCCCTGCGAAGGTACGGGGCCGCCGCTTCGGGGATGCACACGATCGCCTCGACGTCCCCCCGAACCAGCAGCTCCGGCATGACGAAGTAATCCTCGACCACGAGTTCGTAGTCGCCCTCACCGACGCGGAAGTTGAGCCCGTGAAGTTTGTCGGCGAAGAAGCCCCAGACGAGGGTCGAGGAAACGGGTCCGATCACACCGATCTTGGAACCCTTGGGGATGTCCTCGAGCGTCTCGTAGTTGGATTCGGGCCGCGCCATCATCGGGACTCGAAGGTGGTTGTACTGGCCGAACGTCACCGTCTTGATATCCGTCTCCTTCTCGAGGAGGGGTAGCTCGTAGGTGGCGGTCGACACGATGTCACCGTGGCCTCCGGCGAAGAACGCGAACTCGTCCCAGGTTGATGACGTCACGATCCGTGTATTGAACTTCTCTTCCCACTCGACGATCATTCCGTTGTCGTTCATGTAGTCCCACACCGGGTCGGGAGCGAAAGCGAATCGGATGACGCTCCGTTCGCCGTCGCCCGAGCCGCCGGCATCGTCGCCACTCCCGCAGGCCGCGGCCACGAGCCCGAGCACGGCCAACACGGCCAGCCATCGCAGTTTGCGCCTTCTCGCCCAACGAAGTTCCGGCCGATGTGTTGCTCGCGACATGGGTGCCCCCCGAGTCCGGTCCTGTCCCCCGACAGGACGCCTTTCCTTCTGGGGCCCGACGATATCATGCATAATATATAGACGCAACGGTCGGGGCACGGATCGGTCGGGGTAACGGGTTTCAGGAGGTAGTCATGGGTCTGGAGACGAGTGAAGCAACCTACGCTTCAACCGACGTGCTCGAGGTCTTCGGCAGGCGAATGCGCGTCCTCGACCTGGGTCACGAGCTGTCGGACGACATCCCCGTCTATCCCGGTCACATGAAGGTGGCGACCTGGTGGCATCTCACTCACGAGGAGTCCCGCATGAGGATGGGCGACACCGACTTCTGGGGCTACGCCGTGCGCGGCATGTCCCTGTGCGAGCACGTCTCCACACACGTCGACGCGATCTTCCACTTCAACCCGACCCGGCCCGACCTCGCCATCGACACCGTTCCTCTCTCCACGATGATCACGTCGGCGGCATGGGTCAATCTCTCGTTCGCCGAACCGCGTACCGATATCTCCCTCGATCAGCTTCGTCGCGCACTCGACGAGGCGGAGATCGAGATCGAGCCTGGGTCGACACTCCTCTATTACACGGGCGTTGAGTCGTACTGGGACACGGACGCGAAGAAGTTCCTCACCGACTATCCGGGGATGGGCGAAGAGGCATCCCGATGGTTACTCGACCAGGGCATCGTGAACCTGTGCACCGATGCGATCTCGACCGACAACCCCACTAACATGAACTACCCCAACCACCGGGCCCATGGGGAACGACTCGTGGTCCATACGGAGAACGTCGCCAACATGACGAAGATCCCGGTGCACCACGGCTTCTGGTTCATGATGCTCCCCCTTCGTTTCGTGGGGATGACAGGAAGCCCGATCCGCCCGCTCGCGCTGTGGGACGAGACCTCCGACAACGCGTAGCCATTCCGTAGCACTCAGAGGATCGTGTAGCCGCCGTCGACGAAGATGGTAGTGCCGGTCGTAAACGAGGCCTCCTCCGAAGCCAGGTAGACGACCGCACCGACCATCTCTTCGGGATCCGCCACCCGGCCCAGCGGAATCGTGTGCTGGTGGGTGGCCGCGACCTCAGGCCGCTCGAACATCGCACGGTTGCCCGGCGTGAGTGTCGGACCGGGAGCCATCGCATTCACGCGGATTCCGTGCGGCGCTAGATCGACGGCCATGGCTTTGACGAGTTGGCGCACTCCACCCTTCGCTGCGGCGTAATGGCCCATGCCGGGTCTGGCTACTTCGCTGAGTTGCGACGAAGTTACGACGATCGCCCCCCCACCATTCGAAGCCATCTGGCGTGCGCACACCAGGCCGCAGTAGTACACGCTGGTGAGGTTGCGGTCGATCATGCGATGCCAAAGAGGGGATTCGAGCTCGAGAAAAGGAACCATCTCCCCGCGCGATCCTCCTGCGTTGGCCACCAGGAGATCCACTCCTCCGAATGCATCGGAGGCAGCTGCATGCATGCGTTCGACCTGATCGAGATCGGTCACGTCGGCCACGACCGAGATCGCCCGGCCCCCGACCTCGCCGATGGAGGCCGCGACTTCCTTCGCGCCGTCCTCATTGATGTCGACACACGCCACCGTCGCTCCCTCTCGCGCGATGCCTCTGGCCAGCGCTGCGCCGATTCCGCCGGCCGCTCCGGTCACTATGGCGCGGCGGCCCGATAGCCGGCCCGCGTTGGCTCCCTCCCTCGAGTTCACAGGTAGCCGAGCCTAGATATCGCCCGCGACCGATCCCGGGTAGCGATGTTGCGACGAGGGCCCGCGGAAGCTCGCGAACACGGTGCAGCCCTCGGGGTACTCGAACGGTCCATGGGCTTCTTCGCCGGATGCCCACACGTAGTCGCCGGGGCGCATCGGCTCTCCGGCGGCGATCTGCAGGCCCTCGAGAACGATGACCGAGTGACTGGCATCATGCTTGTGACGCGGTTCGGTGTATCCGGGTGGGAACTTGATCAGCATGTCGGTGTGCTGTGTCTCTGGATCCCGATAGAGCACCTTGACCTGCACCCCGTTACCGAGCGTCAGGATGTCGACGTCGTCTTGCCATTCGAGGTCCCAGCGGTGCGCGGTGTGCCAATGCTTGCCCATCGGCTCTCCCTCCGTGTGCTCCGGGCGCCCTCACAATGGACAGCCCTCTGGCGACATATGATGCATAGTATTTGATAGTGCAACGAGCGTACTGGAGGATGAGGGATGCAACGACCGAGGCCGGCTGCCGCACAAGGTCATCGCCTATGAGGGCTATGGCCGTCACTGCGTACGGCGAACCGCTCGAGGCCATCGATGTCGATGAGCCTAGGCTTCGACCTGGCTTCGCCCTCCTCGAGGTACTCACCTGCGGGGTCTGCTTCAGCGACGTCAAGACCTCGCGTGGGAAAATGCCGTACAGCGAGTCGTTGCAGCTGCCACACATCCCCGGTCATGAAATCTGCGGCAGAGTCATTGAAACCGACCCGGCGGGTGCCATTCCGACCGGCACCACCGTCGTCGCCTACCACATTTGGCCGTGCCGCCGCTGCGAGCGCTGTCGCGCAGGTTACGACAACCTCTGCACCAACCCCGTGTCGTGGACCGGCTTCACTAATCCCGGTGGGTTCCGTGACCGGCTAGTCGTTCCGCTCGACCGGCTCACCGTCGTGCCAGACAACATCGACCCCGTCCAGGCTGCCCCACTCACCTGTGCTCTGGGCACGGCGTACCGCGCTGTCGTCACGCGTGGTGAGGTAGCCGCTGGTACCACCGCGGTGATCATCGGACTCGGCGGAGTCGGCATTCATGCGCTGCAGATAGCTCGAGCCACCGGGGCGCGTGTGGTTGGCCTCGACGTGTCCCAACCATCGATCGATGCGGCCCTCGATCTGGATCTGGACGCCCGTGCGAGCAACGACGACGTCTTGGATGCCATCGTCCGGGATAGGAGCGTCGATGGTGTCGACGTCGTCATCGATTGTGTCGGTCGCGAGGAAACACTCGTTCAAGCGGACCGGCTCGTCCGGCCCGGTGGGCGAGTCGTCGCAGTTGGATACTCCATAACGTCGAGTTTCTCGCTGCCCACTCCTCGCTTCGTGCTCGAGGAGATCGAGCTCATCGGATCTCGCTACGTGTTGATGGACGAGCTCGAGCGCGCAATTCGCCTGGTGGCCGACGGGCACGTGCGCATGGTCGTCGATAAGGGCCGACCGCTCGAGGATGTGAACGATGCCATTGCCGACCTCGAAGCCGGAAACGTGATCGGCCGAACCGTGATCGACGTGGCCGGCGTAGCGTGACCGCCGAACTCGTCATTCGGGGGGGCACCGTGGTCTCGTCATCGGGGCGCGAGTCATGCGATCTCTTGGTCACCGGAGGGCGAGTCGCCGGCCGCACCGCCTCCGGGACGGGAGAGGGCGACGAGATCGTCGACGCGGACGGTCTCATGGTGCTCCCCGGTGGCGTCGACCCGCACGTGCACATGATGGACCCGGGACTTACCGAGCGCGAGGACTTCCCCACGGGCACCGCGGCGGCGGCGGTGGGCGGAGTGACAACGATCGTCGAACACCACCGCAGCATCCCCTTCGTCCTCGACGCGCAGATTCTCAGGGACAAGGCCGCCTACCTATCAGACCGCTCGCTGATCGACTTCGCGCTGTTCGGAGGCGGCCATCCGGACAACATCGACGAGCTCCAACCCATGTGGCACGCGGGTGCTGCCTGCTTCAAGGTCTTTACCTGCAACCTCCACGGAGTGCCCGCAGTGCTGCCGGGCAAGATGCTGAAGCTGTTTCGCACCGTCGCATCTTTCGATGGGCTCGTTCTCGTGCACGCTGAGGACGAGTTCATCGCCGCGGAGAACGAAGAGGACCTGCGGCTCGCGGGAAGAAAGGACCCGCGGGTCGTCCCCGAGTGGCGCTCCAAGGAGGCCGAACAGGTCGCCGTCAACACCGTTGCCTTGATCGCTCGGATCTCCGGCTGCCGGACGATCATCGCCCATGCCAGCCATCCCGAGATCTGCGCGCTTGCCGGACGTGAGCGCGCCGTCGGAGCAAGGCTCCAGGTCGAAAGCTGTCCTCACTATTTCCATCTCACCGAAGACGAGATCGACAGTTGGGGTGCGTACCACAAGTTCACGCCGCCGGCCAGAAAAGCGGCCGACCGCGACCAGATGTGGACCGAGCTCGAAGAGGGCCGCGTCGACATGATCTGTGCCGACCACGCTCCCTCCACGCGCGCGCAGAAGGACGCGGGAAAAGACGACATCTGGGAGGCGCCCTTCGGTGTGCCCGGGGTCGAGACCGGCCTCGAGATGATGCTCACCGGGGTGGCCGGGGGAAAGCTCTCGCTCGAACGGCTGGTCTCCGCCCGCTCCGAGTCCCCCGCGCGCGCCTACGGCTTGTGGCCGGCCAAGGGCAACCTCGATGCGGGGGCCGACGCCGACTTCGTGCTCGTCGATCCTTCGGCGGAGCGGGTCATCACCGACGCCGACGTGGTCGCCAAGGTTGGTTGGACGCCGTTTGCAGGCCGGCGGGTAACCGGCCGACCCCTACGCACCTACGTGCGCGGCAAGCTGGTCGCGGACCAAGGGAAGCCGATGATCGACGCCGGCTGGGGTCACTTCCTTCCCGGCCCCGGCTTCAGGGAGGAGTCCGAATGAGCCGAGTCGTCGATCTCAGCGTGGGCGTGGATACCGGGACCAAGGCACCGCCCGCGGCCAAGGGCGCGCCCGTTCGTATCGAGCACCATCGCAGGGGACCGGGCTTCTGGCAGGTGAGCACCATGCACGCCCTCCTGCACACCGGCAGTCACGTCGACTCGACCTGGCATGTGTTCGAAGACGGCGACCCGATTGCGGCGACACCACTCGACAAGGTGATCGGAGACGCCGTGATCCTGGACTGCTCCGATGTGGGTCCGCGCGAACCCGTGGATGCGGACCGCCTCGAGCGCGCCGACGCCGACGTGCGAGACAACGACATCATGGTCATCAGAACGGACTGGACGGACAAGCGTTGGGGCGACTTTCCGGCGTTCTATACGGAGTCTCCTTACCTGACCGTCGACGCAGCCGATTGGATTCTTCAGCGTTCGCCCAAAGCAGTCGTCTTCGACTTCTTCGAGGAGTATTCGGCTGCACTCGAGGACTTCACCTCAGAGGATTTCGTCGTGCACCAACGACTTCTCGGCGAAGACCTCCCGCTCGTCGAGCAGGCGATCAACCTCGGGGCGGTCGACGAGAAGCGCTTCACGTTGTTTGCGCCGTTCTTCAAACTCGACGAGGCAGAGGCTGCTCCCTGCCGCGTGTTTGCCGTGCTCGATTGAGTGTGCAGTCCCCCGGTGGAACGGTAGACCGCACAAGGCCAAGGTAGAGAAGAGGGATAAGCCATGAGAGTCGTGCTGACCGATCAGGTCTTTCCCACCGTCGACGTGGAGCGCGAGATCCTGGGTCGCGCCGGGGGGAAGCTGGAGATCCTTTCTGACTCCTCACCCGAGACGATCCGGGCGGAGGCCGCCGAGGCCGATGCCATCCTGACGACCTACGCCGCGATCGACGCAGATACGGTCGCCGCCCTCAAGAGCTGCAAGGTAATCGCGCGCTACGGGATCGGAGTGGACAACATCGACCTCGAGGCCGCTCGCGCCGCGGGCATCACCGTGACCAACGTGCCCGACTACTGCGTCGAGGAGGTTGCGGATCACACCATTGCCCTGCTGCTCGCGGTGTGGCGAAAGATCGTGACCGGCAATCAGGTGGTGAGGAAGGACGGCTGGGGCATCGCACAACTCCGCCCGGTCCGCCGGCTGAGCGGGAGGCAACTCGGCATGATCGGATTCGGCCACATCGGTCGAGCCGTTGCCGCCCGAGCGACGACTTTCGGGCTCGAGATTCGAGTCTTCGACCCCTACATAGACGGTTCCGCTTTGGCGGGCACCGGGGTAACGCGAATCGAGGATCTAGACGAGTTGCTGTCGAGCTCCGACATCGTCACCATCCACGCGCCCCTTACCTCCGGCACCAAAGGTCTCATCGACTCGGCGGCCATCGACAAGATGAAGGACGGGGCGGTTCTGATCAACACCTCGCGCGGCCCCATCGTCGACACGAAGTCGGCGGCGGATGCCCTGAGTCGGGGCAAGCTGTCGGGGGCCGGGCTGGACGTCTTCGACCAGGAGCCGCCGGACGCCGCCATGCTTTCGTCCCTCGAAACACTGGTCGCCACTCCACATGCGGCCTTCTACTCGGACGAAGCGATCGCAGAGTCTCAAACCAAGGCGGCAACCTCCATAGTCACCGTGCTGGGCGGAGACGAACCTGACTACAGGGTGGTGTAAGAGGCGAGGGATCGACCATCCTATGGCTCCTCAATTGCCTCTCCTGCTCGGACGAATCAAGGGTTCCTGCGCGGTGCAGCGCAGAGCCTGTATGCGTCCGGACCATGCTGAGATTAGGTTTGTGTTCTGTCTGGATCGACGGACGGCCGCCCGATCCCGATTTTCGACTGACATCAGGCTGTACGTACCACGTCGAAGAGGATGTGTAGTGGCATGGTCTCCGGCGAAAAAGCAAGAGGGTGCCTCGAGCGGTCGAGCTACGCCTTGCGAAGCGCCTTATGAGGTCCCACTTCCCCAACTTGGAACGCCCTGAGATGTTCTTCTTCTTGGCCGCCTCATAGAGTTCCTGGCGCGTCCGATCCTCCAGCGAGTGGCCGGGGGCACCGCCCCTCTTTCGGGCCTTCGCCGCCTGGCGACCCATGTCTCGTCTTGTCTCTTTCGGGAGGTTCGCCAGCGTGCGCTTTGAACGAGCGCCTGCTTGAGCGCGCTTCACGTTTCGCTTAGCGGCCTTGCGTTGTTTGGTTGTAGCCATTGACTACCTCCCTCTTTCGATCCTGTGATCCCTCGCTCGTATCCAACTATCGTTGCTCCTGGCTTTCGTCTCCGAGGTCGCGGCCCTGGCCTCTTTCTCCGAGCGGCTCTCTAGGGGCCGCAAAAACCTCGTCGGCTTCGTCGCCCTCGTCCTCGAGCCGCACGGCTGCCCTCTTGTGCTCGCCCGCGACGCCCTTGACTCGGTCCGCTTCGTTCATGCGTATATCGAGACAGGAGGGACAGAGCCTCTCGCGCTCACGACTGGCTTGCTCCTCTGTGAACGCCTCTTTCAACTGCCTGATTGGAAACTCGCGACCACAGTGATCACAAACAAAAGTCTCCTGCACATGATCTCCTTTTGATGGGGTCCCTCCCTTTCGTACCCCGATCGGTGCGCTCAGAATCAGACAGACCAAGCAATGGTCCCACCCGAACCTAGTGTGGCTTGCAAGAAATCGGATGTGAAATCGCCGACCTCGACCGCTTCCTTGTGATCGCGTTGCTCGTCGGTGAACTCCTGCCATTGCGCCACACCCTGGCCGATCCAGGTAAGAAGGAACAAGGTGCAGGAACCGAGGCTGAGACCGAAGATCTTCCAGACGCGCATGTGAGTGCGCTTCTCGTTGCCGATGCCTCGGAGCATGGTCCCAACGAGATAAGCCGCAGTGCCGATCGTCAAAATGATCACCAGAGTCGTTGCAATCGCACCCATGCAGCACGCCTCCTCGTTGTACCGACACGGCTAGCGTCTACGGATCCCATTCACGCCACATCTTGG
Organism: Actinomycetota bacterium; assembly: GCA_009379915.1. Lineage (GTDB taxonomy): Bacteria > Actinomycetota > CADDZG01 > CADDZG01 > WHSQ01 > WHSV01. The sequence goes on along the minus strand of WHSV01000027.1, from coordinate 16,342 downwards.
TAGGTGCTGGTTGCATACCCATGTTGCCCACGATGATTAAGCCCTGCTCCGTTTCTGCTCGTCGCCTTGGCGGTTGTCCGTCTTGAAAATTCGTCGGTCGGGTCAAGCCCACGTTGATGTGGCACGCCTATCGTCGTACGCCGACGGATAAGGCGAGCGAAGCTGTAGCGGGGCTCGATTCATGGTCGAAGGCGATGGGTAAGTGGTAGCGCATGGCAGACACGAATACGGACCAGTGGCCTCCGACCGATCTCTCTCATGCCCTCGAGATCGACCACGCTCTCACCGAGATGGAGCGAGACATAAATCTCCTCTTGAACCTCACGCCCGTCAACGCATCGGAGGCGTGGGCGGACTTCGAGCGAGGTGGTTTCGCCAGCGCGCCGGCTATGCAATCGAGGCCGCTGAGTTTCGAGCCCGATCTTGTCAAGCGACGGCTTTACGACCTAGAGATCGAACGAGTCGAAGATCCGGCCCTCGAAAATCTCTTTCTCGCGAAGAGAGACGAGATCATGCGAGAGATCATGCTCCTAGAAGACCGAGACACCTCCAGGTTCATGTACGGGTCGCTGCAGCTCTTCGGTGACGTAGGAGAGGCGCTGGTCGCTGATGCAACGGAACTTCTAGAAAAGATTTCTGTGTCGCCGCCTCGGGACAGTTACGTGACGGCCGCCGCCTTTGCAGAGACTGCGCAACAGGAAATCGACTCCTACCGGGCCCGCCACCCCGGTTTTACAGCCGAGTTGGAGGTTCGATCCGACCTATCCGATCTCATGGTTTCACACGGACGATTCCTGGTTCCCGCGTCCGCTGTCTTCCGGAGCAGGCGCGTCAATGCACTCATCCAGCACGAGGTGGGAACGCACGTCGTCACCTACGAGAATGGGAGAGCACAGCCTTTGAAGCTCTTGGCCGTCGGACTTCCTGGATACGACGAGACTCAAGAGGGGTTGGCATTGCTGGCCGAATTCGTTTGCGGCGGTCTGGATCCTCTGAGGCTGCGATTGCTCGCAGCCCGTGTAGTTGCGGTGGATAGGCTGATCAATGGGGCCGAATTCCTTGAGATATTCAAGGAGTTGCGCGAGGAACATGCTCTTGCACCTAAGACAGCATGGGGTGTGACCATACGGATCGCTCGCAACGGAGGTCTCACAAAAGACGTCATCTATCTCCGGGGGATCTCCCGGCTACTCGAGTTCATCTCGGAGCGTAAGACCATCGAACCCCTCTTGGTTGGCAAGCTCTCGCTCGACAACGTCCCACTCATCGAGGAACTCATAGAACGAGAGATCCTGCAGCCAGCCAGGATCCGCCCTCGATGGACCGAGGGCCACGACGCAAGAAGGCGGCTCGAACGCGCGTATGAAGGAATGAGGGTGCGGGATCTAATCGAGGGCTCCGAAGCCGCATGAAGATTGCGTTCTTCGTAAACGATGTGGCCACCGAAGACAGTGAATTCACCACGACGCGCTTGGCGTTGGCCGCTGCGAAACGCGACCACGAAGTCTGGTACGTGGGAGTCGGCGATGTCGATTACGACCCCGACGAGAAACTGCGAGCCCGCGGACACCGAGGCGATTACAAGCAAGGAGACGACCTGAAGTCCTTCCTGGAACGTACGCAGGATGACGAGCAACAAGTTCCCATCGTCCTTGATGACTTCGACGCGGTATGGCTGAGGAACGATTCCATCCAGGATCTCCAAGCGCGACCCTGGGCCACGAGCATGGGGGTCGTGTTCGGACAGATGCTGGTGGACAGAGAAGTGACGGTCGTAAACGATCCTGTGGGCTTGTCGCGTGCGGGCAGCAAGCTCTACCTCCAGGAGTTCCCGCCCGAGATCAGACCATGCAGCCTCGTGACTCGGCACCTCGAAGAGATCCGAGAATTCGTCGCACGTGTTGGCAGAACCATCGTGAAACCGCTCTATGGAGCTCAGGGGCGCAACGTATTCCTGATCGAGGATGAGAATGATCCAAACCTCAAGCAGATCGTCGCTGCCGTCAAGGAGGACGGTTACATCACGGCGCAGGAATTCGTCGCCGGAGCGGAAGAAGGCGATCTCAGGTTGTTCCTATTGGAAGGAGAACTAATGAAGGTGGACAAGACCTACGCCGCCTTCAAACGAGTGCCACGCGGCACAGATGTTCGCGCCAACATCAGCACTGGAGGCAAGCCAGAAGAAACCCAGATCTCGGAAAAAGAGCTCAGGATCGTCGAGATGATGCGGGACAGGTTGGTGAAGGACGGGATGTTCTTCGTTGGGATCGACGTGATCGGAGACAAAGTTGTGGAGATCAACGCCGAGAGCCCAGGAGGGATGCAAAGTGTTGAGTATTTCTCGGGCATCGACTTCGGACTGAAGATTTGCGACGGGCTGGAGCGGCGCGTCTCGACATAGATCCAGCTCAGCCGCGGGGGACTGTCAGACTGGGTTGCGGGATCTTCGTACACCTGGGCGCTGGGAACGGGAGTGCTAGCTACTGTTGGACTTCCGCCCCCCTGCGCCCCGCGGCGGCCTTCTGTGCCTTGGTACCCCCAGCCTTGCTACTGGTCGTTGAGCGTCCCCCGCTGTGTGACTTCTTGCCTCCGCGGCTGGACGAGCCCTCGGAGTTCGAGATAGCCGCGGCCCTCTGCTTGCTCATGCCTTTCTTGCGGAGACCCTCGTACTGCTTGTCGTTCTTAACGCTACTGCCGTGGTCCTTTGCATGTCCTCACCTCCATGCGGATTCTTCTTTCGTATTCCCCGGGTCCTTCCAATCAATCAGGACCTCGGGCCTTACCCCACGCTTGAATCTCGCTCGCACCGGGGCAGTAGCCATGCCCTCTCTGAAACTCGCTTGTGCAGGCCCCCTGGGGGTAGAGGAATTCTGCGATCTTGTCCGAGCACGAGGGAGTAGCAATGCGAGTTGTAGTCGTTGGTGCGACGGGAAACGCCGGCACCAGCTTGATCAATCTGCTGCGCAGCGACCCGGACGTGGAATCCATCGTGGGCGTCGCCCGCCGGCTTCCATCCGCAGAGCTCGACAAGGTGCAATGGAGGCGAGCGGATATCGCCGAGGACGATCTCGAACCCGTCTTCGCCGGAGCCGACAGTGTCGTCCATCTAGCGTGGGCGATACAGCCCTCACGCAACCTTGGCGAGGTCGAGCGCACAAACGTGGAAGGGAGCCGTCTGGTATTCGACGCCGCGTCACGGGCCGGCGTCGGCAGAATCGTTTATGCATCGTCAGTCGGTGCGTACTCGCCCTCCGACAAGCACAATCGTCGGGATGAGTCGTGGCCGACGGGAGGCATTCCAACCTCGTTCTACTCGCGCCATAAAGCTGCCGTCGAGGGAATTCTCGACGAGTTCGAACAGCGGCACCCCGAAATCGCGGTCGTCCGGATACGTCCGGCACTCATGTTCAAGCGCGACGCCGCAAGTGAGATCCGTCGACTCTTCTTTGGTCCCTTCGTCCCGTCCTGGCTGTTCAATCGCAACTTGCTGCCGTTGATTCCATTTCATCCCGAGCTCACGACGCAGGTGGTGCACTCGGGAGATGTCGCTGAGGCCTACCGGCTCAGCCTGTTGGGCGACGCTCGTGGTGCATTCAATCTCGCCACCGAGCCGCTAGTGACAGCGGAGCTGATCGAAAAGACGTTCGATGCTCGAGTATTGAAGATCAGCCCGGATGTCCTAAGAGGATTCGCAGACGTGGCTTGGAAGCTGAGATTTCAGCCCACGCCCTCGGGATGGGTGGAGATGGGAACGAATGCCCCATTGATGGATGCGTCACGCGCCAAGAGGGAGCTCGGGTGGAAACCCCGCCACGACGCCCGCGCAACCTTGCTCGAATTGACCGATGGTCTTCGGCAGAAGGCCGGCATCAACACTCCACCCATGGAGAAGAAAGCGGGAGGCTTTCTGCGCAATCGGGAGATCCGCAAAGGCGTAGGCGGGTCAAATCCCTGAGCACAGCTGGGGGTCACTCCACTCGTTGCCCGGACATTCCTCGCCGACGTCACGTCAGCAGCCGGCAGCACGCTACAAGCGGGCAAGAACCTCCTTCTCATAGAAATCGAAGAAGCCTCCTTGGTTGGGGCCGATCTGATGCACGGCGAGATGATCGAAGCCCGCATCGGCAAACTTCTTGAGACCATCGATATGGACTTCGGGATCCGGACCGCATGAAACGGATTCCGCCACGTCCTCCTCCGTCACCATCTCCGCCGCCTGATCGAAGTGGGCCGGAAGCGGCAACTCCTGCGAGAGCTGTCCTTTGATGCCGACGTTGGGCCACCATTCATGCGCCACTCTGCGCGCTTCGGCCTCGCTCTCAGCCCAGCACACCTGCACCTCTGCGTATCGAGGTTTCCCTGAGCCGCCGTGATCGTCAAATGTCTGCAGCACCTCTTCCTGAGGCGCGACGCCCATCAGGCCATCTCCGATCTTGCCTGCAAGAGCACCGGCCTTCTTCCCACTGGCCGCCACAATCACATCGATGGGATTGTCGGGACCCGTATAGAGTCGGGCGTTCTCGGCGACGAAGTGCGTTCCCTTGAAACTCACCTGCTTGCCCGTCCAAAGTTCGCGCATAAGGCCCACCGCCTCCTCGAGCATCTCCAGCCTGGTGTCGACCGCGGGCCACTTGTCCCCCAGTACATGCTCGTTGAGGTTCTCGCCCGTTCCTACACCGAGAAAAAATCTGTCCGGCATCATGACCGCGATCGTGGCCGCGGCCTGAGCAACGATGGCCGGGTGGATTCTGATGGTCGGGCAGGTCACTGCTGTTCCCACCCGTAGCGAGCTGGTCGCATGAGCGATGCCACCCAACGTCGCCCACACGAAAGGACTCTGTCCCTGCCGGTCGATCCATGGATGGAAATGATCCGAGATGAGCGCAAACCGCATGCCGATTGACTCCGCACGGGTGGCATAACGGACAAGATCACTGGGGTCGTGCTCCTCACTCGAGAGTTTGTAGCCGATTTGCATGTGGTTTCCTCCTCGTAGCTGATGGGTGACTCGTACCCCAATCGGGTTGAATCAACGAGACTCAAGCGGTTAGCTGTTACCTCAGTGACCTCGGACGCCGCGGCATCCGGGAGTCGCGAGGGGCCCGCCGTTAACAATCCAGCGGCGGGTCTCGCTATGGCCATAAATGTGTGGGCACCCCGACTACTCGGAAGGCCACGCGAGGTACGCTGAACTCGGCGATGATGCAACTGGTCCGGAGAGGAGACGGCGATGCAGGATGTCCCGGTCCACGGGGATCCTCTTGTCCCGGAAGATCATGAGGAGATCAAGCGAGAGGAGCTCCTCGCTCTCGAGCAGGAAGTCAATGGACTGAGAGCTGCGCTCGGGAGCCGGACGGTGATCGGCAAAGCAATAGGAATCATCATCGAGCGTGAAGGTGTCAATGAAACGCAGGCCTTCGAAGTTCTCAAGGTCATGTCCCAGCACAGCAATGTGAAGCTGCGTGACGTCGCTGCGAGGTTGGCAAAGGGTGCCCAACCAGCCGGGAACGAAGAACCGTAGCCGCTTCTCGGCACGGCCCTTCAGGGCTGCAAAAGGACCTTCACCGCTCCGTCTTGCTTCTTCTGGAACATCTCGTAGGCGCGTGGCGCATCCTCGAGAGGAAGCCGATGGGTTGCGAAGCTCTCGACGCCGAGCGGATCCGAGTCGTCGGAGACCAATGGCAGGATGTCGTCGACCCATCGCTTTACGTTGGCCTGTCCCATGCGCAACTGAATCTGCTTGTCGAAGAGCGTCAACATCGGCAACGGATCCGCTTGGCCCCCGTACACGCCGGAGAGCGAGATGGTTCCGCCCCGGCGAACGAGTTCGATCGCAAGATGGAAAGCCGTCAGGCGATCGACGCCTGCCTTCTCCATCAGCTTGGTGGCCAAAGCATCCGGCAAGAAACCCGTGATGTGTTGCGCGACCTTCGCAACGGGAGCACCATGCGCCTCCATCCCCACTGCATCGACCACTGAATCGGGCCCCCTGCCCTCGGTCAGATCACGCACCACCTTGACGATGTCTGTGTCGTACTCCCGCAAATCGAGCGCCTCGACACCGAATGTCCTGGCGCGCTCGAGTCGCTCTGGCACGAGGTCGATTCCGATCACGCGGGCGACGTCGAGATGGCGGGCGATGCGACATGCCATGTCGCCGATCGGCCCCAGGCCGAGCACGACAAGGCTGCCACCTTCAGGGACATCGGCGTATGCAACGGCCTGCCACGCGGTCGGGAGCACGTCCGAGAGATAGATGAAGCGATCGTCGGGTGGACCCTCGGGCACCTTAATAGGACCGAACTGAGCCTGAGGCACGCGCAATAGCTCCGCCTGCGAGCCAGGCACCTGTCCGTAGAGCTTTGTGTAGCCGAACAGCGCGGCCCCCATCCCCTGTTCTCGCACCTGAGTGGTCTCGCATTGGGTATGGAGTCCCCGATCGCACATGAAGCAGTGCCCGCACGCAATCTGGAAGGGAATAACGACTCGATCGCCGGTCGCGAGGTTCGTGACCGCGCTGCCGACCTCCTCGACGATCCCCATAGGCTCATGGCCGAGGATGTCGCCCGCTTCCATGAACGGTCCCATGATCTCGTACAGGTGCAGGTCGGAGCCACAGACGCCGGATGATGTGATCCGCACGATCGCATCCGTAGGGTGCTCGATCTTTGGATCCGGGAAGGTGTCCACCCTTACGTCACGCTTGCCGTGCCAAGCCACAGCCCTCATATGCAGTCACCGCCTGTATCCATTGCTGAAGGAGTCCGGTCGTCCTCCGGCGCCTACCCACGCCGGTGCGCGTCAAACGACCCCGCAACATAGCTGCCAGATCAACGTCGGCGCGATGCTCGCTTGCCGACGAACCTGCGGACCTGCGTCGGCTGAAGGCTTCGTAGTACGCCATTCGGGCCCCGGCCACCAACACCACTGTGGCCACGCGGATGAACAGTTTCACGGGCCCCGAGATACCCTTGACCTCGGCCGAAACGGTTGTGCTTCCGTACAACCTCGAGTCTAGTTCGTGCTCCTCTGCTCCCGGCGAGGTTCCTGTCTCGTTCAGCTACGTGACGTCGCTGGTGCCTTTATTTGGCTGGAACGCGCTCTCTTGATTCGCTCGGAAGAAGCTTGTAGCTCGACAGCACAGCCTCGGCGATCTCGACCATCTTTAGTTGGGAGCGCCGTGCCTGGTCGCGCAGCAACTTGAAGGCCGCCTCTTCGTCATCGAATGACGCTCCACGGCCAATCCCTGCAGACTCTCGCGAGCCACTCCTGGGCAAGTTCCTCGGCAACGGCCCGATCCCCGCAATACAGTCCCAAAACACCCACGAGTTCGGGGTACAGGCGCCTGCAAAGAGCGATCAGATCGGGTGGTGCAGACAGTTCTCCTCCTCAGGGCCGTTTCCGACCGCCGGCCGGCCGAACGACGTTCTCCTCATAAAGACGCTTCAGACCCCCTCGACGGTCGAGGAAATTGGAATCACCTGTATAGGTCGCAACGAGCTGCGAGCCTATGGTTTTGCGCATGGCAGGGATCAAGACCGCTCGGACCGCCGAACTCTCCGAAGGGGACCTCCTGGAGATCACCCGACTCATGGAGGCCGCGTTCGGCGAGTCGTTCGAGGGTTACTGGGATGACATCGGACCTGCTCTGCACTTCATGGCCCTCGGAACCGGGGAGGTCCTGGCGCACGCGTGCGTCGTTGACCGAGAACTGCACACTCAGGGCCATCAACTACGCACCGGCTATGTGGAAGGTGTAGCGGCGTGGCCGCACCAGCAGGGACGGGGTCACAGCACCAAAGTCATGCAGGCGGTGAACGAGTTCTTGGTCGAGAACTACCAGCTCGGCGGATTGAGTACCGGCGTCAACGGCTTCTACGCGAAGCTCGGATGGGAGACGTGGAAGGGACGGACTTACATCCGCATGAGAGACGGCGCCCTCGCCCGGACCGCGGAGGAAGACGGCACGGTGATGATCCTCAAGACGAAGTCGACGCCCGCCTTGAACACGAAGGCACCCATCAGCGCCGAGTGGCGGCCCGGAGAGCTCTGGTAGCCGGGGAATGGCGCGACCCATCAAGCCGTTGTTCCGTTGGAGTGACCTATGAAGGAGCCGCCGCATGAATCTGCGGGCCAGAAGCATCAGTGGACCCGAGCGGAGCCGTAGCCAGGACTGGGACGAGCCGCTGTTCGTCGACAACATCCTCGACGGCCCCGCTCCCCCGCCCCGCGCGAGCAAACCTCCGGGCGACGACGATCCGCTCGACGCGTATTCGGCGACGATCACGCGCGTAGTGGACCGGCTCGCGCCGTCCGTCGTGAACCTGCAGGTGATGCGGAGAGTCATGGGTGGTCGCACAGTCGAGGGGGGCGGCAGCGGCGTGGTCATCACTCCCGACGGTTACATGCTCACATCCGCTCACGTGGTCCACGGCACAGACGAGGGCATCGTCTCGTTTACCGACGGTCGAGAGTTCGATTTCGAGATCGTCGGTGCGGACCCACTGTCCGATCTCGCGGTGCTCCGCACGCGCGCGTCCGATCTGGTTCCCGCCGATCTCGGCGATGCCGGGACGCTCAGGGTCGGACAGCTCGTGGTCGCACTCGGCAACCCTCTCGGATTTGCCGGGTCGGTGACTGCGGGAATCGTGAGCGCCCTGGGGCGATCGTTCCCGGCACGCGCCGGCGATCACATCCGCTTCATCGAGAACGTGATCCAAACCGACGCGGCGCTGCATCCCGGCAACTCCGGCGGAGCGCTGGCCGACGGCCGAGCCGAGGTGGTCGGAATCAATACCGCGCTGGTCGGAGCCAATGCAGGGCAAGGGCTCGGCCTCGCGGTGCCGATCAACGACGTCACTCGCAAGATCATCGCCGCGCTGATGCGCGACGGGCGGGTGCGACGGGCCTTCCTCGGGATCGCCGGGGGGCCGCGTCCCCTGCCGCCACGCCTCTCTAACCGGGTCGGTCGCGACCGCGGCATCGAGGTCGTGCACGTCGAACCGGGAGGGCCGGCGGCCCGGGCCGGACTCGCTCCCGAAGACATCATCCTCGAGATAAAAGGCGAGCCGGTTCAGGGCATGGACGACATACAGCGCCTGATGGACGCCGGCACGATTGGCCGCAAGGTCCCGGTGCGGATCTACCGAAACGGCGAGGAGCGCGAAGTCGTGGTGGTCCCCTCTCAGCTGAAAGCGGGCTAGAGGCCGGCCCTGCTAGGGGGAGAGGCTCCGTAACGCGACCGTGACGCGCCGGTGACGAGCCTCGATCAGACTCCCCTCGACGGTTAGTCTTCGGCGTTGAACGCCGTCGCCTGCGCGAGTGGAGAGACTTGACGATCTTGAACTGCTCGATCATGGAGCTGGGGGGAAACAGATGCCTGGATTCGCAACGGCGGATGACGCCTCGCAAGCCCTCGAAGCGAGCTCTGAGGAGCTCGCGTCGATTCCCGGGGTGGTCGGCACCGCGGTCGGCCGTTCCAAGAGTGACCAGGACTATGTCGTGCACATCTTCGTGAGATCGGAGGAGGACGTCGACCCGACGAAACAGGCCGCAGCGGGGACGTTGGGAGAGTCCCGCTCCGAGGTCATTGTTTCGGGTGAGCTCACAGCATTCGACAGTTAGCCGGCATGAGGGAGGAGTTCCACGGTGGCGAGACAAGATCGTGTTTCTCAGGCAATGTTCGCTCAGGAGTTGAACACCGAGAATCTGCTGGCGCTCCCGAACGTGATCGGCACCGCTACGGGATACCGGCAGAAGGGCGGAGAGTTCTCAACAGAGGTGTGCGTTCAGGTATTCGTCGAGAGCAAGTACTCGGTTGACCGACTTCCAAGCGGCAGTGTGGTCCCCAACGCAGTGACGGCAGAGGGGGACCGAACGGTTCGGACGGACGTTATCGAATCCGGCCCCCTGGACACTTTCCAGGACACGACTCGCTATCGACCCGTGCCCGGCGGGTGCAGCATCGGTCCGCAGCAAAGCGTTTCGGCGGGAACGCTAGGAGGTTGGGCGTGCGACAACAGCGACGACGCGATCGTGCTGATGACCAACAACCACGTGATTTCCAATCTCGACACGCTGCCTGCGGTAACCGGTATTTGCCAGCCCGGTCGACTTGACGGCGGGACTTTCCCCGCCGATCAAATCGGGACGATCAAACGACACATCTCTCTGACGACGGTACCGGCCGGGTCGCCGACGCTCCCGGCTGTAACCGCGGTGGACGCCGCCATCGGCACGATCACCGTCGACCGGACCGACAACGTCATCGATATCGGCCCGGCGATCTACGAGGTTCAAGCTCCCGCTCTTGGGATGAACGTACAGAAGCGAGGGCGAACGACGAGACTCACGACCAACGGCCGGGTCACGTCCATCAACGGTACGTTCAACATCAACTACCGCAACCGAACTCGACTGGGGCGGATTGCGAACTCTTTCGTCATTACGTCGACAGACGGGAATCAGTTCAGCGCGGCGGGTGACTCCGGGTCTCTGATCTTCAACCAAGCCGTCGGGGAGCTCAACAACACCCTTCCCGTGGTTGGCCTCCTGTACGCGGGTGGGACCAACAATGCCGGCGTTCCCATCACCATCGCCAACGACATCAACGCCGTGCTGACCGCTTTGAACCTGACCACGGTATGCAACGGCGCAGTTCGTGCGCTCTTGGAGTCGATATTCGGAACCTCGGCAGCGATGGCCGGCCCCCGACGCAAGATGCGACGTAAGGAGCAGCAATTGCGCCGACTGCGCGGTCGCGTGCTGGCCCGAACCCCCCTGGGCAAGCGCGTCGTCGAGTTCGTCGACAGCAACGCCGCCGACCTGTCCGGAGCTCTTCTGGAAGACGAGGAAGCCTTCGGCCTCACCGTCCGCTTGGTGGAGCCGTGGCTGCGCCGAGGGAACAACTTTGAGATTCTGGAGAGCAAGGTCGACGCCGAGACGATTCAGACCTTCACCCGTCTCGCAGAGAGACTCGCGAAGATTCAACCCTCTCTCAGAGAGCCGATTGCGACGTTCTCGGACGTCATCTCCAAGGCGGAAGGCACAACGGTGCGCGCTCTATTGAGCAAGAGGCGCGGTGCTCGTCCCAAGAAGAAGCAAACGAAACCTACTCGTAGGAAATAACTCTCAGGTCTAGGTTGCTCCGCTCTCACCGTCCGGCCTCCTCGGTCGCCGGCGGGACGTTCTGGTTGAGCCGGAAGAGATTGGTCGGGTCGTAGCGACGCTTGATGGCAACCAGCCGGTCCCAGGTCGAACCCGGGTAGGCCGCGCGCACCCGCGCCTCGCCTTCGTCGCCGAGGAAGTTGACGTATCCGCTCGTGTCACCCTGGTTGAGCTCCGCCGCGAAGTCCGCGATCCAGGCTTCGTTCACCGTTTTATCCTCGGGACGCTCGTAGAGCGCGGCGACGTTCACCATGATCGGCCGCCCACGATGGGCGAACGCGGTCGCATCCTCGGGAATCCGAGCCATCGCACCACCGAGCACGCGTAGCTGCGCGACGGCCATCGAGGCGGTCGAGGTCTGCAGCTTCTCCATGATCGTATCCACGGCGCGGTGATCTACGGCATCGACGAACATCGTGCGTGCCGCCGCCATCGGGTGGTAATCCTCTTCCTCCGGAGGGTAGATCTCGGGGTAGGTCATCGGCCGTACCATGTCGGCGATCGGCGAGGCCAGCGCCCGGAAGGGAGCCATGGCGCGCTCGCCGGCCTCCGTGTCGCCGGCGTAGGCCATGATGGCCATCACGATGAGCTGGCCGTGGTACTCCTCGGGGAGGAACGGCATCGGGGGGGCCGGCATGACGTTGGCAATGGCCGAAAGCTCCTCGGGGGCGGCTTCCGCCTCGGCCATGAACGAGTGGATGACGTCGTGCGTGGCCGGCAGGAACAGCATTCCGCCCACGAACTGATCCACTTTGTGCAGCCTGAACTTGAAGCGGGTCGCCACCCCAAAGTTTCCGCCACCACCGCGGATCGCCCAGAAGAGATCGGGATGTGACTCGGCGTCCACTCGGCGCAATTCGCCGTCCGCCGTTACGATCTCAGCCGCCAGCAGGTCGTCGATGGTGAGCCCGTGCTTGCGCACCAGGTATCCGACGCCGCCACCGAGTGTGAGCCCCCCGACGCCGACCGAACCGGTGTCGCCGAATCCGGTCGCGAGCCCATGAGCCCCCACCGAGTTCGTGTATTCGCCGGCGGTCAATCCCGTCTCGGCCCACGCGGTGCGTCCCTCGACATCGATCTGCAGCTCCTTCATGTTCGAGAGGTCGAGCACTATCCCGCCTTCGGAGACGCTGTAGATGCTGTGACCGCCGCTACGGACGGCAAGCTCCTGCCCCGTCTCGCGCGCAAGCGAGACGACGTGGGCGACGTCGGTCGCGTCCGCCGCTCGGACGATGACCGCCGGCCGGCGGTCGATCCCGCCGGGAAAGATGGTGCGTGCCTCGTCGTACCCGGCGTCGTCCGGGGCGATCACTCGACCGTTGAGGTCGGCGCGTAGCTGCGGGATCGAAATGGCGGTGCTGTGGGATGGCGAGGACTCCACGAGCGACTCCTTTGGTTATCGGGCGAACCCTCCGGGTCCACTTCTTCGTCTGGATAAGGACTGGCCGCCGCGGCGAAACTCATCGAATCTCCGTCACATCTGTGATTGGATCCTCGCTGCAGGCTCAGGCGATGAGTTCTTGCTCGAACGTCTGTCTAAAGTTAGCGAGCGCCGCGATCATTCCAGCGGCTCCGATGACGAGAGGATCGAGATCGTGAGTGCCAACGACACAGCAGGAAGCCCACAAGTGGGTCTTCTCGGCTCGCGCCGGTCCGCGACGCCTGGACTCGGCGATCTGGTGACCGCGGTCCGCGCTGCCGTGGGCACGCACGCCGACTGGCGTGAGACGGCCCAGCTCGTAGCCGGCGAGTTGCGGCGCCACCTGCCCTCGCCCGAGATCCTCACCTCCGACCAGCGGGTCGGCGACCCCGAGGCCCATCAGAGTCACCTGCTACACGTCGAGCCCGATGGAGCCTTCTCGATCGTCGCCCTCGTTTGGCGCCCGGGGCAGGTGACGCAGATACACGACCATGTGACCTGGTGCGTGTTCGGAGTCCTTCAGGGCGTCGAGTACGAGGAGATCTTCTCGCTCGACGAAACGGGCGGGCACCTCATCGAAGCCGGAGATAGCTCGAACGGTACGGGCGACATCAGCGGTTTCGCCCCGCCCGGCGACATCCATCGCGTCCGCAACGTGGGGGACGGGACTGCCATCTCGCTGCACATCTACGGGACCGACGTGTCCCGGATCGGCTCGAGCGTCCGCCGCTACTACGACCTCCCGATCAGACCCGCCTGACCTCCCGAGGCGCTCGGGGGTGTTGCGCGTGACCCCAAGATCGAGGCACCGAAAGGTTCCTCTGAACTCTCGACTTTCTGCCGCCGTTTCGGGGGGCTGAATGCCGAAAGCTCGCGGAGCGAGCCGCGGCCGGGCTTTCGATTTTCGCGATCCTGCGATAGGTACTTCACGTGGATAACCAGCCACTGAACCCAGAGTTGCCGGATGGGGTCGACGGTGAGGAATACAAGCGGATCCGGGGACTGATGCGGGTCTCCGTCTTGAGCGTGGGGAGAGGAAGAGGTATCGACCCCTGGGATGTGGTCGACGAAGCATGGAGCTCGATGGCCGCCAAGAACTTCGAGCGCCAGGGTCCCTTTCGTCCCTTTGCCATCAGAGTCGCGAAGAACAAGGCGATCGACGCACTTCGACGGGCCGAGGTGAAGAGGATCGGGCCGCCCCTGGATGCCCCGCTCTACCGGGAAGACGGAGAAGAGATCACCAGGAAGGACCTCCTTCCAGGATCGCAAGGTGCAGACGTCGACTACTTCGAGGATCGCGAAGAGATCGAGAGAGTCGAACTGCTCTCCCTCGTGGAGGAGGCGCTTCACGAGGTTTTGACACCAACGGAGAGAAAAGTGTTCCTCGAGGTCCAATACAACGAAAAAAGCCGAGCCGCGGTGGGACGTGAGCTCGTCCCGCCGGTAACGGGCCAGAGGGTGGGGCAGATCATCGCCATGGCCACCATCAAGATCCGCAGGCATCTCAAGAGCCGAGGGCGGCCGGTAGACGAAGCATCAGACGAAGCACCAAGCGAAGGAGGTGGGGACGATGGGTGAGATCGAGGACCGCATCGAGGCCGCACTGACCGCGTACCTCGACCACGTTGAGATGGGCGCTCCAGAGCCCGACATCAGCCACCTCAGCCCCTCGGAGCAGAAGGAACTCGAGGAATTGATTCGAATCCTCGATTTGACCGGCGGCGTAGCACTGGGGCTTGGGCGCGTGGAGGAGGAGGACGAGCGCACGTCGCCCCCCGAAGCCGCGCCGAGCGCCATGGACGAAGCTGCTCGTTCCGAGCTCGGCGACCGGGTACTTGCGCAGCTAAAAGAGGCGCTGGCCCCCGAGGTTCGCGTCACGCCGGAGGCAACCGCATTCGTAACGCAGCTCGGGGGGGTGCCGGTTCTCGGGGAATGGCTCGTCGGAACGTTCGGCGGACGCGTCCGCGTGTGGCTCCTCGATGCGAACGCGGAGGAGCTCAAGGAGAACGGTGGCTGTCTTGACGATGCGGGGCGCGTGTTCCGCATGCTGCCCGACACGGCTGCGATCGCCATGGTGGGCAAGGATTCGATGTGTCTGGTGGTGGAACCCGAAGACTGCGCCCCTCACATCCAGAATCCCGGGGGAGCGTTGGTCGGTCGTCGCTACCGGCGTCCCATCCAACCCGTGGGCGAGGGCGTGGCTGCTTTTCTGCACGAGCTGATTCCCTACTGGGACGAGGTTCCGGCCTTCGACGAGGAGGGGGGCATCACCGTCGACGTTCCGACGATCGCGCGACAGGCCGCCGAGGACGCCATCGAGACCCAACGAACCATCGGCGAACGAGCCCGCAAGGCGAACCCCAAGAAGGAAGCGCTCTTGGGGCTGGGCCCGCGTGAGTCGGCCGCGCTGGCAAAGATCGCTGCCGACCTCTACGACGGCAAACTCGATCCGGACGAGGCAGTCTCTCAACTCGAAAAACTGGTGAAGCCCAGATGATTGAACGACTTCAGCTGCAGAACTGGCGTGCCTACGACAACCTCGATCTCGAGTTTGGTCCGGGGGCCACGTACGTCGTCGCGTCGAACGGCATCGGGAAGACGTCTCTGATCATGGGAGCGGCTTGGGGGCTTCTCGGTGACGCCTCCGAGGTAAATGCGGCCGAGCAGATTCGAGGAGAGGCGGAGGGCGCGACCGTGCAGGTCGTCGTGCGGCTCCCCTCCGGTGAGAACCTGGCGATCACCAGATCGGTCGACCGACGAGGTCGCGTGGACCTCAGTGCGCAGGCCGGCGAAACGATCATCGCGACGCAGGACGAGCTCGACGAACTTCTCGCAAGCGAGTACGGCGCCGACGTGCGCGTGCTGGGTCAGCTGACGTTCATGATCCACGGTGGGTCACTGGAGACCACTCACGGCGAGTTCCAGCTTCAGGATCACCTCGCGTCGGTGTTCGGGGTTACTCCGCTGTTTCAGGCGGCCGCTACCGCTGAGGCCACTGCGCGCGCCGCGGCCAGCGCCCTTCGAAAGATGAAAACGACCCAGCGCACCGAGAAACGCCAGAGAGACGAACTGGTGGCCGAAATGCAATCTCTGGATCAGAACCTTGCTTCCGCTCACGAGGAACGAGGACGAGCTCTCGCCGCGGTAAACGAAGTAGGCGAGCGGCTTCAATTGGCCGAGCAGTGGATGCGATTCCGGGCCTCCATCGACGAACGCAACGAGAAGCTCGAATCGATCGCTGGTGAGGCAAGCACGCTCCTCGGGAAAGCGGCGACATCGGAGGACGTCACCGAGCTGCTGGAGCGAGCCGAACGAGATCTCGAGGACTCGATCTCATCGGCCGACGGCAAAGCGGCAACCGCTCGCGGTCAGGCCGACCTCATCGAGAATGCAATGTCCCAGCTTGGTGGGTCGGAGGCCGTCTGCCCCACGTGTTTGCGGCCACTCTCCGATCACGAAGCGGACGAGGCTGCCAAGGAACACCGGAAGCATCTCGCGGACCTGGCTTCAACTACGGCGGAGGCTGAGGAGGCTTCGAACGAAGGCAGGAGCACCCTGAACGAGGTCAGGGAGCTTCTGGTACAGATTCGAGCGCTGCCGATACCGGCGGAACCGGAATCGGGCGGCGACATCGATGTGGAGGGTCTGTTGCAGGAGGCCGAACAAGCCAGGGACCAGCTTCAGGAACTCGACCAGTTGGTCGCAACGCACTCCGCCTCGAAGAAGCTGTTGGAGAGCACGCTGGCGACCGTGGAC
>WHSV01000114.1 GCA_009379915.1 Actinomycetota bacterium | reverse complement strand
GTTTCGGGTTCTCGGGGCCACTCACGTGGGTTTGGGGGCTGTGCGAGGGGAGGTTCGGACAGGTTTTTGGCGTGACAACCGCCAGGCGAGACTGAGGCCAAAAATAAGGTGTCCCCGAAGTCGCCCCGGCCCCCAGAGTCACGAACGGGAATAGGCGCGGGGCGTTTTTCGGTTGGACAACTTGTAATCGTGTAACTGTGGCTCGCCAGAGAGATAGAGATAAGGAGCCCTTTGTGGCACAGTCTGCTAGCAGCAACGAACGGGGTGGGCCCGTGGCGGAGCACGAGGTGCTGCCGCTCCTGCCGCTCAACTCCGGAGTCATCCTGCCCGGCATGGTCGTGACCGTCGCGCTTGAAAGCGACGAGGGTCGCGCTGCAGTCGAGGCAGCGGAGAAAACGAACAATCGGATCCTCCTGGTGCCCAAGGTCGACGGGCGCTACGCGCGTGTCGGCACCGTCGCGGCGGTCGAGAACGCGGGCCAGCTGGTCAGCGGAGTGGAAGCTCTCGTCGTGCGCGGCCTGGCACGGGGTGTCATCGGCACCGGCGTGTCCGGCACCGGCGACGCCGTGTGGGTCCAGGTCGAGATCGAGGACGACCAGCAGGTCGTCACCGAGCGGGCCTTCGAGCTCGCTCGCGATTACCGGGCGACTGTCGAGAACATCCTCGAGCTTCGCAACGCTCGCCAGGTGAGCGAGTTTCTGAGAGGGATCAACGATCCCGGCCAGATGGCGGACACCGCCGGCTATTCGCCCGACCTGTCGTTCGAGCAGAAGATCGAAGTGCTCGAGACGATAGACGTCGAAGAACGCCTCGAGAAGGTGCTCGCATGGGCGAAGGAAACGCTAGGAGAGCTGACCCTGCGCGACAAGATCCGCACGGACGTCTCCGAGGGGATGGAAAAGAACCAGCGCGAGTTTCTCCTGCGCCAGCAGATGGCGGCCATCCGCAAGGAGCTCGGCGAGGACGAAGACGGTGACATCGTCGCCGAGTACCGGGCGAAGATCGAGAAGTCGAACATGCCCGAGGCGGCGCGCAAGGAGGCCGAGCGCGAGCTAGGCCGGCTCGAACGATCGAGCGAACAAAGCCCGGAGTACGGTTGGATTCGCACCTACCTCGACTGGATGACGGACCTCCCCTGGGACGTGCGAAGCGACGACAACCTCGACATCGGCGATGCCCGCAAGGTTCTCGACGCCGATCACACCGGATTGACCGACGTGAAGGACCGCATCATCGAGTACCTCGCGGTTCGCAAGCTGCGCGCCGAACGCGGACTCGGCGAAGCTGGGGGCCGCGGAAGCGGAGCCATCCTCACTCTGGTCGGCCCTCCGGGTGTCGGGAAGACGTCGCTCGGAGAATCCGTGGCGCGCTCGCTCGGACGGAAGTTCGTGCGCGTGTCGCTGGGCGGTGTGCGCGACGAGGCCGAGATCCGGGGACACAGGCGTACCTATGTCGGCGCGTTGCCAGGACGCATCGTGCGCGCGCTGAAGGACGCCGGCACCAAGAACCCTGTGTTCATGCTGGACGAGATCGACAAGGTCGGTGCCGACTGGCGCGGCGATCCGGCTTCGGCGCTGCTCGAGGTGCTGGATCCGGCGCAGAACCACACGTTCCGCGATCACTACCTCGACGTCGACCTCGACTTGTCCGAGGTGCTCTTCATCACCACGGCCAACGTGGTCGAGACCATCCCCAGCCCCCTGCTCGACCGCATGGAGGTCATTCGCCTCGACGGCTACACCGAGGCCGAGAAGATCGACATCGCGCGTGACCACCTGCTTGCACGCCAGCTCGAGCGCAACGGTCTGCGTCCCGCCGAGGTCACGGTGAGCGACGCAGCCATGGCTCGCGTCGTGAGCGATTACACAAGGGAGGCGGGCGTCCGTAATCTCGAGCGCGAGCTCGGCAAGATGCTGCGCAAGGCCGCCACAAGGCTCTCGGCCGGAGAGATCGAGGCACCCGTCCCGATCGACGAGGACGAGGTGCGCGACTATCTCGGCCGACAGAAGTTCTTCTTCGAGGCTGCCGACCGCACGAGCGTCCCCGGTGTCGCAACCGGTCTCGCGGTCACGGGAACGGGCGGAGACGTGCTGTTCATCGAGGCCACGAAGATGGATGGAGAGCCGGGCCTGACGCTTACCGGACAGCTCGGTGACGTGATGAAGGAGTCGGCTCAGATCGCGTTGAGCTACGTGCGTTCGCACGCGGCCGAGCTCGAGCTTGCGGATAACTTCGACAAGGAGCGTGTGCACATCCACGTTCCCGCGGGGGCCGTTCCCAAGGACGGACCGTCCGCCGGAGTGACCATGACCACCGCCCTCGTGAGTCTGCTCACCGGTCGCAGGGTCAAGTCTCTGCTCGGAATGACCGGTGAGGTAACGCTGCAGGGCAAGGTGCTACCGATCGGTGGGGTCAAGCAGAAGGTGCTCGCGGCCCACAGGGCGGGCCTGACCGAGGTCCTGTTGCCCGAGCGCAACGGCGGGGATCTCGACGACGTGCCCGAGTCGGTGCGCGACGAGATGACCTTCCACCTCGTCGGCGATGTCGACGAACTCCTGAGGATCGCCCTCGGAATCGAACGCCCCTCGGTGAAAAAGGCGGCTTAAGGGCACAATCACTAGGGTCCACCGTCGATCTAAGGAGTGACATGCGCTTCGACGCAGTCGTGGTCGGGATGGGCCCTGGTGGTGAGCACGCCGCGTATCGGCTGATCTCGGAGGGCAAGAACGTCGCGGTGGTCGAGCGCGAGTTGATCGGTGGGGAGTGCTCCTACTGGGCCTGCATGCCCTCCAAGACTCTGATCCGGCCGCCCGAGGCTCGCAGTGAAGCGCGCCGCTCGGCCGGCCTCGGCGATCCTTCGTTGTCGTGGACCGAAGCCGCCGCGTACCGCGACTTCATGGTGCGCAATTACGACGACGCGAACCAGATAGAGGGCTACGAGCAACAGGGCGCGACGGTCTTCAAAGGAGCCGGACGACTCGCCGGACCTGGCGTGGTCGAGGTGGGGGACGAGCGCATCGAGGCCACCGACATCCTTCTGGCCACCGGTTCGGAGCCGACGCTGCCTCCAATAGAGGGACTCGAGGACGTCGGGGCGTGGACGAATCGCGAAGCCACGGCTTTAAAGGAGATCCCCGAGCGCACGCTCGTGATCGGCGCCGGTCCGGTGGGCCTCGAACTCGCGCAGATGCTGGCCCGCTACGGTTCGAGCGTGGCGCTCGTTCAAAGAGCCGACCGGCTGCTCGATCGCGAGACCGCCGAGGTGTCCAGGCTGCTCGTCGACTACGTCGCCGAGGACGGCGTCGAGGTCCACACCGGCAAGAACGCGGTGCGCGCCCGCCGCGGGGGCGGCTCGAAAGTCGTCGAGTTCGAAGACGGCAGCGAGTTGAGTGCCGACGTCATCGTCGTCGCCACGGGACGCCGCCCGCGCGTCAAAGGGCTGGGGCTCGAGAGCATCGGGATCGATGCCGATCGGGGAGTTCCCATCGACGAACGCTGCCGCGTTGCCGACGGTGTCTGGGCCCTGGGCGACGTCACCGGAGTGTCGCTATTCACCCACGTCGCCAAGTACCAGGGACGGGTGGTCGCTCACAACATCCTCGGTCGGGACCGCGTCGCCGACTACCGAGCCATCCCGCGCGTCGTCTTCTGCGATCCCGAGATCGCAACCGTGGGATTGACCGAGGAGCAGGCGCGCGACAAGGGCATTGATGTTGCAACCGCGACCATCGATCTGGCCGCGATGCTGGCGCGTCCCATCACCTACGAGCAGGATCCGCGGGGGCACCTGGGAGTGGTGGCCGATCGAGCCACCAAGACCCTGGTCGGAGCTTGGGCGGTCGCACCACTCGCTTCCGAGTGGATCCACGAGGCCGTCCTCGCAATCCGTGCGCAGCTCTCGATCGACGTTCTCATCGACACCGTTGCTCAGTTCCCCAGCTATTCCGAGGGCTACCTACTCGCCCTCGAGAAACTCGATCTGTAAAGGAGAGACTATGGGCGCCATCGCAACCCGCATTCACGACGAAGTAACGAGCTGGGACGGAGTCGAGGCCAACTCCCACCGCTTCGAAGGAGTCGAGTTCATGATGGGTCGGATCGAGATCGGCCACATCCACGGCGACAAGCTCGCCGACCTTCCATTTCCCAAGAAGGTGCGCGACGAGCTCATCGAGTCCGGTCGAGCTCAACCGCACCACGTCCTTCCCGAGTCCGGCTGGGTGAGCCGGCTGATCAAGAGTGAGTCGGAAGTCGACGAAGTGATCGCTCTGTTCCGTCTCAACTACGACAGGATCGCAGCGCGCCGCACCAAACAAGGGTAATTCGTCGGCTATGTTCGGCGCATGAACGGGGGCCCTTCAAAGGACAGCAAGATGACGCTGCAGTCCATCGCAGAGGAGCTTGGAGTCTCCAAGACGACCGTCTCGAACGCCTACAACCGGCCGGATCAGATCTCACCGGAACTACGCGCCAGGGTGCTGGCCAAGGCCCACGAGCTTGGCTACTCGGGTCCCCATCCAGCGGCGCGCATGCTTCGTAAGGGCAGGACCGACACCATTGGCATCCTGATGCCCGAAGCACTCACGTTTCAGTTCGTCGATCCCGCGTCCACGAAGCTGCTCGAGGGGGTTGCAGCCGCAGTCGGTCCTGAGGGCATGAGCATGTTGCTGGTTCCAGGGATCGGACTGCGCGATCTCCCAGTCGAGCTCGTGCGCGACGCCGCGGTCGATGGATTCATCCTCTATTCGCTGCCCGAGGGAGAGGCGTTGACGGCAGCCGCCCTCGCCCGCAACCTTCCCTCGGTCTTCGTGGAGGTGATCACTCCCGAGGATGCATACACGGTCGAGATCGAAGACGAGACCGGGGCCGCTTTGGCTGCGAGTCACCTCGCGGACCTTGGGCACCGAAGCATTGCGATCATGTGCTTCCGAATAGCGCCCGACAATTACGTGGGGCCGGCCGACTTGGCCAGGCAATCGCTGGTGCGCTATCCGGTCACCCGGCGCCGCTTTGCCGGCTACCAAAAGGGTCTTGAAGCGCACGGTATCGAGTGGCCCGATGTGGCGGTGTGGGAGACGGTTGATCCCGGAGGCCACAGTTCGGTCCAGTTGGGCTACCAGACGGGGCGGATGATTCTCGAAACACGTCCTCGACCGACTGCGGTCCTCGTGATGAGCGATCTCCTGGCCATCGGCCTGTTGAAGGCTGCAAGAGACCTGAGCATCGCCGTACCCGAAGAGCTATCGATCGTCGGGTACGACGATGTCGAGATGGCAGCCGTCGAGGGACTCACGACGGTGCGCCAGCCCCTCTACGAGAAGGGTCTCTGGGCGGGTCGAATGCTCCTCGACCTGATCGGCGGCAACGAGCCGGAACACCGTCGCCGGATCCTCCCGACGAACCTGGTCGTCAGATCGACGACGACTTCGGCGCCTTAGCGCCGGGCCGGCCGGCCGACGGGGACGTCGACCGCCTCGGCGAGCCTGCGCAGACCGCCCGCCAGCGCCGGGCGAAGGCGAGGGGATCGCTCGAGCGGTCGAGACCGGACGGGCTCATCCTCCATGGCGGAGCGCGACGCGCTCCGGGCGATCTCCATGCCTGCTACGAGATCGAGCATTTGCGGGCTCCTTTCTGAATCGATACAGATGGACTATAGCCTGAAACCAGGGCTTTCAAACGTCTATTCCTGAATCGGTAAAGAAGATATTTCCGGCACCATCGGGCGGGGCGCGTCTATGCTCGAACGCATGTTCGATTCGACGCTCGAGACCGAGCCCGGCCACCTGGCCGGGCTGAACCCGCAGCAGCGAGCCGCGGCCGAGCACGGAGAGGGCCCGCTGCTCGTGATCGCGGGGGCGGGGACCGGGAAGACCAAGACGCTGGCAGCCCGGGTCGCCCACCTCGTCGAGCGAGGAGTGGCCCCGGAGCGAATCCTGCTGCTCACCTTCACCCGGCGAGCGGCGCAGGAGATGCTCCGGCGAGCCGGCCGCCTCACGAGCCAGAGCAGAACCGGACGGATCTGGGGTGGGACCTTTCACTCGGTGGGCAATCGTCTGCTCCGCACCTTCGGCCAGGCTCTCGGACTTCCACCGAATTTCACGGTCATGGATCAGGCCGACTCAGCCGATCTCATGAACCTTCTCCGCAACGAGCTCGAGCTCGGACGCGGTCGTAAGCGTTTCCCCAAGAAGGAGACGCTCGCCGCCATCTACTCTCGTGCGGTCAACTCCCGCACCAAGCTGCCCGAGGTGCTGGAGGCCGACTTTCCGTGGTGCAAGGACGAAGCAGAGGACGTCGCCGCGATCTTCACGTCCTACACAGAGCGCAAGCGCGAGCAGGCGGTGCTCGACTTCGACGATCTGCTGTTGTACTGGCACGCGCTCTTGGTCCATACGGACGCACGCGCCCGCGTGGCGTCGCTGTTCGATCATGTGCTCGTCGACGAGTACCAGGACACGAACGGCGTCCAGGCCGACATCCTGAGAGCGATGCGCGCCGAGAACGCCAACATCATGGCGGTAGGGGACGACGCTCAAGCCATCTACTCGTTCCGAGCAGCAACGGTCCGCAACATCCTCGACTTTCCGCAACACTTCGACTCGACAACGGTCATCAGGCTCGAGGAGAACTATCGGTCGACTCAGCCGATCCTCGACGTCTCGAACGCGGTGATCGCGGGAGCGCGGCGAAGGTACGAGAAGGATCTGTGGTCGCGACGGGGGAGCGGAACGCCACCCAAGCTCGTTACCTGTCTCGACGAGGCTCAGCAGTCGGACGAGATCTGCAAGCAGGTCCTGGAGGCGCGCGAACGGGGCATCGCTCTGAAGGACCAGGCTGTACTCTTCAGAACCGGGCACCACAGCGCTCACCTCGAGATCGAGCTCACCCGGCGCAACATCCCGTTCGTGAAGTATGGGGGGCTGAAGTTCGTCGAGGCGGCCCACGTAAAGGACGTCGTCGCGCTTCTCCGCATCATGGAGAACCCCTACGATGAGCTCGCATGGTTCCGCATCTTGCAGCTGATAGAGGGTGTCGGGCCGGCGACGGCGACCCGAGTAATGGAGCACATCGGAGTGCGCCGAGACAGCGAGACGGCTCCGGAGCAGTCGCCGCTCAAGCGCTTCATAGACGAGCCGCCGGGGATTCCCAAGCCGGGTCTCGACGAGCTGCGGTCGCTCGCCGACGCGTTCGCCGACTGTCTGGAACAGGAATCCGCCCCGGCGGTTCAAGTCGAACGGTTGCGCCGCTGGTGCGAGGCCGTGTTCGTACGGATCTACGACAACCCCGCGGTGCGTATCGCCGATCTCGTGCAACTCGAACAGATCGCATCGGGCTACAACGCCCGCGGGAGGTTCATCGCCGACCTGGCTCTGGACCCGCCGAGCTCGACCGGGGATCTCGCCGGGCCCCCGTTGCTCGACGAGGATTACCTGATTCTCTCGACCATCCACTCGGCCAAGGGTGGTGAGTGGGAGGTCGTCTACGTCATCCACGCGGCGGACGGGATGATGCCGAGCGACATGGCGACCGGTGACGAGGAGGCCCTCGAGGAGGAGCGGAGGCTCTTCTACGTCGCACTCACCAGAGCCAAGAACGACCTCAGTGTCTATTTTCCGCTGCGCTACTACCACCAGCGTATGGGGACGGACGATCCACACAGCTACGCGCAGTTGACCCGGTTCATCGGCGACGACGTAAGAGAGCTGTTCGATCAGCGCGCCCTGGAGGGAACCGAGGAACCGACGTTGCCCGAATCCCAGAACGACGGCGTT
>WHSV01000113.1 GCA_009379915.1 Actinomycetota bacterium | reverse complement strand
GAGGGTCGACCTTCGCGAACGACATCAAACGAGACCTGAGACCTCTTTCTCGAGTTCCTAGCCCGGTCGCCGGCCTGGTCCTCGGACTTTCGACCATTTACCGACGCCTGGCGTCGTTCTTGGTCGAAACTACGTCGGTCCGCCTGTGCGCGCGTCTGCGCCTTTCCTTCGGGCAGCATGGTCGAATACCGATCAAATCGGCGAAGAGTTGCGCCGGAACTCCGTCACAGCGGCAAAGAAGGCTAGACCAGCCCCCCAATCGGCGCCGGTCACGCCCTCACCAACCAGAGGACACGCCAATCAGACGAGTCAGCGCCAGAGAAAGGGCCCCCGAATCGGGGGCCCTTCTTGATTTCGTCCGTTCGGTAGGAAGCTACTGAGGGACGACGTTGGACGCCTGCTTGCCCTTGGGACCCTGCGTCACCTCGAACGACACGGCCTGACCTTCCTGCAGCGACTTGTACCCATCACCCTGGATGGCGGAGAAGTGTACGAACACATCCTCGCCGTCGGCCTGGGAAATGAAGCCGTATCCCTTGTCGTTGTTGAACCACTTCACGGTGCCTTCGGCCACCACTGCTTCCTTTCTCTTTCCCAAACGATCGTCGGGGACGATCGCCTTGTTGACGAAGGCGGACAAGCTCGTGCCTTGCCCTCCACGACCCCCGTCGTGCTGCGGAGCAAACCGTAGCACAGCAGACATCGCCTGCCCCCCTCAGATGAGACGTCTCTCATGGATGACTCATCAGTCTCTCACGCCGGTTGCCTAGGTTGATGGCCACAGAGAGGGAAACCCATGAACGAAGGAGGAAGAGATGAGCTTGGGAACCGCAGCGGTTGCAGGACTCGCCATGATTCTCGGCCTCGATGGAGTCTCGACGTTCATACTGAGTGACGACCAATCCACCGAGACGCAGGCGCTCCAGATGGACGACGAGGGAGTCAAGCGTCAGGACGATGACGACGACGATGTCCTCGCCCAGGACGATGACGACGATGGCGACGGCGACAACACCAGGGGCAACGACGGGACCTCCGGTGGGGACAACACCGGGGACGGGGACAACACGAGGGGCAACGACGGGACCTCCGGTGGGGACAACACCGGGGACGGGGACAACACCAGGGGCAACGACGGAACCTCGGGTGGGGACAACACCGGGGACGGGGACAACACCAGGGGCAACGACGGAACCTCGGGCGGCGACAACACCTTCGTCGGTGGTGGCGGTGGTGGCGGTGGTGGCGGCAGCGCCAGCGGAGGCGGCAGCGCCAGCGGAGGCGGCGACACCTAGACCAGACTGAACATTCTCAGGAAGGCGCCCTCAAGGGCGCCTTCTTGTTCTTCTAGCTGGTCTGCGATCTACCCGGCTCGACGGGAGCGGTCGAAAAGCGGGTGCCGATCGTCAGCAGCAGGTGGATGACGCCCAGCACGATGAAGAAGGCGGTGGGAGCGGTCTCTCCCCCGAAATCGAACAAGAAGGGAGTTGCGATCAGAAAGAGCGCTAGCACGTAGTCGAGCACGACATGGACGGATACGGCAAGAGCGTTGACGAGGCTGGTCGGCCCCTCGGTCGTGGCCGCAACGAGCAGCACCACGACGCCCACGACTATCGAGATCGCAACCGCTGCTCCCGAGTCGTAGTCCAGCAGCAAGGGGGCTGCGATGAACGCCAGACCGGCCACGTACTCCAGGGCGCCGTGTACGAAGAGGGGCACCGGACCCTCGTGGATGAGTGGGTTCGCCATGACGCCAGTCTATGGGCCGGAACCCGCCATCAAGCTCCTTTTGGATGCCAGACGGTCTTCATCTCCATGAACGCCGTCGCCTCGTAAGGACTGCGAGCCCCGCTGCCCTTGATCACGCGTTTCACGTTATCGGCTCCCGCTCGCTCGGCGTCCGCAAGCTGCTCGGCGCCAACGCCGGTCACGTCCAGCGCGTCCACATCTCCGTGGCTCGCAAGCCAAGGTGTCAGTTCGGCCGTATGGCCGGTCAGAATGTTGACGACTCCCTTGGGTAGGTCGGAGGTCGCCAGGCACTCCGCCAGAGCAACGGCCGGAAGCGGATGAGGCTCGCTCGCGAGAGCAATCACGACGTTGCCCCCACACAGGGCCGGTGCGATGCGGCCGACCAAGCCACCCAGCGAGGGAGTCTCTGGAGCGACGATCCCGCAGACCCCCGTGGGCTCGGGAGCAGTCAGGTTGAAGTAAGGCCCCGCAACCGGGTTCAAGCCACCCATGATCTGCGTGAGCTTATCGGCCAGGCCCGCGTACCAGACCCAGGTGTCGATGGCCTCGTCGACCTGTTTGGATGCTCCGCGTTTACCTTCGGCACCTGCGACCTCTGCCACCAGCTCCGCGCGGCGCGTCTCCATCATCTCGGCGATGCGGTAGAGCACCTGACCACGGTTGTAGGCAGTCGCGCCTGCCCACTTGCTCCACGCTGAGCGCGCAACCTTTACTGCGTCCCGTAGGTCCTTGCGCGACGCGCGAGACGCGTTGGCCAGCCAATCGCCCTTCGAGTCCATCACCTCATAGGAACGGCCGGACTCCGACCTTGGGAAATCGCCGCCCAGAAACAGCTTGTAGGTCTTGCGGACGTCCACTCGCTCGGGCATCTACCGCACCTCCGCGAGGCGAACGTAGGCCTCGAGGCCGTGTCGGCCGCCCTCGCGGCCGAAGCCGGACTCTTTGTAGCCGCCAAAGGGGCTGGTGGGATCGAAGCGGTTGAAGGTGTTGGCCCAGACGACTCCCGCTTGGAGGCGATCCGCCATCCACAGGATGCGGCTCCCCTTCTCCGTCCACACGCCGGCGCTCAGACCGAAAGGAGTGTTGTTGGCCTTGGTCACGGCCTCGGCCGGAGTGCGGAAGGTCATCACAGAGAGCACGGGGCCGAAGATCTCCTCCTGAGCGATGCGATGACTTTGGCTCACCCCGGTGAAAACCGTCGGTGGGTAGAAGAAACCACGGTCGGGAATCTCGCAGGCCGGCTGGTAGAGCTCCGCCCCCTCCTCGACGCCGATGCCGACGAGACTGCGAATTCTCTCGAGCTGGTCGCGCGAGTTGATGGCGCCGATGTCTGTGTTCTTGTCGAGCGGATCACCGAGCCGAAGTGTCCCGAGGCGCCGTTTGAGCTTCGCGATGAGCCGTTCGGCGATCGTTTCCTGAACGAGAAGCCTCGATCCCGCACAGCAGACGTGTCCCTGATTGAAGAAGATGCCGTTGACGATTCCCTCGACTGCCTGGTCCAGAGGAGCGTCGTCGAAGATGATGTTGGCCGCCTTGCCTCCAAGCTCCAGGGTCAGCTTCTTGTTCGTCCCGGCGACCGCTCTTTGGATCTCCTTGCCGACCTCGGTCGACCCGGTGAAGGCGACCTTGTCGACGTCGGGGTGCCGCACGAGCGTCTGACCGGTGGCGCCGGCACCCGTAACGATGTTGACGACTCCTTCAGGGAGCTCCGCCTGCTCGCAGATCTCCGCGAAGAGCAGGGCCGTGAGCGGAGTCGTCTCGGCGGGCTTGAGAACGACGGTGTTTCCTCCGGCCAGCGCGGGTGCGATCTTCCACGCCAGCATCAGCAGTGGGAAGTTCCAAGGGATGATCTGCGCGCACACACCGATGGGCTCGGCACGGCGTCCGGGGAAAGCATAGGCGAGCTTGTCGGCCCACCCCGCGTAGTAGAAGAAGTGAGCGGCCACGAGTGGAACGTCTACGTCGCGGCTCTCCTTGATGGGCTTGCCACCGTTCATCGACTCGAGCACGGCGAGCTCACGCGCTCGCTCTTGAACCATCCGAGCGATACGAAAGATGTATTTGGCGCGCTGACTCCCGGGTAGTGCCGACCACTTCTCAAATGCTGTGCGCGCCGCGTCCACCGCGCGATCGATGTCCTCTTGGCCCGCAACCGGAATCGCTGCGAGCACCTCCTCGGTGCCGGGATTGATCGTCTTGAAGTACTCACCGGAAGCCGGTTCGACGAACCGACCGTCGATGAAGAGGCCGTAGGTGTCCTTGATGTCGACGATGTCGGTCGACTCGGGGGCCGGAGCGTATTCCCACTTAGCCATCGTTCGTTTCCTTAGTCACGCGACCGTCAAAGACGATCGCTAATCCAAAGTGTAGCGGTCGGGATCCGAGTACCTTCCGGAGCGAAGGAAGTCGATCTGCATCAACAAGTCGTTGACCACCGAGGACGCGCCGATACGGAAGCGGTCCGGGTCGAGCCATTCATCGCCGAGCGTCTCGTGGACGATGACGAGATAACGAATCGCATCCTTCGATGCCCGAATGCCACCGGCGACTTTGAGCCCGACCATCTGACCGGTGAACTCGGCGAAGTCCCGGATCGCCTCCGCCATAACGAGCGCACTCGGCAGCGTCGCGCTTTCGCCGATCTTTCCTGTCGAGGTCTTGATGAAATGAGAACCGGCAGTCATCGCAATCAGAGAGGCTCGGCGAATACGGTCGTAGCTTCCAAGCTCGCCCGTTTCGAGGATCGTCTTGACGTGGGCGTCGCCGGCCGCCTCGACAGACTCGGCCACCTCCTCGTAGATGGCAGACTCGTCGCCCGCCAGAAAGGCTCCTCTGCTGATAACGATGTCGATCTCGTCGGCGCCGTCGGCGACCGCTCGGCGAATCTCCTCGAGTCGCATTTCCAGCGGCACCTGGCCGGACGGGAATGACGTGGCCACCGAAGCGAGGTGCACTCCCGAGCCTCGTAGCGCCTCGGCCGCAACGGGAACGAGTCGTGGGTAGATGCACAGTGCCGCCACGGATGGAATCGAGGGATCGCCGGGGGCCGGGCGAATCGCCTTCGACGCAAGCTGGCGAATTTTCCCCGGTGTATCCGAGCCCTCGAGCGTCGTCAGGTCGCAGCATCTCAACGCGAGGTCAAGCGCCCACATCTTGGAGTCTTTCTTGATCGATCGCTTCGCGAGCGACGCCGCGCGCTCCGTGGCGCCCACCGCATCGACGGTGCCGCCGATGCGGTCGACGAGCTCTAGTGGATGTTGCGTGACCGTCGCCACTGATGGACTCCTCCCATGCCCTTCTCGGTCAATTGCCACCGAGCGGAAGCGAGATGCGCTTCTTGGCTTTTGGCTTCGGCTGAAGCAGGTTGACGAGTTCCTTGGCACACAGATCGTACGCCTGGGCCACGGCCGAGTCAGGAGCCTGCAACACGATGGGTGCGCCCTTGTCGGCGAACTCCATCAGGTTGGGATCCATGGGGATCTGGCCCAGCAGAGGTACCCGGAGACGCTGCGCGAGGGTTTCGCCTCCGCCACGGCCGAACAGCTCGTAGCGCGTCCCGTGATCGCAGGTGAAGTAACTCATGTTCTCGATGACGCCAGTCGGCTTGAGTCCGGTCTTCTCGGCCATGAAAGCGGCGCGCTGGGCAACCTTCTCCGCCACGGCCTGGGGGGTCGTAACCGTGATCATTGCCGCCCCCGGAATGAATTGAGCGATCGACATGGCGACGTCACCGGTACCCGGTGGGAGGTCCAACAGGAGATAGTCGGGGTCGCCCCAGTGCACGTCCTCGAGGAACTGCTGAAGCGCCTTGTGGAGCATCGGCCCCCGCCACATCACGGGATTCTCCTCACTCGTAAAGAGCCCGATGGACACGACCTTCACACCGAACATTTCCGGGGGGACGATGAGGTCTCCGAGAACCGAGGGCTTCTCGTAGATGCCGAGCATGCGCGGCACCGAGAAACCCCAGACGTCGGCGTCCAGAAGACCGACGCTGTAGCCGCCCTTGGCCAGCGATGCGGCGAGATTCACGGCCGTGGTCGATTTACCGACTCCGCCCTTGCCCGAGCCGATGGCGATGACCCGTGTCTTGGAGTCCGAACCCGCCATCGGGGAGGGTGAGTCCTTACGCATCGACTCGCTCAGCGCTAGACGCTCGTCCTCGGACAAGACGACGAAGTCGACGTCGACCTTGGTGTGGGGGAAAGCGTTGCGGATCTTCGCCGGGATGACCTCGAGGTAGTAGGGCCTCGAGGCCGAATTCGGCACCGTCAGCGCAACCGTGACGGTCACTTTGGAGCCCTCGACCGAGAGGTTTCTGACCATATGGAGTTCGTTCAGACCGCGGTGTAGCTCGGGATCCTGGATCTCGCCGAGAAGCGAAACGACCTGGTCACGGTTGGGTGTGGTCATGCTGGAATCGTCACTCCTGAGTGCTTGGAGGGTTACGAATCCAGCCTAGGCGATGCCGGCGCGCTCGCTAAACGGTGAGCCGGTTCAGACCAGGAGGCTGAGCCCCTCTCTGACCAGTCTAATGTCGGCTCCGTCCAGCTCCCCGATGTAGTCGCCGTCGAGCTGGACGGGCATGGGCGCCTTCGCCTCGAGCCGAACCGACTCGACATCGTGGTGGTACGAGCTCGTGCGCCAGCGGATGTGGGAACGGCTCACGAACAGGGCGTACACGAGACGAGGGACCGTCCTGGCTCTCAGCCGCCTGATTCCGAAGACATCCAGCCCGAGATCCAGGCGAGCGTTCGGGCACACATCCACCGGCCAGTTCTTGAGGTATGTGAACGGGGCGCCGTTGCATGTGATCGCGGTTACGACCTCCACGGGCTCGGCCCCCGGGACCGTCATCGAGATCATCGGTTCCACCCCGCGATACTGGGTCAGCCCCGCCTTGAACGCATTGCGGACGAAGAGCTTCTCGTGATTTCGGCGCTTGCCCTCCGGGTCACTCTCGACTCGGCGAACGGTCTCGGCGTCGAGCCCCATCCCGGCATGGAACAGAAAGAAGCGGTCGTTGAGCTTGGCCGCGTTGACCCGAACACTGGTGGACGACATCAGGTGCGACGCGACGAATGCAGTGGCCTCGACCGGATCGCGCGGAACGCCAAGCGCCCGCGCCATGACATTGGTGGACCCACCGGGAAGAATGCCAAGCGCTACATCGGTCCCGACGAGTCCCTGCGCCGTCTCGTTGACAGTGCCGTCTCCACCGAACGCGATCACCGCTTCGAAATCCCGATCCACGGCGTCCCTCGCCAGATCGCCGGCATGGTTGCGCGCCGCGGTCTCGACGACCTCGAGTTTGAAGTCGGCCTCCAGCGACTTCACGATCACCTGTTTGACTCGGGTCGAGACAGAGCCCGCACGCGGGTTCGCTACGAACAGGACCCTTTTCATGACGGGCCATGCTATCGGGGGCCACCGGGTTGACTCGAACATCACCCAGCCACCGGTTCGGTTTTGCAACGCCGCCCAGCTATCGGTTCGATTTCGCAACGCTGCCCAGCTCTTCGTTCCTGGCCAGCACATTGCTGGGTAACGATGAGCGAACGAACACAAAGCTGGGTTTGGTCGTGAACTCCACTGCGTGTTGCCCGAGCTCCCGGGCGTCGGGGTGTCTCAAGGACTGCACAACGGGTTACTCGGGAGGAGTGTCCGACAGTTGTCCGACAGGTCCGTGCAGCACCTGTGTCTGAGCGAGCCCCGAAGATTCAGTTGCTCGTGCGGGTGAGCCGAGCCTGGACCTGGCGCACCGGGTAGTCGACCGAGTCGCTCAGCGAGAAGAACCCGAGCGCCTGCCAGGCTCCACCGTCGATGCGCCACTGCGCCTCCCACACGACCTCGACGCTCAGCTGGTAGCGGCCCCGGGTCTCGTAGAGGTGGCCGATGCTCCCGGGCCCAAAGCGACTCCAGGGCCGTCCCGGGTCGTAGGTCAGGGTGTCGTCGCCGTCGCCCCAGTCCCAGAGGTACTGGGTCGCGAAGGCCCGCGCGTCGACCGTGGTTGCACCGGCCGCGGCCGAGACCGCCACCGGGGCGGGGCGCTCGACCCAGACGTAGGTCTCGAGCCCGGTGAGCCCGATC